>DATEVZ010000292.1:0-7524 GCA_035258265.1 Candidatus Acidiferrales bacterium
AGGAAGCCGTAGGGCGCATCCAGCAAGCCACGCGCAATTTTGCAAAGCGCCAAATCACCTGGTTCCGCAAAGAGGGTGCGGTTCATTGGCTCGAGGGCTTCGGCGATGATCCGGAGATTTTTGCTGCAGCTCTTATGAAAATTTCGTCATAATTATGCTCGAAACTTGACGGCCTGCGCGCACTCGAGTATTGTGCCGCGGCACGCAGGACAACTACAGGCGACCATATGGCCAGCGCACCTGCTCTGAAATCTTCTCCGCTGCAGCCGGATGACTGGATCCGGGCTGCATTTGCGCGCTTATCCACCGAAGGGATTGAGTCGGTGCGCATCGAGCTGCTGGCGCGTGATCTCGGTGTGAGCAAGGGCAGTTTCTACTGGCATTTTCAGGACCGCGAAGAGCTATTGGCAAAGATGCTCGACCGCTGGGAGCACGATGAAACCGAATGGCTGGGCGCGACAGTAGTTACTCCACGGGCGGCGGCGCGTTGGGCGCATTTCATCGAACATTGCGCCGATCCCGGGCGCGCGCGAGTAGAGGCGGCTCTGCGCGCATGGGCGCGCCGTGACGAGCGCGTGGCCTCGCGCATTTCGTCGATCGAAAAGAAACGCACGAAACATATTGCCAGCGTGCTGCGCGATATTGGATTCACTCCGGAACTGGCTGAGTCGTGGGCAGAAATCGCGCTGCTGGTATATCTCGGCTGGCTCGATCGCGCCACGCGAGACCTGGAGTTTCAAGTTGCTGGACGCAGCCTCAGCGAGTCGCTGTCGGATCTGATTTTGGCCGCTTCCGATCGTTCTACGCCTGCAGCTAGCTAACCGCTAGCCATCGGATTCGCTCACCGATAGCGATCGGAGTATAATCGAGCAAAGAATGGATAGGCGCCTCCTCACGTTGCATTGGACCAGCTTCAATCGAGCCGTATGAAGACCCCTCAATCTTTGGACAATCGCGAACGCGTGCTTCTCGTTGGCGTCGGCCTGAAAAAGGCGATGCGCGGCTACGCCGGCGATCCTTCGGCTGCTGGCCGCGATTCGCTGATGGAGCTTGAAGAACTGGCGGAAAGCGCCGGGGCAAAAATCGCGGGGAGCATTATGCAGGTGCGGGAAGCTCTGGACCCCGCGACGCTCGTGGGCCGCGGCAAGCTAGATGAAATCCGCGCGGAGGCAGAAGCGCACCACGTGCCGCTGGTGATCGTGGACCACAATCTGACTCCTGTGCAGCTCCGCAACATGGAAAAGGGAATCGGCACGCGTGTGATCGACCGCACGCAGCTCATCCTCGATATTTTTGCGTGCCATGCGCGGACGCGCGAGGGCCAACTCCAAGTGGAACTCGCGCAATTGAATTATCTGCTGCCGCGGCTCACCGGACGTGGTGAAGAGCTTTCGCGGCTGGGCGGCGGCATCGGGACGCGCGGCCCTGGCGAACAAAAACTCGAAACCGACCGCCGACGCATCCGCGACCGCGTCAGCAAGATCAAGCAAGCGATCGAAACGGTTCGCCGGCAGCGCACCACACGGCGCCGTGCGCGCCAGGCTGTTCCCCTGGGAATGATTGCACTCGTCGGATACACCAACGCTGGAAAATCCACGCTCTTCAATGCACTCACACATTCGGACGTGCTGACTTCATCGAAAATGTTCGCGACGCTCGATCCCACCGTCCGCGCGGTGCGTCTGCCATCTCGCCGCCGCGCGCTGCTTTCCGACACAGTAGGATTTCTGCGCGATTTGCCGCCGGATTTGATTGCGGCGTTCCGCGCCACACTTGAAGAAGTTCAGGAAGCTGCGCTGATCGTGCAAGTGTGCGACATTTCGAATCCTCATCACGCCGAGCAGGACGCCGACGTGATGAAAGTTCTCGCGGACCTCGGCGTGCAGGATCGGCCGCGCCTGCAAGTCTTCAACAAAACCGACCGCCTTTCCGAAGGAGAACTCGCCGCACTCGTGAAAGCGAACGGCAAAAATGGGAACAAGATTTTTACTTCGGCAGTCACCGGAGCCGGCCTCGAAGAACTGCTGGCGCGCGTGGACGCCGCGCTTCCCGTGGATCCGCTCGTGCGGCTAGATTTGCGAATTCCCATTTCAGATGGGCGGCATCTTTCGTTGGTTCACGCTTGTGGGCGCGTATTGCACTCGGAAGTGCTGGATGGCCACATGCATCTGGACGCTGAATTGCCGGAATCTTTGGCGCGGCGCTTGGAGGATTTCACACTGGCATCCGCAGGAGTTACAACTCCGTTTGACGATGCGAAACCCTTGAAGCCGTAAATGTACTCAGTACGTGTGGATTTTGTGGATTGCCGCGCGCCTGCTTGATCGTCTTTTCGCCCAAAACCGTCAGAAATAAAGGGATTTGTATGGATGCCTCTGTGGAAATCGTTGTGGAAAAGCGAGCCTCGAAAAAGCGAGAAAAATACGCGGAAAACCCACTTCTGAAGAGGCTTCGATTCGGACGTCGCCGTAAGTCATTGTAAATGCTTGTGTTGTTGTTTCTTTGCACGCTGGCGCCCTTGAGTTCTTGCGCAGAAACGGTATTGTTACAGCCGTATGGAATTTGCACAGGTTTGCAGCAGAGCGTTCGCTAACCGTTACTAACGCAGGGATTTGCCTTTCTAGGCAACTGGGCGGATTTTCGCTGCGAGTGCGCGCCGCACTAAAATGCTCGTGCCGGGTACCGTTGACTCGCCATGATTGCGGGACTATAGTTGCTTGAACCTTCGGGGCGCGACAGCCCGCGAGCCGGGGGATTTTGCCCGGGAAATTCATGAACCTGCCGAACAGTTTGACGACCCTGCGGATCTTTTTCGTTCCGCTGCTCGTGGTCGTTCTGCTTACCCGCCAGCCGAACTTCAATTTTCTGGGATTACCAATTCACTTCGAGGTGTGGGGCGTTCTGATTCTGCTGGTCGCGGCCGCGACTGACGTAATGGATGGATATCTCGCGCGTTCGCGCAAAGAAATCACCACTCTGGGAATTCTGCTCGATCCGATCGCGGACAAACTTCTAATTTCCGCGGCTTTTATTTCGCTAGTGGAAATGGGGCTGATGCAAGCTTGGATGGTGGTGATCATCATCGGACGGGAATTCATGGTGATGGGTCTCCGAGAAATTGCCTCGGTGGAGGGATTGATTATCCCCGCTTCGCCGCTGGGCAAGATGAAAATGATTCTGCAGGTTCTCGCCGGATGTGCCGTAATTTTGACGGCCGATCATCCGTCGCTGAAACTTCTGGGTACGGTGCTGCTGTGGCTGGTGGTGATCAGCGCGGTGGCGTCGGCAGGCCATTATTTTCAGATGTTCTGGACGCAGATTAACTTTCGCGTTCAACAGCGGCGTCGCAGCATGATGATTGTGAAACAGGAAGAAAAACCGCAGGATGTCCCCACTCGCTGATCGCGAGAAGCAGTTG
Source organism: Candidatus Acidiferrales bacterium (assembly GCA_035258265.1). Lineage (GTDB taxonomy): Bacteria > Acidobacteriota > Terriglobia > Acidiferrales > UBA7541 > Palsa-295. The sequence continues at coordinate 3,419 of DATEVZ010000292.1, forward strand.
CTGCTCGAGCTAGCCAGGAGCGCCCTCACCGCTAGTGTAGAAAAGCGGGAATCCGTTCCAGATTTTCCAGATGACGAAGTTTTGCGTCAGCCGGGCGGCGCGTTTGTCACGCTGCATCGGCGAGGACGTCTGCGGGGATGCGTCGGACAGCTTCCATCAAAGGATCCGCTTATCGAGGTAGTTGTGCATTGCGCGAAAGCCGCTGCGCTCGAGGATCCGCGTTTCAAGCCAGTCCGCGCGGAAGAAGTGGCTGAAATCGAGATCGAGCTTTCTATTCTATCGCCGCTGCAAGACACGACCCTCGAGAAAATCGAAGCAGGGAAACACGGTCTAGTGGTTAGCCGGGGATGGCAACGCGGCGTCTTGTTGCCGCAGGTAGCGACGGAATTCAAGTGGCAGGCGGCTCGATTTCTGGAAGAAACCTGCGTCAAGGCGGGTCTGGAACGAGAAGCCTGGCAAGATCCGCATACGCGAATCCAAGCGTTCACTGCCGAGGTTTTCAGCGAATCAGCGCTTCAGCATAACCAGAAGCCCTTGCGCTGAAACGCAGCGTCGGCGCTCGTCGCGAATTACTCGAGTTCGACGTAATCCCCGACGTAGAATTCGCGCAGAGTATAAGTGGCCAACACCGTGGCCGAATTGGAGCCGGTCCGCAGGACGATTCCCTCGCCAATCACTTCGCGCGGAGTGTTGTCCCACGTATATTTTGCCGGAACCGTACCAAATCCGTACACCTTGCCGACCTTCGATAATCTATCGGCATCAAAAGCATACCGATACGTTTGATACGCGAGTTCGTGCTGAGTGCCGGTGTAGCGGAAGATGCGGAAGTAGTCGCCAACGCGGACGCCCTGCTCGCTGCCCAAATTCACGAAGAAAACGTCATTCGTACCCAACTCGACCTGGAAAGCCTTGCCAATCATGACCATCGCGGTCGCTTTTCCGCTAAACGGCGCAAAGCGGTCGAAGTTCGTTTCCGCCTTCAGTGGCGGCGCTGGGCGTTCTTTGAACGGCAGCAGGACGTCTCCACGCTGCACGTAATTGCAGGAATTTTCCACTTGCGCAATTGCAGTATTCGGCTGAGCCACAACTACGCGGACGCGGCCCTGATCTTCCCACCAGGTTCCCATCTTGCGAATGATCGCGAACTGCCATTTGGACCATTCGATTTCCGTGGGGTCTTCGGCCGGCCGGATTACCGAGAATTCGTCGCCTACTTTGACACCCTGCGCGGCGCCTTTGTTCACGTAAACGTAGTCGCCTTCGTCAAAGGTGATCTTGTAATTGGAGCCTTCGCCTGTGATTACGTAGGTATCGCGCGGCACGGACTCGTTGGTGATAGTTCCCGTGCAGTACAAGTCCTTCTGAGTGGGGGCAGACGCCGCTACTTGGGCGGAGGTGGCGACCCCGGAAAGGCTCAAAATCAGTCCGGCAAGGACAATTTTCCCACGCATAAAAGCAAGCTCCTTTGAATATCGTGCGCCGCGGAACAGGCGCTCCCCGCAAAGCCCGGCAATGACCCGACTGTAATAGACGTACTGGAACCCGTCAAGACAATGGTCGGCGCCGCTTTACATATTGTGCACCGCTGGCACAAGCCCAGCATCACCTGTACGATAGGACAGGATGCGGCTTAATTCGCCAGCGTGGACACCTTCGACGGACCTTCGGCCCCTCGCTCGTCGCAAGCGAGCCCAATGATTAGCCGGGTCAAAATTTGTGCGGTGGTTGCCGCTGCGGACGCTCGTTCAATGTGGAGACAGGTTCGCCGGGCGCTGGGCGTCACGCGAACCATCGAGCTGCGGCTCGACTGGCTGTCCGATGACGCTGAAATTTCCAAACTTCTTGCCCGGTTGCGCGTCAGCCAGCGGGTTAGCGGGACGCGGGCGACGTTTATCGCCACTTGCCGACGCCGCGAGGCGGGGGGCAAGTTCACCGGAACGATTGCGAAGCAGCTCATTCACCTTGCCGAGGCTATCCGCGCCGGCTGTGACTGGTACGACCTCGAGATCGAGACGTCGTCGTCGTGCCCGTCGGAACTGCTCGATGTGCTGCTTGGCGAGGGCCGTCAGATGGCCTCGGCGCATTTTTTCGAGCGTACCGACAAGAATCTGAAGCGAGTTGCCGTCGATTTGGCGCGCACCTGTCCCGATGCAATCAAGATTGCGGTTCAGTGCAATTCGCTTGTAGAGAGCATTGACGTGCTGCGTCTCGCACACGAGCGGAAAAACGTAGTTGCGGTGCCGATGGGCGATGTAGCGCTTCCGGCACGCGTGCTGGCCTTGCGTGAAGGAAGTGCCCTTGCGTACGCGCCCGTGCAGAACGCCACCGCAATTGGACAGGTGACGCTCGATGCGATGAAGCATCTTTACCGCGCGGACAGGCTTCGCCGCAAGACGCGCGTCTATGCCGTGATCGGCGACCCCATCGGGCATTCACTTTCGCCCGTGTTACAGAACGCGGGTTTCCAGGCACGCAAGATGGATGCGGTCTTCTTGCCGTTTCTGGTGCACGACTTGAGAGACTTTCTGCGTGCAGTTGACCCGCTGGGAATTGCCGGTTTCAGCGTCACAATCCCTCACAAGGAAGCGATTCTGCGGCATCTCGATGATTGCGATCCAATGGCCGCGGCGATTGGCGCCGTGAATACGGTGGTAGTGCGGGGCGGCGGGAAGCTCTACGGCTACAACACGGACTACGTCGGCGTGCTGCGCGCGCTCGAGCGGCGTATTCCGTTGCGCGGCAGCCGCACGCTGATCTTCGGCGCAGGCGGCGCGGCGCGCGCCGTAGCGTTTGCGCTGGCAGAATCGGGAGCGGTGGTATGCATTTGCGCGCGCCGCATGAAGCAGGCCAAGGCCCTGGCGCGCTTGGTTGGCGGCGAAGCGGTGGAGCGCCCGCGGCTGCGTCGGGAATTTTTTGACGCGATCGTCAACGCGACCCCGGTGGGAATGTATCCGCATAGCGATCGTGCGCCGCTCCGCGCCGAGGAGCTGAATTGCCGTCTGGTGTTCGATTTGATTTACCGCCCGCGCAGCACCAAGCTCTTGCAAATTGCAGCGCACCGCGGCATTGAGACCGCTTCGGGCGTCGAAATGTTCGTGGCGCAGGGCACTGCACAATGGGAAATCTGGACCGGCGAACGCGCACCGGAATCGGCCATGCGTCGCGCGGTCTTGCGCGCCCTTCGCAACGAAGAGAAAATGGCTGCGCGATGATTCAGCCGGATTTCAAGACGTTTTCGAAGCTCGCGCGGCAGGGAAACCTCGTTCCGGTTTATGAGACTTTCACGGCGGACCTGCTGACGCCCGTGGGCGCCCATCTGCGCCTCGCGCACAATGCAAAATATTCGTTCCTGCTGGAAAGTGTTGAAGGCGGCGAGAACATTGCGCGCTATACCTTCGCCGGGGCGAATCCCGAAGAAGTGTTTCGCTGCCGCGGACGCGAATGTAGCTTTGAAACTGGCGGCCAGCGCAAGAATTTCACCGCGGACCCCATCGCGAATTTGCGGCAGCTCACTGAGCGCTATCACCCGGTGCGCGTTCCGGGGCTTCCGCCGCTCATCGGCGGAGCGATCGGCTATTTCGCTTACGACATGGTGCGGCTGACCGAGCGCATTCCTGCGAGTGGCCGCGACGATTTGAATCTCGACGATTGCGTGATGATGTTTTACCTCGGGCTGGTGGCCTTCGATCACGTGCAACACCGCGTCTGGGTAATTCGCAATGTTTTTACGGAGACGAAAGGGAGCCTGCGGCAAAAATATAGTGCTGCCGTGCGCGAAATCCGGCGCACGCGCCGCAAGCTGGAAAGTCCGTTGCCTCGGCAGCGCCGCTCGCGACGTCGCGGGCCGTTGCGGATCGAATCGAACTTCACGAAAGCGCGCTACGTTGCCGCGGTGCGCAAGGCCAAAAGCTACATCCGCGCCGGTGACATTTTTCAGGTGGTGCCCAGTCAGCGCTTTTCAGCGCGAACAAACGCTGATCCGTTCGAAATTTATCGCGCGTTGCGCGTTGTGAACCCGTCGCCGTATCTGTGCTATTTGAAAATTGACGACGTCTCGGTGGTGGCCAGTTCGCCGGAAATGCTGGTGAAAGTGCAGGGACGCA
>DATEVZ010000293.1:0-4252 GCA_035258265.1 Candidatus Acidiferrales bacterium
GTCATTGAGCACGCCACCGAGCGCGGAGCATACGGCCATCGCAAGAAAAGGAAGCATGGCGTAAAACGCGCTGGCTTTCAGATTCAAGCCGCGTACTTTCGCCAGATAGATGTAGAACCAGCTGAAGAAAATCCATGCTACGTAGCCGAAACAAAAATAGCTTACCGTCACGGCCCATACTTCGCGGCTCGTTAAGATTCTGCCCCAGGGAATTCGCGCGACGTGGACATTTGCGGAGGGCGTGGCTGCGCCTGGACTCGTCAGGCTCCCGTCGATCTTTTTTTTCTCGCCTGCAGAGACCCACGGATGTTGCTCCGGCGTATCGCGGGCAATCGCAAACCAAATTGCCCCGGCGACGACTCCGATCGCCGCGCACACCCAAAACGACGCACGCCAGCCGTGGTGCGACATTATCCGCGTGATTAGCGGCGGCGAGATTCCGGCGCCCACGCCCACGCCTGCGAAAATCCAGCCGTTAGCGATGCCGCGCTCGTCTGCGGGAATCCATCGGGCCACGAATTGATTCGAAGCGGGATAAATGATCGATTCGCCGGCACCCAACAGGAAGCGAATGCCGATGAACATTGCGAGCGCCCCAGCGAGCGAGACAGGGACTGCAGCTGTCAGCGCGGTGAAAATCCCCCACCACACCACGCCCACCGCCAGCACACGCCGCGGCCCCAGCCGGACGACCAATGACCCGGCGATCGTCTGGAACAGCGCATATCCCCACAGAAACGCGCTGAAGACCGAACCGAGCTGCACATTGGTAAGGTGGTAGCTGGTGGCGATGGAGCTTCCCGCGATGGACATATTCACGCGGTCAAGAAACGCAACACAACTCAGCACGAAGAGCCAAAAAATCAGCAGCCATCGCACGCGGGTCGAATACGGATGGTTTGTTCCGGGGACATTCATATCTGTGTGGCCGTCTCGGTGGGCGCTGCACCAATGGACTTCCCTTCAGTAAATTCCCCCGCATACTGTTGGCTCGTGTTTCGCCAGCGTGATACTGTTTCGCCGTTTGCAGTCGCTATTTCAAGTCTTCCGCCGCGGCGTACTGAGTTTCTTACGCCTCGCGCCAAAAGGAGGCACTCATGATCGGCGCGCTGCGTATCGCATTTCTGGTTGTGTTGTTCGGCGCTTACTCGCTGCCTGCAGAGGCGCAGCTCGGGCTTTTCTCCACCGAGCAGCGCATCGCGTTCACGCCGGATTGGCATGGCGAGCGATTCGCCGACGGTCGCCCTAAAGTTGCCGACGCGATCCTTGCGCGCCTGAAAGATACCGACGCGGAGCAAGCCTGGGATGTGCTGCAGGAGGCCAACTACTTCAATCAATTTGAAGGGCACTGGAAGGTGATCAACCCAGGCGAGCGTATGGTCGGCCGCGTGGTCACGGCCGTCTTCATGCCGCGTCGCCCGGACGTGGACTCCGTGATTCAGGCCATGGGAAAGAAGGAAGGCCGCATCGGCGAGGAGAATTCCTGGATCATAGACATCCTCGAGCCCGGCGACGTTCTGGTTGTCGACCTTTTCGGCAAGGTGAAGGACGGCACCATTGTCGGCGACAATCTCTCCACCGCGATTTTCGCGCACAGTCACAATGGATTGATCGTCGACGGCGCGGTGCGCGATGTCAGCGGAATTCAGGAAATACACGGATTCCAGGTTTACGCTCGTGATTTCGATCCCTCGGCGCTCGAAAACGTCATGTTGGTCGGCATCAATGTTCCCATCCGCATCGGCCAGACGACCGTGCTGCCGGGAGATATCGCACTCGGAGACCCAGAGGGCATCACTTTCATTCCTCCCCAGCTGGCTGAGAAAGTTGCGGGAAGCTCGGAAATGAGTCATCTGATCGATGATTGGGGCCACCAGATGCTTCGCGAAGGGCGTTACACACCCGGTCAAATTGATTCGAAATGGACCTTGCCCATGGTTCAGGAGTTCAACAAATGGCTCGAGCAGAAAGGCTCAAAGCTTCGCATGCCAGAAAAATAGCATGGATTAGATTGGATGCGCCCGCAGCAGTTCGGTGATTTTTGCGCCGACGATGGCATCCTCGCCCGGCTGCAGCATGAAGGAATTCATCGCCAAACCCGTTTCTGTGCTCTCCACGACAATCGATGGTGTTCCTTTGCGCAGCAGTCCGGCAGCCTCGCGCGGTGCGAGTGCGATGCGCCGCGGATCCCAATTGATCTGAACATGCGGCACGTGGTTGGCGACGTCCGGCACAAAGTAAGCCGTGCTGACTCCAGGCACCTTGGTGACATCCGCGGAAATTTTGTCGAGCCTGCTCCACCATTCCTTGGTCAGCGCAGCGTGGTCCTCATTCAAATAGATTTCGACCGCTTTGATCATCCCAACGATTTCTTCCTTGCCCACTTTCTGGCCGCGGCCGAGCGTATCTTCGAAGGGACTGTTATTCAACAGCGCGTTGTGCAGCATCTCCTTCCGTCCGATCAACAAGCCCGCGCACTGCGGACCGCGCATCGCTTTGCCGCCGCTGAAGGTGATCATGTCGTAGCCCATTTGTGCGTAGTCCCACAGATGCGAAACGGGCGGCGTGTCGGCCGCGGCGTCGATCATCGTCGGCAGGTTGTACTCCTTTGCCAGCTTCGGCCACTCCTCCACCTTGATTTGCCCCGCGACGTTCGCGAAATTCGTGAAGTGCATCATCGCGGTTTTTGGTCCGACCGCGTTGTGCAGCTCTTCGCGAGTTTCGATCACCACCAGCTTGACGCCCGTCGCGCGCAACTGATGATCGAAAGGATTGCGGTGGGTTTTCTGGATGATGACTTCGGATTTCAGCCCGGTCAGATCCGGTAACTGTTGAATCAGCTGTTCATTGTCGCCGGTCAACAAGCCGGCGAGGCCGGATTGGATCGCGGCCGCAGCACCCGAGGTAACCAGGACAGAGTAACCGTCGGGCAATTTCAGCATCTGCGCGAGTCGTTCGCCGGCCGCCCGCTCCAACTCTGGAATGCTGACGAAATGCTTCGACCCCAGCGCCATTACTGCTTCGACCTCAGGCCGGATTAGCGATCCGCCGAGCGTCGTCATCGTGCCCTGGCCGTTGATAACCGTGGTGACGCCGAGCTCCTGGTACACATTTCCCGTGGCTCCAAATCCGGAAATCTTATCCACTTGCGGCGGAGTCGCGGCGGCACTGGCGACACGGAGCCGCACGCCGCTCCAGGCCGCCGCTGCCACTGCGCCCGCCGTTGCTAGAAATGATCTGCGGTTTGATCGAAGGCCCATGGTCAGCTCCTTGTTATTTGCGGACGACGGCTGCGGTGCAATTGATTTCGACCAGCGAATTTCCGGGCAAGGCCGCGACGGCAACGCAAGTACGTGCGGGTCCGCCATTCGGGAAATAGGTCTTGAAGACTTTGTTCAGGCCGTCGTAATTGTCAATGGAAGTGAGAAAAACTGTGAGTTGCAGGATGCTGTCCATCGTTCCGCCGCCCGCCTCCACCACCGCTTTCACGTTCTCCATCACCTTCTTTGCGTGCGATTCGATATCCATGGGAATTTCGCCTGAATCATGCGAATGCGCGCCTTGGCCGGCGATGTAGACGACGCCGTCGTAGACGATGACCGGTGTGATGAATCCTTTGCCGGCCGGTTTGCCGTCGTAATCCAGCTTCTGCACTTCGTTCTTCTGGGGCGCTGCCGATGCTGTCTTGCCGAGAGCGCCTGCGATTCCAAAGCCGGAAAGAAATGTGGCGAACCGGGTGGCGAAGTTCCTGCGCGAAACCTGCGTGCTGATCATATGCGTTCCTCCTGGTCAACGATTTTTTGCAGACCACAACGACAACATGTCCAAAGCTAGGGCAAGGCAAAGGCAAATACGTCGCTGCCGGACGCGATCGCCACGTACTGCTTGCCATCTACTGCAAAACTCATCGGCGAAGCGTGCATCAACTGCCCGGTATGGAAATGCCAGAGCGGTGCGCCAGACTGTGCATCCACGGCTTCAAAAGATTCGGCATCGTCGCCAAAAAATGTAAGGCCGCCAGCCGTGGTCATGGTTCCGCCCGAGGAATGGCCAGTTCCGATCTGCGGATAGCGCCAAGCGAATTTTCCGGAGGTTACGTCGTAGGCCAGCAGAATTTTCTCCGGAGTCCGGTTGCCTGGGTGCTTAATTCCAGTCGAGTAGTACGTTCGGCCTTCTTCGAATTGCTGGGGCTTCAGAAAATACGTCGCGCAATCTTCCATCGACAGGAAATAAAGCAGGTGAGTCGCAGGAT
>DATEVZ010000294.1:0-3744 GCA_035258265.1 Candidatus Acidiferrales bacterium
GCACCACTCGCACCGGTGATTCCGACCGTGATGATGCTTCCACTGGATTTTGGCATGGGCGATTGATGTGTCATCGAGTGTAGGTGCCGGGTTTCGGCAAAGTCAAGACGGCCCGGATAACTACAGCGTGCTTAGGTGACCGTTTCAGAATCTACCGCAGAGGGCGCATCAGAGAAATTCATCCGTCCCACTTTGCTGTGTCGCAGGACTTGTTGTTTGTTGACAATTGTTCGGTTATTTCCGAAAGTCTGTGGCGAGGCCGGCGCGCGTCAAACCATGATGAAGTATGAGGGAATATGAACTGGATCCGCACTCTGTTCGTGCGCGCCAAGCATTGGCAAATTTTCCTTCTATTTGTCGCTGTATTCGCGATCGGGGAATTGCCCATGTTGGGCTACGCCACCTCAGCCGCGAGGTCGCCAGAGGGTTTTGCCGAAGCGTTTGGGGTGCTGGAAATCGTGACTGCGGTATCGGCGCTGAGCTATCTGCTTTGGCTGTGGTCCATGGGGTCGTTCTTGAATTCCCTGGCACAGCCAGTGCTTAGACTCAGGATCGGTGTATTTTCACTTACGGTCATCTTCACCTCGATTTATGTCTTCGGGTTCGTCGGGCTTTTTCAGAGTGTCACCCCGATTGCATTCGGGGTGATCGTCCCGCTGCTGCTGCTCGCCGCGTTCTGCATGTTCTACAACTTTTATTTCGTTTCAAAAAGCTTGGCAATTGCGGAAACCGGCAAGAGCGCGATTTTCAACGAATATGCGGGGACGTTTTTTCTGCTGTGGTTTTACCCTATAGGCATATGGTTTATCCAGCCGCGCATCAATCGGCTCTACGCCAAGACATAGAGCGCTGAACTGGCCACTGGTGCGGCCTAGACGCGTCTGGTTCCAGGTTAGGCTCGTTTGATGGCGCGAATGATCAGCAGAAGTAGGATGGCGCCGATGGTGGCCATTACCAGTTGACCAATCAGACCGTAGGCCGCGAGACCCAGCAAAGTGAAAACCCAGCCGCCGAGTACGGAGCCTACGATGCCGACGAGCAGGTCAAGCAAGATGCCCATGCCGGAACCCTTCACGATTTTCGCGGCCAGGAAGCCAGCGAGAATCCCGATGATGATTTCCCAAAGCAAGCCCATGAGTGCGCCTCCGAGTAGAGTCGGTCTGAATAGCTGCGATAGGACGAAAGTGCAGCTTTCGACTGGGCGCCAATGTAGCACGAATCTCGGAAGATACGCGGGCAGTGCGGGTTCTTCCAATGAACCAACGCAGGAGGATCCGTTCGTGATGTTAGGATGGGGAGGCTGCAAGCAAACACAATGGATGAGCGCGAAGTTCGGAAATTTCTAGAAGCGGTAAAGAGTGGGACGCTGTCGGTGGAAAGCGCCGTCGAGAGGCTGCGCCAATTGCCGTATGAGGACTTGGGCTTCGCCAAGATCGATCATCACCGTTCGCTGCGACAAGGTTTTCCGGAAGTGATTTTCGCGCGAAAAAAAAGCCCCCCACAGGTGCTGGGAATCGTACGCGGGATGTTGCGCGCGAAAGCGTCGCACAACATCCTGATCACGCGCGCGGACAAGAAGATATTTGCCGCGGTAAAAAAACTGGCGCGCTCGGCAAAGTTTTATGAATTGTCCGGGGCGATCACGATCGAGCGTAGCCGCGCGAACAATGGAAAAGGCTCGATTCTAGTCGTGACCGCCGGAACCAGCGATATTCCGGTGGCGGAAGAGGCGCTGGTGACTGCGCAAATGATGGGACACCACGCTGAGGCGATTTACGATGTAGGCGTTGCAGGATTGCACCGGCTGCTCGAGCATCGCAAACAACTCGCGGAAGCGCGCGTAATTATTTGCGTGGCCGGAATGGAAGGCGCGCTGCCTAGCGTGGTGGCCGGCTTGGTCTCGGCCCCCGTGATTGCGGTGCCGACGAGCACTGGTTACGGCTCGAGTTTCGGCGGATTGACGGCCTTGCTCGCAATGCTGAATAGCTGCGCTTCGAATGTAAGTGTGGTGAACATTGATAATGGATTCGGGGCGGGCTGCGTGGCTGGCGTGATTAATAGACTCTAGCGTTTCGCCACAGAGACCCAGAGGCGCCGAGAAATGAAATGGAAAATCGAAAACAGAAAACTTCGTTCAGGATGACACGAGTTTTCTTCCGCGACTCATTCTTGGAACAGAGCAGATTGAATTGAAGCGAGCAGTGTCGCTTCTTCTTCGGGGAGTACTGTGCGGAGGTCGAGGATTACGCGGTTGTCTTCGATGCGGGCGATTACTGGAATTGAGTGATCTGGCGCTCCTACGCCCGAGGCGGCACTCTGAGGCTGGCGCAGGCGCGATTCCATCTGTGCTGGAGATTGGTGCAGGCTTGCGATTGCGATCAAATGTGTTGGCAACTGTTGATCGGGCGTGGAGCCGCCGCCGATCACTGAAAAGCCTGGTCGGACTTCGAGAGTTATGTCGGGTTGCAGGTTAGCGCGCAATCTTTCACAGAAACTCTGTGCGCGCTTTCCGATTTCTTCCGCCGATAAGCGAATCATGCGCAGCGCGGGAATCTCGTCGAGCGCACCGCGCAAATAATTTTTCAGCGTGACTTCCAGCGCGGCGATAGTGAGTTTATCCACACGCAGCGCCCGGAAAAGCGGATTGAAACGGATGCGATCCACGAATTCCCTTTGGCCTGCGATGATTCCCGCCTGAGGCCCGCCTAGCAATTTGTCTCCGCTAAACGTCACGATGGATGCGCCCGCGTCGCAACTGGCGCGCGCGACAGGCTCCGCGATTCCGCTGGCGGCGAGATCGGCGATGCAGCCCGAGCCCAGGTCCTCGTACATGGGAAGGTGAAAACGCTCGCCAAGCGCGACGAGTTCTTCCAGCGAGGGGCGCTCGGTGAATCCCGTGATGCGAAAATTCGAAGGGTGCACGCGCAGCAGAAGCCGTGTGCACTCGCTGATCGCCCGTTCGTAGTCGCGGAGGCCGGTGCGGTTCGTGGTTCCCACTTCGCGGAGAACCGCGCCGCTTTCCTTCATGATGTCCGGGATGCGAAAGCCGTCGCCAATTTCAATGAGCTCCCCACGAGAAACGATCACCTCGGCGCCCTTGGCCAGCGTATTCAGGACTAGAAACACGGCCGCGGCGTTGTTGTTCACAACGATGGCAGCTTCCGCGCCGACAAGCCTGGCGAGCAGGCTTGTGGTGTGCACATCGCGCTTGCCACGTTCGCCGCGTGGGATGTCGTACTCAAGGTTGGAATAGTGCGTCGCCGTTTCGGCGATTTGTGCCGCCGCAGCGGACGAAAGCGGCGCCCGACCCAGGTTTGTGTGGAGCACCACACCCGTCGCATTGATCACCCGGCGAAGCGAGGGAGTGAGAATTCGCTCGACTTCGGCGATAACACGGGATTCCAGCTGCGGCAGTTGGAATGTTGCGGTGCCTGGATCATTTGCTAGCGCCGGGTCGGCTTTCAGCTGGACGCGTAGTTGGGCGAGAACGTCGCGGACGGCTTGGGTAACGAGTGCGCGGCCGGACCGTTCGGCGAGCGCTACCAGCAGAGCCTGCCCGAGCAGCTCGTCCACCGATGGGATCGCGCGTAGACGCAGGCTTGCATCATTTTGCATCTTGGCCGCAGATTCCGGTGCCGGGTTCATGGCTAAGACATTTGAACACAATATGATACGAGCTCGCAATCAGTGCGTTTTCAACAAGGCGTTTCCCTTTGCGACAAAGGCGCCTAGGGTCACATTGAC
>DATEVZ010000295.1:0-10334 GCA_035258265.1 Candidatus Acidiferrales bacterium
TCCTCCAGTGCGCGAACACGTTGAAACGATTTGCCTCGACTGGGCAGCGTTCGACGCGGCCGCCCGAGCGGGCAGCGAGGTTCGAGAGAATCTCGAAGACGAAAGAGGAGACAGCCTCTTCGTGATTCGTGATGGACTCGATGTCAACGAGCGAACGTGTTAGCTCGAAAAGATGCATCATTCCAGCGATACAAACGTGACTGCACGGCTTGTGCTGCGTTCTCGAGTCTTCGAATTGAAAAAGAGAATGGAGGAGAGAGAAAGAAAGGCCGAGGAGATTACCCGGTGCCTTCACTTCCCAATAGCGCTCCACCCGTTTTTCAACGGATGACAGTGGGCAGGTATTAGCCTGGCCCCCCAATCGCCGCGGAGTGAGCTTCCCCGACGACTTCGGCGGAATGAACTCCTGCGCCCCTTTCGCTCGGCCTCCGAAGCATCTCGGAAAATCAGACCCAGCTACTGGTGGCTTCCGCTCCTCTATCAAGAACAACCAAAAAGTATCAGAGTGGAGGAAAGAGTGTCAACCGAATCTGCAACTAAAATCGGAGCAGAACCCGCCGCCTGCGATTCCCGCTCTCTTGTGACGATCAGGCGCGTAAATTGGGGCGCGACGGATCCAAACTTTGGCGCGTGTGGGCCGTTATGGCTTGGCGCAGGACTCGGTCCAAATCACTTTTTAGGTAAGGATGGCAAAGAAAATCGAAAGCGCCGATGTGCATGGCAGCGAGGTAGTCGCGATACTCGTTGCGGCAGGCGGGAGCAGAAACAGCAATTAGGGGAACTTTGGTTTCCGACCGCCGCAGGTAGCGAGCCAAGTCTTTGAACGTCCCGTCTTCCAGCCAGAAACCGCATAGGCAAGCGGAGATATTTTTGCTCTCTAGCACCCTGCTTGCTTCAGCGACGCTCGCAGCCCACACGGCGTTGATCGTAAAACAAGGCAGGACGGTGGAGAGCCCGATGCGAACTTGCCAATCAATCGCGGCTACCAGCACAGTCGGTGCGTCGGGAATCTCGCGCGGGCCGGATGTGACGCCCAGTTTGCCTGCTTGTTCGTACCATGTCTCTGAATGCATGCGTGCAGCCTTTCTTTTTGGGGGATGAGAAATATAAAAACCGGGCCGAACTTGCGTGGTTTCGATCGCTCGGGCTCAACCGCGTGAGGCTTCACTTCGGGCGGTCGAACTCGGGTCTTTTGCTCAGGCGCATGGTGCCAAAGCGAGGCGTTTCGAACAATAAGGTCAACTCGTTACAGGTAAGAGGGAATCACTGTAGGGTTTCAAACGGGATTAAAGACAATGAGTTGAAGTTGCGCCTGGACTCGCAGTTTGGAGATCATGCCGCCAGTTCCTAGTCTTCCCAGTACGCTGCGGCGCAGTCGAAATAAAAGTTTAGTGCGGCACCCAGTTGGGATGGTGACTGAAGAGACCGTTGACGAAGCCCATCTGATAGACGATGAACAGGCCGAAGCCGAGGCTGATCAAACCTGATGCGAGGCCGAGGCCGCGATTGAGGCGCGCGAAGCGGGCTTCGGAAAATTTAAACGGCACGGCAATCGCCGCTGTGATCAACATCATGCCTGCTACCGTGCCGAGGCCGAATACCAGCAAATAAAAAACTGCCCACGACGCCACGCGAATGGTCGTCAGCACGAGCAACGCGACAGCCGCGGATCCAGCAAGTCCGTGAACGATGCCCACGGCTAACGGGCGCAACACCTGGTAAACGCCCAGCCGACCGAACGTGCGATCCATCCAACCGACCGGTGTTGCGTCCTCGGCATGGCCGTGTGTTTCATTACCGCCGTGGCCGTGCGAATGACTGTGGACGTAATCTCCGTGGCCGTGCGGATGCGTGTGTGCGTGCTGGCCCAGCTGCATGGGCGTGAGCGTCTCCGTGATCCAGCGCATCACTCCGGAAAGGTTGAGCACGCCCAGAAGGATCAGCATCAGGCCGACGGAGAATTCCATCGTCAGGCCAATCCTCGGTGGAATCACCAGGCCAAACAAAATGATTGCCGAACCAACGGCCAGAATTGTGATGGTGTGCCCCACCCCCCACAGAACGCCGATTACGGCTGCGTGACGAATGCTGCGCTGGCGGCTGACGATCGTGGTCACGGCGATCACGTGGTCAGGGTCCGTCGCATGTCGCATTCCGAGAAAGAAACCCAGCGCGATGATGGAAAGCAGGGTGATCATTTATTTTGGGACCGCGGCAGCTGCGCGAAAATGCTGGCGGCGGGTTTGGAGAAACTCGAGATATTCGGCCATGCCTTCGCCAGTTTTCGCCGATACTTTGAAAACCTCCATACCCGGACGCACCGCCTGAATATTTCGCTTTACCGCGGCCTCGTCAAATTCCACGGCCGCCGCGATATCTGATTTCGTGATCACGGCGACGTCCGCGCTGTTGAAAATCGTCGGATACTTCAGCGGCTTGTCTTCACCTTCCGTCACCGATAACAGCACAAACCGCAAATCTTCACCCAGATCGTACGACGAAGGGCACACCAGATTCCCGACATTTTCGATGAACAGAAAGTCCAAGTCGTTGAGGTTCCAGCCTTCCAGCGCATTCTGCACCATGGCCGCCTCAAGATGGCAGACGGTGCCGGTGATGATTTGCTTCACGAGCGCCCGGCTGCGAGCCAGGCGGGCTGCATCATTATCTGTGGCGAGATCGCCGACGAGCGCGGCGACACGGTAGCGCGTGTACAGAAGCGTCAGCGTTTTCTCGAGGAAAGCCGTTTTGCCCGAACCCGGACTGGAAACAAGGCTGACGGCTAGCACGCCGGCGTCCCGAAAACGCTCACGCAGCGCGCGCGCAGCCACGTCGTTTTGTTTCAGAACATTTTTTCTCACTTCCACCAATCGAGGTCCAGCGCTCATTCCTTGATCTCCAGGATCTCCAGCGCGATTACTTCCAGTTCCTTGCCCCGCAATATGTTGGCGGTCGGAGTGCCACACTCGGGGCAGCAAAACCACTGAATCGAATCCACCAGCCGCGGGGCCTCACATTTCGGACAGAACACTTCCACGGGAATTTCCTCAATCAAAAGCCGCGAGCCTTCCAGAGGCGTTGCCTCGCAAGCCAATTCGTAGGAAGAGAGGAGAGCTTCCTTTACGACGCCGGTCAGGCGGCCTAGCTTGAGATGAACGGCCTGTACCTGCGCGCCGCCGTGGCGTTCCGCTTCTTCTTGCGCCATGTCGACGATGCTCATTGCGATGGAAAGTTCGTGCATTCCTCTGGCCTGTCTTTAATATGACGACCGAACTATCAAAATGATTCATACAACTTCTATGTCACCCCGGTTGTCTGCGCGGTATCGGTATCCGGAAGCGAAGCTAGCGGCTCAGACTTGCCAAGCGCGGCTAGTGCAGCTTGCCCCAGGCTGATGCCGCCATCGTTGGGCGGAACCACGTGATTCGTCCAGATCTGCAGGTCTTCGCTTTCCCACAGGCTCTTGAGATCGTTCAGCAGCAGTTCATTCTGAAAAACGCCACCGGAAAGTACAACTGTATTCGTGCGCTGAGCCGAAACGAGAGCCGCCACCGCGTCGGCAAGCCCCTGGGCAATTCCTCGCTGGAACGCCAGCGCAATCTCAGTAACGTTTCGTCCGTGCAGCCGATCGCGGATTATGGCATCGAGCAGCGGACGAAAATCCAATTCCTCGTCGGCAAATGGAAACCGATACGCGTCGGCCGTGGACGACGCGCTACGCCCAGCCAGACGCTCCAGCCACATCGCCGCTTGGCCTTCGTAAGTGATCTCGCGCGTAAAACCTAGCAGCGCCGCCGCTGTATCGAACAGCCGACCCATGGAAGTGGTGCTGAATGATCGGACACCGGCGTGGACCAATTGCAAAGCATTCTGATATCGCGTGGGAAATGAAAATGGCGGCGCCGTCAGGTCCGGCAGCTGGTTCAATTGCGCCAGAAACCCAGCCGCCGCTTGCACGGGATGCGACGCGGCCGCATCGCCGCCGGGCAACGCTGCTTCGCGCAAATGCGCCACGCGCGCGAATCCTGCGCGCACGCTGCCGGCGAAAATTTCACCGCCCCAAATCGTGCCGTCGTCGCCGTAGCCGGTGCCGTCGAAGCTGACGCCGATCACGCGCTCGTCCCACGCGCCGCGCTCCGCGAGTACGGAAGCAATATGCGCGCGGTGATGCTGCGCTGTACGCTTCTCTGCTGCTGGAAGCTCCGAAGCATGCAAAGTCGAAGCGTACTGAGGATGGGCGTCATGCACAACCAGCAACTCGCGCGCATCGATCTCATACATCGTAAGCAGGTCCCGAATTGTCTCCCGGAACGCGCAGAACGATTCGTAATGATCGAGATCTCCAATGTGCTGGCTGACGAACGCCTGACCGTCAACCACGAGGGTGATCGTGTTCTTGAGGTCTGCGCCCAGAGCAAGAATGGGCCGATCGGTTGGAATCGCTGCAGTCGCGCTCGGCGCATACCCGCGCGCCCGTCGCAAAATCGTCGGGCCAAATGCGCCCACACGAGCTACAGAATCATCCACCCGGCGCGCGATGGGCCGCGCGCCAATCAAAAACCCATCGGCGATTTCGGCAAGTCGCTCGATCGCTTCTTCGTCGCGGTAGGCGATCGGTTCGCTCGAACGGTTTGCGCTGGTCATCACCAGAATTTCTGGCGCGCCGGCCGCAAACAAAAGCCAGTGCAGAGGCGTGTATGGCAGCATCACGCCAAGCTCCTCATTTTCTGGAGCAACTCCGGGAAATTCCATTTTGGCTTGAGCCAGCACAATGGGCCGCGCCACGGAGGTCATCAATGCTTCCGCCGCGGCATTCAACTCCAGCAACTTCTGCGCGACCCCGATATTTTTCACCATCAACGCAAACGGCTTTTCCTTGCGGAACTTCCTCTCGCGTAGCGCGCCAACCGCTTCTACGCTTTGCGCGTCGCACGCGAGATGGTATCCGCCCAGCCCTTTCACCGCGACAATTTTGCCCGACTGCATGTACCGCACAGCGGATCGAATCGCATTGTCGTCGCCGCGCACAACTTCGTCGCCCGCTCGAAAGAAATAATGCGGCCCACACTCGGGGCAAGCGACGGGCTGCGCGTGAAAGCGCCGATTCGCGGGCGCGCCATATTCCGCAGAGCAGAAATCGTCCAGCGGCCATCCGGCCATCGTAGTATTCGGGCGGTCGTAAGGCAAAGCTCGTATCACACTGTAGCGCGGACCGCAGTTGGTGCAATTGAGATACGGATAGCCATAACGGTGATCCTGCGGATCGAAAAGTTCTCGCAGACAATCTTCGCAGACCGGTAAGTCAGGCGAGATTCGCGCGGTGGGCTGGCGTTTACGGCTACTTTCCCGAATCGTGAATTCCGCGAAACCGCTTGTTTCCGCCGGCTGCACCCGCACTTCCGCAATCGCGGCAGCTTGCGGTGGGCGCGCCTTCATCTCGGCGAGAAACGATTGCAGCGTTCCTTGTTCTCCCTCGAGATGAATCTCGACACCTTCTTCCGCGTTCAGCACCCAACCCTTCAATCCGTTCGCGCGGGCCAGCCGGTACACAAACGGACGAAACCCCACGCCCTGCACCACGCCGCGCACCTTGATGGAGTAAGCGTTCGGCATGAATTTTATTTTGCGCTCACCACACAACCTCGTCCCTGCCATCCCACCTGGATCACTTTGCCGTCTTTCACCAGGAGCGGCACCGTGTACGGCGCTTTCGCGATCGAGCGCATCCGTTCGCAGGCCGCGGGGTCCGCCTCCACATCATATTCCGAGAATTCAGTTCCCTTCCATTCCAACCACTCGCGCATTTCTCGCGTGTGAGGACAACCCGCCGTTCCAAAAAGTTCGAGCTTAGGCATGACCCAGGCCCTCCAACGACTCGCGAATCAGGTGGTAGATAGACGCTTGCACTTCCTGAATCCGCGGAATGTAATCCGACCGCACGATCAGCGGAAAATCCGCCAGCCCGCGCCGCAGCACTTCCCCTCCGTCATACCCTAGCAAAGCCACGGTGAGCAAATCCCGCTTGCGCGCTTCTTCCAGCGCCATCACCACGTTTTTCGAACCGCCGCTGGTGGAGATTGCGACCGCTACGTCGTTGGGACGCGCTTGCGCGATCAATTGCCGCAAGAAAATCAATTCGGTGCCAACGTCATTCGCAATCGCAGAAATGTTCGCCGGCTCCATGGCCAAGGAAACTGCGGGAATCGGATTGTATCCAGCCGGGGGCATCACGCAATCAATCGCCCAATCGTTCGCGTCCGTCGCCGACCCGCCATTGCCAAAAATAATGAGCTTGCCGCCCCGTTCGATGCGTTCGCGAATGGCAATCGTCGCGGCGCCGATCTTTTCGGCCTCTTCCTTGGCCACGCGCGCGCGGAGTGCAGCGTCATCGCTGACTTTCATCTGGATCGAATCGGCAACCTCTGCAATCACGTCAAACGTCTCCTGCTTGTCCTTGCCGAGAAAAGGATAAAGAAAGCCCGCTTCGCCGACGTCGTGCCCCAATTCGCGGCGCTCGAAAAAGACGTGCACCGTCTCCCAAAGCGTATGGTAGAGAACTTCAATGAGTTCCTGATGGATGAATGGGTCGTGCGTCGTGGGACCGGCGAAATAGGAACCCGAAGCGCCGGGCAGCGCGAACGTCATTGCTCCGCGCTCGCTCGCTGCCTCGAGCGCGGTCCAGACTTCGCGATCGCCCTCGGGCGGCCCGAAACCCATGACCATGTCGTCGGCTTGCACTAACGTTTTCAGCCACGGCACGAACGCGAGCGAAAGATCGAGCGCCGGCAACGCGCGTTTCCCGACGATCACCGGATGTACGAATTCTACGGAAACGTGCTGCGCGTCAGTGGCGTATGGCCCGCGCCCAAACGCGAGCAGCCTCCCGCCGCGGAAAAAGCGCTCGGACATTTCGCGGCATGCTTTTGCCAATCGCAACGCTTCGACGGCAAAAAAAGACTCGAGCACCTGATTTCGCTCAAGGAGTCGTCGTTCGATGTGTGTCGTGAGTCCCAGGCCCGTGGCCATTGCCATACCTAACAAATCCGCGGCAGAGGGTCGCCGACTAGCATGTCCACCATGCGGTTCCCCCCGTAGAGGGTCGTCACCAAAACCGCGCCGGCCGGTTCTTCGCGCACTTCACCGATAATGGCGGCCTCGTCCCCACCGGGGGTTTCGCGTAACGTCTGCAACGCAGCGTCGGCGTGTTCCGCAGAAACAATTGCGAGAAATTGCCCTTCATTGGCAATATGCAATGGGTCAAGGCCCAGCAGTTCGCAAGCGCCGCGCACGGAATCCCGCACCGGAAGTTTTTCTTCGAACAGCACGATGCCGTGGCCGCAATCCCGCGCCAGTTCATTGAGCGAAGTGGCCGCGCCGCCGCGCGTCGGATCACGCATCCAGCGAACTCCGGCACCGGCTGCGCTCACCAATGCCTGCACCAAGGGAAAAACGGAGCGCGTGTCCGAACGCAGATCGGCTTCCAAATCCAGATCACCGCGCGCCAATAAAATCGTGATGCCGTGATCGCCGATCGGACCCGAGAGCAAGACTTTGTCGCCTGGCCTCACCGACTTCGGCGAAATCTCCACCCCGGAGAGCAGACGTCCGACTCCGGTCGTCGTGATGTACATGTGGTCGGCCTTGCCGTGCTCCACCACTTTCGTATCTCCGCCCGCGATCATGACTCCGGCGGTATCCGCGGCCTGAGCCATCGCGCGAACTTCCGTTTCCAGCACATCTGTCGGTAATCCGGCTTCCAACACAAAGGTGACGACGATCGCCTCCGCTCGCGCGCCAGAAACCGCCAAGTCATTCACCGTACCGTTAATCGCGAGTTCGCCGATCGAGCCGCCAGGAAAACGCAGAGGCTTCACCACAAAACTATCCGTGGTCATGGCGATTCGTGTTCCGTTGATTTGGATATGGGCGGCGTCGCCCAGAGGACCGTGCGTGGAGCCAAACAGAAGCGGGGCAAACAATCCTTCGACTAACCTGCGGCTGGCCTTGCCTCCGGCGCCGTGCGCCATCTCGATCTGCGGTTCGCGGAACCTGATCTTGGTAGCAGGGGTGGCCATGAATTCTTCATTCGCTCAATTCGCCGCGGCGTTGGCGATAGTAACGGGCTTGCGGTGCTCGTAGTTGTAATATGCGGCGCAAGAGCCTTCCGAAGAAACCATCAGCGCACCCACGGGCTGCTCGGGCGTACATTCGCGTCCGAAAAGTTTGCATTGCGCCGGTTTCAGCACGCCTTTCAGAACTTCGCCACATTGCGCCGCTTTTGGATCTGTAACGCGCACGCCGGGCACGGAAAAACGCTGCTCGGAATCCCATTCCGCATAACTCGCGCGAATCTTCAGCGCCGATTGCGAGATGAAGCCCAAGCCGCGCCATTCGAAATACGGGCGGAGCTCGAATACTTCCCCCATGGCGCGCAGCGCCGCGCGATTCCCTTCCCACGGAACTACGCGCTTGTACTGGTTTTCGACCTTCGCCTCGCCTTTGCGGAGCTGGCGCAGCAACATCATGATGGATTGCAGAATATCCAGCGGCTCGAAACCGGACACCACTACCGGTTTGCCTTCATCTTTCGCAATCCAGTCGTACGGACGGCAGCCAATCACGGTAGAAACGTGTCCCGGACCCACGAAGCCATCCAGCCGCATGTCCGGTGAATCCAGAATCGCGCGGATCGCTGGAATAATCGTGACGTGATTGCAAAACGCAGAAAAATTGTGCAGGCCCTCGGCTTTCGCGCGCATCAGCGTCAGCGCGGTGGACGGAGCGGTGGTTTCGAACCCAATCGCGAAAAACATCACATGCTTCTCGGGATTGTTGCGCGCCAGCTTCAGCGCATCGGCCGGCGAATAGACGATGCGCACATCCATGCCGCGGGCTTTGTATTCCAGCGGGCTGCCGTGCGTGCCGGGAACGCGCATCATGTCGCCAAATGCGGCAAAGATAAAGTTTGGCTGCGCGGCCAGAGAAAGTCCGTCATCGATTCTGCCCATGGGCAGCACGCAAACTGGGCAGCCGGGCCCGTGAATCAATTCAACGTTATCGGGAAGGAGGTCCTTCAAGCCAAAACGATAAATAGCGTGCGTGTGTCCGCCGCAGACTTCCATGATGCGATAGTGCCGGTTCGGATCAGCGAGCCGGCGGATTTCGTCACCCGCTTTGCCGATGAGTTCAGGCGTGCGAAATTCATCCACATATTTCATTGCTTCAGCCTCTGCCCCGGTGATCCTTGCTCCTCATGTTCCAGACCGTATCCGCGGACTTCTTGCATGGCGGCTTCGGCCTCACCCAGCATGGTGAGGGTACGCATTTGATCGAGGGCATCCACTTCGCTGATCTTGCTCATCGCAAAGCCTACGTGGATCAGGACCCAGTCGCCGGGAACGGGAGGCTCATCCTGCAAGAGTCCCAAATCCACTTTGCGGCGTACACCCACCACGTCCACCAGAGCCTGATTTGAATTTTGCGCATCCAGCTCGACGATTCTTCCTGGTATTGCTAGGCACACGATGGAGCTCCCGTTACCATGTTCCCGCCGTTAGGGTCATTCGCTAGCATCTCGGTTCATCCCTGCTGTCGAGCCACCATCTCGAAATTGAACTTGAGCTCGTCTTTTGATTTCAAAGCTCCACCCGCGAATGAAACGGGCTTGATCCCATAGTCCGATTGACGCAACCGAAATTCGCCCGCGATGCGCATCGTGGTTCCCATATAGTTGACACGGGCATCGAAAGAATGGCTCTGCGTTACTCCGTGAAAGGACAGTTCGCCGGTGACATGGGCCCGCCACTGCTCGGCGCTGTCTTTCTGCACCGTTATTGGCTTGCTCTCATACACGGCTGTGGGAAAACGGTTTGGTTCGAGAACCTGGTCGTACATCGCCTGCTCGAGCTTCTTGCGATCGTCGTTCTTCATTTCGTCCACGACTTCCATCACGCTGGTGCGCACGGTTACCCGCACGGAACCATTGTCAATGGTGTCAGAGTTGAACTGAATTTCCGCATCGTAATCGCGTATGGCAATGGTGGGATTGTGTCCAAAGGCGGAGAGCAATCCGGTTGCAAAGGTTTGCACGGTGAAGCGGCTCGCAGCTGCATCAATCTTAAATTTCACTGGCGCAAGTCCTTTTTGGGTTCCTGTCTGCATGATTAGTTCCTGGGTTCCTCGTCTTGCCGGCGACCGAGGATGAAATACGCGCATCTGAGTTCATCTTTCAGCTTCAGAGTGCCTCCGGCAACCGATGCGATTCTCAGTCCGTAATCAGATTGCATAAGCGTGAACGAACCCTGCGCCCGGAGCGTATCCTCTCCGGCCACGAC
>DATEVZ010000296.1:0-12812 GCA_035258265.1 Candidatus Acidiferrales bacterium
TCGTCGGCGTTTTCGAGAAGCCGCCCAATGGCTTCGGCACCAATGATGAAGACCGCCGCACCGTCATTCCGTACTACACGTTTATGAAGCTGTATCCGGGCAGCTACGAGATCGGCTATCGCTTTCTTGCGTACTCCGGAAAGCTGGACGCGGCCGTGGATCAAGTTCGCGAGGTTTTGCGTCGCCGCCGTGAAGTCCCCTACGATAAACCCGACAATTTTTCCATCCAGACGCAGGTGGAAGTGGTGCAGCAGTTCAATGACATCATCGGCGGCGTCGTGCTCGCGGTCGTCGTACTCAGCTCGATTGGCTTGCTGATTGGCGGAATGGGCGTGATGAACATCATGCTGGTCTCGGTGACGGAGCGCACGCGCGAGATCGGCGTGCGCAAAGCCATTGGCGCGCGCAGCAAGGACATTACGTGGCAGTTTCTGTTCGAAGCCATGACCCTTACCGGAACTGGCGGCATCATCGGCATCATTGTGGGGAGCGGCATCGTCCTGCTGATACCGGTGGTGAGTTCGCTGAAGGCCGTCGTACCGCCGTGGGCCATTATTATCGGCTTTACCGTTTCGGTCAGCATAGGCCTGATCTTCGGCGTCTGGCCGGCCACGAAAGCCGCGCGGTTGAATCCGGTAGAAGCTCTGCGCTACGAATAATTCAATGTGCGGTTATGGCTTTCGTTGATTTGATTCGATTTTGACCGAGCTGTGGGTATCTAGTTGCGGTATCCCGTGGGGGCCCATTGCATACGGATAGCCGGCTGGGTCTTTAAGGTCGCCTTGGACAAGCCCCGCGCTGCGTAATTCCTGCATGGATGTGGGAAAGCGGCCGAATTTTTTCCAGTAAAGTTCCGAAACTTGATTTAGACGCTTCAACGCTATCTCGGCATCCAACCCCTGTACGTGCTCGAGCGCCGTCTTGCGAACCGATTCGTCCTTCGTCGAGTCATACAATTCCGCCCAAATGAACCGCGAAGTTTCCAGCGACTCGCCGTTCTCCGCTACGCGGGCTGCCATGACTTTCATCCATATCGGTGCAGCTGGAGTCTCACTGCCCTCCAGAAACGCCTGGGAAGCTTTTTGGTAATCTTTCAAGCGCGTGTAATAGATAAATCCAAGGTCGTAGTACAGGCGCCATTCATTTGGATTTGCCGTGATGCCTCGCTTTACGAGTTCCACGGCAAGATCAGGGCGTCCGGCGCCGCCTGGGGGATGGTCCGAAAGAAAAATACCTCCGAACTGGTAGACGATCAGCAATTTGGGATCGAGCGTCGCGGCGATATTCAGCAGAGGCGCTAGCAACTCGAAACTTCCGCTCCGGTTTTGCAACCGTGTTCCGTAATATTGGACGGCGCGGGTCCAATAGATATCGGCCAGGAGCGGGTCATAGCCCAGGCTCAGTTTCTTAAGGAGGGATGCAGAACGCAGCAGCAGTTCTTCCTTATCCTGCGTTACTGGGGCGCTCAGGACGTCAATGCGCGCCTGCAGCGCCGCGATCGCCACGAAAAGTAGTGGGACGGCCACAACCGCTAGGGCCACCGACCGCAGGTGGCTGGTGAGTTTCAGCGTGTGAGTACTCATTTTAGATTGCGTCCGGAAAACACCGCCGAGGCAGCGACTAGAATCAGAATTACATAAAGCGCGGCATACAACGTATTGTGCCAAATCAGTGTAAAAGGAATCGTCTCGCCGTGGGCCGCCGCCGCGATCACGTTGAAATTATGAAAATTCGGCAGCAAGTAATATACGAAGCGAGCACCGGCAGCCATGGCTGGGCTTTGCGTGTATTCACTGACGCCCTTTATGTCCGGCGCGAAAACTCCTGCGACGTAAATTCCCAGCGTGTATAGCGTCGAGAGCATGGGGCTGGAAAAGCAAGAGAAAAACAAGGCCAGCGCGGTTATCAACGCCAGCTCCAGCAGAATGAAATATACCGCCACCAGAATCGCCACGTCCGAGCGCTGGAACGTGCGGCTCACGTAATAAAGAGCTCCCGTTAGTCCCAAGGTCATCAGCGCAGTGTTCACCAGCAAGGTCAGCAGCAGACCTGCGAACTTCCCGACCAGGAATTCCCAGCGGCGAATAGGCTTCGCTAGCAGGCTATACAAGGTGCGCTTTTCCATCTCCTTGTGCACCAGCCCGACACCGATAAAAATCGCCATGATAATTCCGAAAATTGAAATTGCGGAGAGTCCTAAATTGACGATCACCATCTGGTGAACGCCGATCGAAATCTCGCCCACCAGAATCGCCCCACCGATCATCATCAGCGCGAAGATGATCAGGTTGTAAAGCACACGGTCCCGCACGGCCTCGCGAAACGTATTGACGGCCACCACAGCTGGCATCGTGCTCATACCAAGCTCACCTCGGTCGGCGGCTGCATTGCTTGTTCGCGACCCACTAGTTTTAAGAAATAGTCTTCGAGGGATGGCCTTAGCGGGGCAAGCGAAAGAATTCGCGCTTCGCAACTCCGCAGCTCTTCAAGCGCGGAGTAAAGGTCTGCTTCCGCCACTTCGACGCGGTAGCGGTTTCCGGTGTGTGTGGCGCGCTCGGCCATGCTTGTCGGCGGCGCGCTGCCCGCCCGCACCTCAAACAAAATTTCCATGCCCAGCACCTCCATCGAAACAAGCTCTTCCGGTGCGCCAACTCCCCGCAGTTTTCCGCCAACTAACACTCCCACGCGGTCGCACAACATTTCCGCGTCGGAAAGAATATGCGTCGAAAAGAAAACTGTGCGGCCTTGCCGCTTTAGATTCAGAATAATGTCGCGCACCTCGCGTCGCCCTACGGGATCGAGACCAGACATCGGTTCATCCAGAAACACAACTTGCGGATCATGCAGGATGGCCTGTGCAATCCCCACGCGCTGTAGCATTCCCTTCGAAAACTTCCGCAACTGCACGTCGCTCGCGGTGGTGAGTCCCACCAGTTCCAGGAATCGCGTCACACGCTCGCGCCGCTCCACCGCGCTATATCCAAAAAATCGCGCGAAATATTCGAGGAGCTCACGAGCCGTAAGGTAGTCGTAAAAATAGGGCTGCTCCGGCATGTAGCCGATCTCGCGGTGCATACGCACGTCTTCAATCGAGCGCCCGCGTACCCTCGCCGTGCCGGCTGTCGGGAAAATCAGGCCCATCAACAGCTTCATTGTGGTGGTTTTTCCCGCGCCATTCGGCCCCAGAAATCCGAACGTCTCGCCCTCTTCTACTCTTAGCGTTAGATAGTCGAGCGAACGGCACATGCGCTTACGCCAGAATCCGACGGGGTAGTCTTTGGTCAGCCCTTGTATCTCGATTGCGGGATTCGTCATGGCCTTTCATTATCATTTTTTTTCGGGTGGGCTGTTCTTGTCAATCCTGGGGAGTTGCCTGATGTGAAACAAGCATCAGGAAACATGACAGCACAAGTGCGTTGTGCTGGTGGCTCAAGGGGCGGTTTGTAATTGGCACGCATGGCGTCGGCATGGTCCACGAAAAACCAGAACGGGAAGAAATGAAGCTGCGCGGAATGAGTGGCATGCAGGAAAAAGAAAGATCCGTCGCGCGGCTGTGCTGCGCACCGACCACTACAAATAGACACTTTCGACACGGCTAGCATGATATTTTGTAGTCGCTCTATGAATTTTCCTTGACAACTTTTCCACAACCTTCGATACTGCGCTTCCAGACTCGGGGGAAGCGCCAGCCGGTCTCAGCGAACTTTGCTGTGCTGGTCGGCCGGAAAGTCGGACCGGGTTCTACTGAAAACTCAGAGGGGAACCACCCCACTTTGCACCGCGCCACAAGTCTTTAAGCGCGGCTTAGCTGGGCTTTTCTCTTTTTTCGGAACGGGTGGCAATCTCAACGGGATTTTGCCGTCCAAAAAATCCGGCTAATTTCGAAATGCTCCGTGTACTTCGGTACACACAACCTCACCCACGGGACTGCGGATGGGAGTAAAATAGTGCTTGGCCACTCCCGCACCGCTCCCCCGGCTCACATTTCGACGGCACGACTGCCGGCGCGGAGGCAGAGATGGCGGAAACCAGGACAGCTTTGAACGGTATGACGGAAACAAATCAAATTACGCGTCGCGCGACCGGGCTGGAATTCCAGCGCCGGTTCACCGACGGAAAAGTTTCACCCTTCGACAACGTCGAGTGGGAGCGGCGCACGGCTCTGATCGGCAATGATAAGGGCCAGGTAATTTTTCGCCAGGAAAATGTGGAAGTTCCCAAAACCTGGTCCATGACGGCCACCAACATCGTGGCTTCCAAATATTTTCATGGCAAGCCCAATACGCCGGAACGCGAAACCTCTGTGCGCCAATTGATCGGACGCGTCGTTGATACGATCGTCCGCTGGGGCGAAGAAGGCGGTTACTTCGCCTCCACTGAGTCCAAGAGCATTTTTCGCGACGAACTGGCTCACCTTCTCGTCGAACAGAAAGTGGCGTTCAACTCGCCCGTTTGGTTCAACGTCGGCGTCCAAGCCAAGCCGCAATGTTCCGCCTGCTTCATCAATTCGGTCCAGGACAACATGGACTCGATCATGAACCTGGCTAAGACCGAGGGGATGCTCTTCAAATGGGGTTCCGGCACTGGCACAAACTTCTCTTCACTCCGCGGCAGCAAGGAGTCGCTGTCTGGCGGCGGCATCGCTTCCGGCCCAGTCAGCTTCATGAAAGGCTTTGACGCGTTCGCCGGCGTGATCAAGAGCGGCGGCAAGACCCGTCGCGCGGCAAAGATGGTGATTCTGAACGTGGATCATCCGGACATCATGGAATTCGTCGAGTCCAAGATGAAGGAAGAGCGTAAGGCTCACGTGCTGATCGAGCAGGGCTACGATTCCTCGATTGATGGTGACGCTTACGCTTCGGTCTTCTTTCAGAACGCCAACCATTCCGTCCGCGTCACTGACGATTTCATGCGTGCGGTCGAAGAAGACCGCGACTGGTGGACCCGCAACATTAACGACGGCAAGCCGTGCGATAAGTTCCGCGCTCGCGATTTGCTCCGCGAAATGGCGGATTCCGCATGGCACTGCGGCGATCCGGGCATGCAGTACGACACCACTATCAATCGCTGGCACACCTGCAAATCCACCGACCGCATTTACGCCTCGAATCCGTGCTCGGAGTACATGTTCCTGGACGATACGGCTTGCAACTTGGCATCGTTTAACCTGCTCAAATTCCTTGGCGCGAACGGCCAGTTCGATACTGAAGCATTCACGCACGCCGTAGACGTCACTATCACCGCGCAGGAAATCCTGGTGGATAACGCCAGCTATCCGACGGAAAGAATCGCGCGCAATTCGCACGATTATCGTCCGCTCGGTATCGGCTACGCCAACTTGGGCGCGCTGCTGATGTCGCTCGCGCTTCCCTATGACTCCGAAGGAGGCCGCGATTTCTGCGGCGCCATCACCGCGCTGATGACCGGCGAATCCTACGCCCAATCCGCTCGCATCGCCGAACGCATGGGGCCTTTCGGCGGCTACCTGCGCAATCGCGAAGCTATGATTGACGTAATTCGCATGCACCGCGATTCGCTGCGACCGATCAAGGAAGAGCACGTGCAGCCCACGCTTCTGCGCGCGGCCAAGAAGTCCTGGGACGACGCGCTCGAGCTTGGCGAACGATTCGGCTACAAGAATTCGCAGGTTTCCGTTCTCGCTCCCACCGGCACGATCGGCTTCATGATGGATTGCGACACCACCGGCATCGAGCCCGACCTCGCGCTGGTGAAACAAAAGAGGCTGGTCGGCGGCGGCGTCATCAAGATCGTCAACAACACCGTGCCCCAAGCCCTCATGAAGCTCGGCTATTCGCCCGAACAAGTCTCGGAAATTGTTGACTACATTGATGCCAATGCCAAGATTGAAGGCGCGCCGCACCTGAAAGACGAGCACCTTCCCGTTTTCGATTGCTCCCTCGCTCCCATGGGCGGCGGCCGTTCAATTTCCTGGCGCGGACATCTCCGCATGATGGCGGCGGCTCAGCCGTTTCTATCCGGCGCGATCAGCAAGACCATCAACATGCCAGAAGAGTCCACGGTTGAAGACATCATGCAGGCCTACATTGAGTCCTGGAAGTATGGCCTGAAAGCCGTGGCCATCTACCGCGACAATTCAAAGCGCTCGCAGCCACTCTCCGCTGCAGGCAAAAAAGCAGACGAAAAGACTGCGGCCGCGCCGGCGGGTGTTCCTGAAGTTGCCGCACCGGCGGCCAAGGTCGAGGCGATTTCTCCTGCTCAGCAAGAGCTCTTCGACCGCACCAAGCGCCGCAAGCTGCCCAACGAGCGCGACTCCATCACTCACAAATTCTCGATCGGCGGACACGAAGGTTACCTCACCGTCGGCAAATACGAAGATGGCGCTCCGGGCGAGATCTTCATCAAGATGGCGAAAGAGGGCTCCACGCTTTCCGGCATCATGGACGCCTTCGCTCTTTCCGTCTCCATTGCGCTGCAGTACGGAGTTCCGCTCCGCGCCCTGGTGGACAAATTCGTGAATTCGCGCTTCGAGCCCTCGGGCTATACCGGAAATCCGAACATCCGCTACGCGAAATCAGTTGTGGATTACATCGGTCGCTGGCTCGGCGGAAAATTCATCTCGCCGGATTATCTCGACGGCGAAGCCACGGTGACTACAGAGCAAGTCGCTCCGGCGTCGCCGGAAGCCGCGATGAAGCCGTCTCCCAACGCTCCTGTGATCGCCGCAAAGTACGCCGAACCCGAAATGTCCACACGCCAGCGCGCCACGATTGACGACGCGCCGTCCTGCTCCGAGTGCGGTATGTTGATGACGCCCAACGGCAGCTGCTACAAGTGCTCAAACTGCGGTGGCACCTCCGGCTGTAGCTAGAAACCACGCGTTCGTTTTTTCGGGAAACTGGAAACGAAGTAAGGTATACGGGGGCGGGTTTCAGACCCGCCCTTTTTTTGTGGCGCCGGCGTCCGGCCGGCTCTTTGGTTTGCAGGGAACTAAAATCTGTGTGGCAGCAACGAAGGTCAGGCGTCAGGGTGTCGCCGCTGCCGACCTTCGCAACGAACGCACCGCCGCATAGCCAATCAGCATCACCGTGACCAGCAGCACGAGCCACAGAAAGATGTCGTGCGTTTCGGTCCACGCGCGCGGATCCACCCAGTCTCCATTCACTTGCTCCGGACCAACCTGCCCCGCGACCGCCGCAGCCATCTGCTTGGCATCCACGCGCCGCCCCAGATCGTACTGCGCGGCCTCCGCGCGTTCTTGCCCGTAAATCAGCCGGTAACTCCTCCCCGGCTGCTGCTCGAACGCGATGTGCTGCGGCGTGATGTACAGCTTTGGCGCCGCGGCATCCAACGGCGCGTCGTTCCCATTCGCAATTACCACGCGCAGGTAGCGCGATTGCCCCCAACTAGTGGAAACCATCACCGCAAGCTGTTGCTGCTGGGCGTTACGGTAGCGATAAATTTCCGCGGCTTGGAGAGACTGCCAATCCTTGCCATCGGCGCTCGACGATACGTCCACGGAGCGAATGAATTCCGGCGGCGCGCTAACGTCGAATCGCACTTCAGTCACCAGCGGGACAACCGCGCCCAACTCGGCACTCCAAACGCTGCGGCCCGCGGGCTGCTTAGTGTCCGCGACCATTGCCATTTCCAACGGAACACGTTCGGCCGTCTCGCTCGTTTCCAGAAGAATTTGCGCTCCGCTCATCGGAAATTTCTTGTCGCCGTCCAGAATACGCACGCGCAGATACTGCGCGTTATTTTCGGAGTAGTGCACCAACTGAGTGCCTTCGTGTGCATTTTTGCGGAAACGAAAAATCGGCGCCCGCTCCTCGACCATCCTCCAGACATGCCCGTCGTCGCTCGCGTCCACCTGAACCCATTCGATGAAGTCCGGCGCGTCCGTCTCGATGCGGACGGTGTTGTGAAATGGCGCGTGCGCTCCGGCGTCCAGCACCAATTGCGTGAACGCGCCCGCGCTAAAACTGTTTTCGCGCAAAGTCGCCGGCAGCGCAGCGGATTTCGAGCTACCAACGCGCTGGAAAATCACGTAGGGAACTTCCCTGCCTTGGTCGTCAATCAAACGCAGGTCGGCGAGCCCGGTCTGCGCGTGTGCATACAAGTTAGGAGGCGCAACCACGCCCACAAGCTGCGCCATACTGGGCGTCGCGCCCGTTGCCCCAGCGGGTGCGGACAGGTCGATCGCGCGTGAATAACGCCAATGCTTCCAAGCCGAAGGCAGCGGTGTGGCCGCAAGCATCGCGAATGCCGCGAACAGCGCGGCGCCAAAAGTCCAAAGATATGCCGAATTTCGCTGCACTTTGGTGGTCACGATTTCTTATCGGCTTTCCGCGCGATCAATTGCCGCTGGTAGTAAAACGAAATCAGCAAGAGCGCCAACCCCAACAGCGCGAACGAAACGATGCGGTAGAACTTCTCGACGAAGTATAGGTCGAAAAGAAATATTTTCACGATCACCACGCCCAGCAGCACTAGCGCCTGCCAGCGCATCGCTTCCAATTTCTTCCACAGGCCTGCGCCCAACAGTCCCAGGGCATATACGAGCCACAACATCGAAAGCGCCAGTTCCTGCGCGTGTCCGCGGTCAATTCCGAGCGACGGCATGCGGCCGAACGCATCCCAAAACTCGAGCGAAAGCGCCACCAGCGCGAGAACATTTGCGCCGATGGCCGATATGCGGTACGCGGTTTTTTCCGCCTCGCTGAGGTCTGTCCACGCAGCGCTCGCGAAATAACACGCCGCCAGAATGCAGGCCACGGCAATCGCAAACGTTGCGAACCGCGCGTTCAGCAAAAAATCTCCGGCCGGAATCGAAATCACCGCGAGCCTTCCCGCCACAATCGCAAACATCACGAAGCCCACCCAGCGCATCGCGGCGAATCGCACGCGCAGTCCGCTCCAGATCAGCACAGCGCCCTCCACGGCCCAGGCGACCGTGATCCATCTCCCGTCCAGTCGGATGGGAATCGCGAGCGTCACGAACGTCAGCGCCAGTCCCGCATACAAAATCCGCGCCACGCGTAATTCTCCGCCGCGTTTTTCCGGCAGCAAGCGTTCCGCCCCCAGATGTGCGGTTGCCAGTGCCAGCACTGCCACGGTCAAGGCCCAGCGATTCTGCGGCCACAACATTTGCCGCAAAGCCACCAAGTAAGCCAGCGAATTGACCAACGCAATGCCGACTTCAAGCCCGGAGAGTTCGCCGTCGCGCCAACTGCGCACGACCGGCAGTGTCGCAAACAGAATGAAAAACACGGTCGCGAAAACGATGGTTGTCGTCAGCTCGTTGTCGCGATAAAAATCGCTGTACCATCCCCAGAAATAAATCAGCGTCGCCGCGAACTGCGCCGGTGGCAACGATTTCCAATTGCGCACCCACGCGATCACCAGCACGCCCACGCCGAGGATCGTGAGATAAGTGAACAGCGCCACTTCGTGGTTTTCACCCGTGCTGACCAGCATGGGCGTAATCAGCCCGCCAATCAGCGCGAGAAACGCAATGCGTTCGGAGTTGCGTCCCACGGCCACCACCATCGTCGCCGCAGTCACTACGATCATCAGCGCAAACGCTGTGGACTGCGAGAAGATCCCGTAGTAATGCCAGCCAGCCCACAACGAGAGATACAGCACCGCCGCGCCCAGCGCCGCGATTCCTTCCGAAAAATACTTATACCCTCGATCGAGCAGCCAATGGCTCCAGGGATAAAGCGCGCTGCCCATCAGCAATCCAATTCCCACTCTTCCGCGTGGTCCAACCCAATTATTGTCGAACGCATATTTCAAGAAGAACGTCACCGCGAACAGCAGCGCCAGGATCCCAACGTAATTCAGCCAACGTCCGGCGATCACCGCTTCGAAGCCGCCGTCACTTTGGCTGGGTGCGCTCGCGCTGGACGCGGGGATCGAAAGCGTAGGTGCATGCTCGCGAATAGCCGCAGATTTTTCGGTTGGCGACGGAGGCGGAACAGCCGATGCAGTAGACGCTCGCGGAACTTCCATCTGTGAGAGCACGTGCGTACCAGATAAAGAAGGAACTTGGCTGGCTGCCGGAGGTGCGGACGGCGCTGGTGCGTCCGATCGCGGGGAGGTTGAACTGTTCAGCGTCGCAAGAGCCTTTTCGATCTGCGTGAGCTGTCGCTCCAGCGCGTAAATTCGGGCGATCAACTGTGGCGTTTCCCTCTGCACTTGTTTCTTCAGCTCACCCGCGCGCACGTATGCCGCGATCGCAAGCACGGGTATTCCGATCAGAAAGAACGCGCCCAGCAGGATGAAGAATGCCGCGCCGGATTCCATATTTGAGAGGGTATGCGAAGACCGAGGGTATTACAGCACAGCCAAGTAACGCGGGCAATCGCATAGCCCAGAGGTGCTTGCCAAACCGTCAACCGGCCGATGGAGCAGCACGTTTGGGCACAAAAAAAAGAGGGGCCCCGTCGGGCCCCTCTATATGCTCTACCCCTAGTTCCGGTTTCGGCGCGGCGAAACCGGCCCACCCCGGGATAAGAGACAGCCGCTAGGTAGGTTGCACGCCGAGTGCCAGCATGGGCATCCGTACCCGAGAGTATCGCCGGTATGTATGGAAAGGACTTAGCCTATGTTACATCCGACGCGGTCTATGCTTTTCGGGGAACTGCCTCCAGTTTCTCAGAGTAGCCACGCGTTTTTCTATGTTCTTTGGAAGGCCCCTGACGCTCAAGTTTGCGCGGGACGCCGCGGCCGCCTCCAAATAAGCCATGCAGGAAGCATCAAGACAGCGAACCAGAATAGGATGGAAGGCCCATACGCCAGCAGGAAAATCAGTGCCGCCACGGCACCATCCTCCAGGTTTCCCAGCCCTTCCACCAGCGCGTTCCAGATCTTGGTTCCCTTGGAAGTGGTGCCCAGCCGCTCGCGATATTCTTCGCCGAGCTCCACCTGCACCGTCGCGTAGGTCACTCGATGGACCAGGATCGCGTTCTGCCCCTGCATGCTTTCGATTTCACCGCGAATGCGCGCCAGTTCGCGTTCGGCGTCCAGCACCTCCGACAGCTTCCCCGTGCGCGTTCCGAGCAGTTCGATCAACCGCTGTTCTGTCGCCCGCGCGCTCTTGAGCCGCGCCTGCAAATCCACGTACTGCGCGCTCACTTCCTCGTTCTCGCGCGACTCTTCCTCAACGTGCCCAAGCTTCCTCAGGTCCGCAAGGAAGCCATCGAGTTGCTTTGCTGGAATTCGCAGCGCCGCCGAAAGTCCGCGGGCGCTTCCCGTTTGCGCTTTCGCTGTCAACTTCTCAACGTACCCGCCATGCGCCGCAGCCAGCCGCTCGATCGCCGCGCTGGCCTCATCGTAGTTCGTCGCGACGATGCTCAGCGACGCCGTCTGCGCGATCATCGGCCCCACAGTTTCCGGCGCCTTTAATTCGTCGCCAGCCACAGGCGGCGCGGGCGACGCAGATTCGGGTGCCACTGTGCCCGTTTCGCTGGTTTCAGTTGAGGATTGATAGACATTCGAGCCAGATCGTGTAACAGCGGTCCCGGCTTTGTCCAACCACGACTTGTAGCCGCTGGCGCGTCGGCTCGCAAGCTCCGCCGCTTCACGTGCTCTAAACAGGTTTGGGATGCTCGCGAAGAAAATCAACGCTACGATCGCCAAACTCGCAAACGCCCAAAGATAAGGCCTCGCAATCAGAGGGCGCCACCTCCATGATTCTCTTCGATTTGAACTGTTCGAAACTTCTTTTCTTGACGTCTCGCGAGAATCGAGTGCCGCAAGCACCGTTTCACTCATTTCTGCCGGAGGACGCTCCACTTCGAAACTCAACGTCCTCTCCGAAAGCACGCGAAATCCCTGCGCCACTTCCTGGCACTCGCTGCAACTCACCAAATGTGCCGCTAGCTCGGTCGCTCGCCGCGCTTCCAGCTCGCCGTCGAGATAAGCCATCACCTCTTCGGCATCAAACGCGTGTTGTGCATTTCGTTCCATAAAATTCCCCAACCTCAATCCTTCACCGGCATCAATTGATTTTTCAGCGCCATCCGCGCTCGAAACAATCGCGAACGCACTGTATTCACCGGCAAGCGCATCAAGCCTGCGATTTCCTCGTAGCTCAATTGCTCATATTCCCTCAGCATCAGAATCTCGCGCTCATCTTTTCTCAAATGTTTGAGCGCGTGGCGCACCCAGATGCCCGCGTCGCGGCTCTCTCCAGCGTTTTCTTCCGTCGCCCGATTGTCTAATTTCTCGTTTTCCGCGATTTCGTGCCCCGCCTTGCGGCGCTCCGCCGAAACCAAGTGAATCGCGATGCCATACAAATAACTCCGGAAACTCGCGCGCGGCTCGTACCTTTTCACATTCTGTAAAAGCGCCAGAAAACATTCCTGCGCCAATTCTTCCGCGCGCCCGGGATTCTCGAGGCGCCGGCGAAAAAAGCCGTACACCGGTTCGCGGTAGCGCTCGAAAAGCTCGGCGAATGCTCCCCGGGACCCCTGCTGGAATTCAAGAACGAGCTGTTCGTCGGTGTTCATGCTCGGCTGGTCACTGTTAGAATGTCGCGAGGCCCCAAAAAGTTCCCGATCGCGCAGAGAATATCTGGAAGTAGCGCAGGTCTAGCTAGTAGTGCCTGCCATCTCTTAGCCATTTGGGTCCAGTATTAGTACGCGGTTATCGAGATTTCTTGCAGAGGTCGGGACAGCTCGCGAAAGTAAGCGGTTCTAGACGCCAACGGACTTACGTAACGCCCCGGCCAGCGCATCCGTCCACCGGCGGACGTCGTCTTCGTGCTCGGCTTCCACCATCACGCGCGCGAGGGGCTCAGTGCCCGAATAGCGCAGCACCACGCG
>DATEVZ010000297.1:0-12666 GCA_035258265.1 Candidatus Acidiferrales bacterium
GCTGGACCTGGCCATATTCTTCGATCTAGCGCAGCGCGCGGGGATGCGCGGAATTCAGGAGTGGCTGAGCTTCTATTTCAAGTCACCGATGTGCGCGAAAGAGCTTTATCCCGAGCATGATTTGTTCATTCAACTGATGAAACTGAAGAATACTTTGCGCTGGATGATGGGCGAGGAACTCATCACCCACTTGGGCGCTGAATACTACGATTAGAAGTTGAGGCGACAGGCCGGCGGGTTCTGCACAAAATCAAAACGGCGGAGAGAGTGATTGTTCTCCCCGCCGTTTTTTGTTTCGAAAATTTAAAACTGGTTCCAGAGATACTGGTTGTAGACCTCGTGGTGATATTGGACCTCGGCGGCTTTGACGAAGGTGCCGAGTAAGCGTGCGCAGCGGTCGGCTGAAGCTTGCTTCAAGTCGGCGTAGCGCGCTTTCACATCTTCCCCTAACAGCTTCGTCGTCCACGGTGCGTTCCGGAAATTATCAATCGCCGTATAGATGTTGTCCGGCAAGTACCGCTCGGCTTGGCGCAGGTTCTTGATCTTCGAGGTATCCCCTTCCAGGCCTGACCGGAAAATCGAGTACATAACCATGTAGGGATTCGCGTCCGGTGACACAGAACGAACCTCGACGCGCATGCTCTTTTCATTACCGATCGGAATGCGAATCATCGAGCCGCGGTCCACCGGTGAAGCTTTAATCTGGTTCGGCGCTTCGAAGTGTGGATCGAGGCGGCGATAGGCGTTGACGCTGGCGTTGAGCATCAAGCAAACATCGTTCGCGTGAGTGAGGATGCGATCTAGAAACGCCCAACCAACCTTACTGAGTTTCTCCTCGCCTCTGGGATCCCAGAAAAGATTCTTGCCGCCTTTGCTGACGGAAACATTGGTGTGCATACCGCTGCCGTTGACGCCGACGACGGGCTTGGGCAGAAAGCTCGCCGTGAGACCCATGTTGGTGGCGACCTGGCGACAGATCAGTTTGTAGAGTTGAATCTGATCGGCTGCGGCGACAACTTCACCGTATCCGTAATTGATTTCAAATTGCGACGGCGCGACTTCAGGGTGATCTTTCTCGTTCTGGAAACCCATGGCGCGTTGCACTTCGGCGGTCGTATCAATGAAATTGCGCAGCGGGTCGCCGGGAAGCGAGTGATAGTAGCCACCAGTGTTCACGTAATCGAACCTGCCGGTTTCAGAATAGTGTCGCTCGGCATCCGGGCCTTTGAACAGAAAGCCCTCGATCTCGTTGGCCGCGTTCAGCGTATAGCCTTCGTCCTTGAACTGCCGCTGCGCGAAACCTTTTAGCGCGCCGCGAATATCCGCGCTGTAGGGCGAGCCGTCTTTGTCAATCACTTCGCCGAAGATCAGAACTTTGCCCGAGCCGAAAACGTCGGCGGGCCCCCAATAGAACGCGCTCCAATCCATCGCCAGGCGCAGGTCGCTTTCGCGCTGCGCCGTGAAGCCGCGAATCGAGGAGCCGTCGAACGTCAGGTTGTCCCAGCTCTTTACGAGAAATTTCTTGTCGTAGTCGAGCATGTGCAGGCGGCCTTCGAGGTCGCTGAAAAGCACGGTGACAGCCTTAATGCGCTTCTCGTCGGTGAGGTATTTGATGCGCTCTTCCTGAATCTTGTGCGGGGCGACGCGGTTTTTGCGTTGTTCCTTTGCCTTGAGGTTGAGCTCTTCGAGTTCGTCGTACGGGATCGCTAAAAAATTACGAAGTTCGGTTGCCATGAGCCTCCTTAAGATGGAATGCGTTGCGCATCACACGCGCGTGCCGCCGTTTCAAAACACCGTAGAGTATCTTGACGCGCGCGCGAGGGTCAAATCCCAAAATGGCCATCAGGCTAACGAACTTTTTATCGACCTGATAAATGAAACTTTGGGACGTTCATCTTGCTGCCCCGGGCGCGAAAAGGGTTGGCCGCAGAGACGCAGAGAACGCGAACCACCGTTGCCATGCAAGCATTCGCCAGAAGCGCTGGGGACCGTTAATGTTCGAAACGGCCGATGAGTTGGGCTTTGCCGAGAATGCGGCCCTTGATGGCCGCCTCTAACTGGGCTTTGGTAGCCCCCGCTTTGAGGCCGGTGCTCTTGTCCAGGGCATAGAGTTTAAAAAAGTAATGGTGGACCACGCCATGCGGCGGACATGGCCCGCTATAACCTATTTTGCCGTGAGAGTTCTTTCCCTGGAGCGAGCCGTCCGTGAGCTTGGGGTCCTGGGCAACGCCTTCTGGCAGTTTCCGCGTAGCGGCGGGCATGTCGTAGATCACCCAGTGGACCACGGTTTTGTTGGGGGCATCGGGGTCATCCATCACTAGCGCGAAGCCTTTTGTTGCCGCGGGAGGATCGTTCCACGCGAGCGCGGGCGAAGCGTCTTCGCCATCGCAGGTGTATTTCGCTGGGATTGCAGCATCCGTTTCGAAGGAAGAGCTGGTTAGCTGAAGAGAATCGGTTGCCTGCTTGATGGCATCCTGAGTTGCGAGGTTGCGATCGGCGGCCGTGCTCGGTTGCGTCAGCGGCCAGACAAACGCGAGTAGAAAAACAATTATGAGTTGCGAATTAGAAGGTTTGGGCAGCGTCATTCTCACATGCTAAGTGGCGGCCACCGGGAAGGTCAAGGGACTCTAAGCTGACGACGGCCGGTTTATTCCGACGAGTGGTGGCCGTGATGTGCTCCAACGCTTGCCTTGGATGATGTTACCGTGGTACATTGGTACCATAATGAAAACGTCGCGATATCAAAAGACATTCGTAATCGAACGTATACAGACCGGCGTGCGGATGGAGAAACGCCTGCTGAAAGTGCTCAAGGCGCTTGCTGAATTTCACGATTTGACTCTGGGTGACCTGCTCGAGGGCATCGTGTTGCACGCGTTCGATGGCAAGACGGCGTTTCAGAAGCCGTCACGGAAACGAATCAAAGAGCTTAAGAGATTCTATGGGCTGGATTTGGATTCGAGGGCCAGCCACCGGCTCACAGAAGCAGGCAAGCCGGGTGGACCGCGCAAGGCCCGTTCTGGACCGCTGCCGCGAGGCACGGCGAAGGTGGCGAGCGTAGACGCCAAAAAAGCAGCTAGCGGTCGAATCGTTCGATCTGCCGGCCACAGGCGGACGACGAAAAGGAAACGCCACCCATGAGTGCCTCAGTTCGCGATCGGGCGGTTCGAGTGTTGCGATGGGTTCTGGGCGTGGTCGTATTGTGGGAATCGTGCCTGTTCCTGCGCGCGACGATTCTGCGGGCTTACAGCGCCGGCCACGTTGGCGTGCATGGCTGGATCTTCCTGCTACTGGCAAGTGTGGAGATTGTGGCGGCGGCAATGTTTCTGGCGCCTGCCGCCAGAGTTACGGGCGGCTACTTACTACTCACTGTCTTTTTGTTTGCCGCGGCGTTTCACATTTTACACGGCGAATTCAACGAGGTTGGCTGGCTTGCGGTGTACTCCGCAGCGGTCGTGGTTTGCTTAACGCATTAGGCGCGCGGACGCGAGGTTCGGTCATGACTGACGTAAGCATCGGCAGCGACGACGAAGTTCTGATCGCGCAATTTGAGGACTGTTCCCTTCCCCTCGAGTGTTTTCATCACAACGTCCACGTGCAAATAGTATTCCTGTATCTGTGCCGCTTCCCGGTTCTGGAAGTGCTCGCGCGTTTCCCAGCTGCTTTAACAAGATATGCCGAAGCGCACGGAAAGAGCGGCCTGTACAACGAGACGATTACGTGGGCGTACATTTTCCTGATTCGCGAGAGGATGATTCGCGCGAATCGGCCGCAGGCGTGGGCAGAATTTCAAGCCGAAAATCAGGATCTTCTAAGTTGGAAGAGCAGCATTCTGAGGAAGTATTATCGCGCCGAAACCCTATCATCGGATCTCGCCAAAGGTACGTTTCTGCTTCCGGATAAGATCAGCGCCTAACCTATGGATGGTGCAGTAAGCTGCGCCGCTACAAAATCGTGGCCTGGAACCTGATGTCTGGGCGATGAACTTTGTGCTAAGGTTGTTGGTTTGAAAGTGAAGCGCTGAACCTGCGTTAGTGGACGTTGCGAATGCCTGGGAGAAATACGAAGCCATGAAGAATGCGTATAACGGCGTAGCTGTGCCATCCAGCGGCAAGGCCATTGATTTTGCCGGCCGGGCGTTTCATGTGCCGGACCGGCCGGTAATTCCGTTCATTGAGGGTGACGGAACGGGACGCGATATCTGGAAAGCTTCGCGGCGCGTGTTTGACGCAGCAGTTGAGAAGGCTTACGCCGGGAAACGAAAGATCGAGTGGCTCGAGGTATTCGCGGGCGAAAAGGCGTTCCGGCAATTCAAAGAATGGCTGCCGCAGGATACGGTGGACGCTATTCGCGATTTTCGCGTCGCCATCAAGGGGCCGCTGACGACACCGGTGGGCGGCGGAATCCGTTCGTTGAACGTGACGCTGCGGCAAGTGCTGGACCTGTATGCGTGCGTGCGGCCAGTACGGTATTTCACGGGCGTCCCTTCGCCGGTGCGCGAGCCGGAGCGCATGAATGTGGTGATCTTCCGCGAAAACACAGAGGACGTGTACGCGGGAATCGAGTGGCGCTCAGGCTCGATGGAGGTAAAGAAGCTGATTGATTTTCTGAACAACGAAATGCTGAAGGGTGTTTCGAAGAAAGTCCGCGAGGATTCCGGCGTGGGGATCAAGCCTATTTCGCCGACGGGGACGAAGCGCCTGGTGCGGCGGGCGATTGCACATGCGCTGGAAAACAAGCGCAACGTGGTGACGCTGGTGCACAAGGGAAACATTCAGAAGTTTACGGAGGGCGCGTTTCGCGATTGGGGCTACGAACTGGCTACCCAGGAGTTTCGCGAGTATGTGGTAACCGAGCGCGAGAGCTGGATTCTGGACAACAAGGACAAGAACCCGAGCATCACGGTGGAGCAGAACGCTGCGTCGATTGAACCCGGCCTCGATGAAGCGACCGACGATTTCAAGAAGCATATTTACGAGGAAGTCCGGCACACGATTGACGGCATCTACGCGTCGCACGGCAATGGTCAATGGAAGCATAAGATTTTGATCAACGACCGGATTGCGGATTCCGTCTTTCAGCAGGTTCTCACGCGCGCGGATGAGTATCAGGTGTTCGCGACGCCGAATTTGAACGGAGATTATTTGTCGGACGCGTGCGCGGCGCAGGTAGGCGGCCTGGGGATGGCTCCGGGCGCAAATATCGGCGATGGCTTTGGAGTATTCGAAGCAACTCATGGCACCGCGCCGAAATATGCGGATAAAGACGTGATCAACCCGAGCTCGGTAATGCTCTCCGGCTCGATGATGCTGGATTTCATGGGCTGGAAAGAGCCCGCGCGTCTGATCGAGGACGGCATCGCGCGGACGATTCAGCAGAAGCGCGTGACGTATGACCTGGAGAGATTGATGCCGGGGGCGAAGAAGCTGAAGACGTCCGAATACGCGTCTGCGATTATCGAGAACATGCAGGCGGCGGTCGGCGCTACCGATTGAGTGCGGGGGGTCGTAGCGTCGGTCTTTAGATCGCCATGGTTGCTTGGCAAGGCGCGCATGGCGCACTGAAGTGCGCCGCTGCAAATGCGAACCCTTAAATAGGCGCACGAGAATCCGATGGGACGAGGAGACGGAATGCGTAAGAAGGTGACGGTGGTAGGGGGAGGTTTTGTGGGGTCGACGACGGCGCAGCGGATTCATGACGCTGGCCTCGCGGACGTGGTGCTTACAGACATTCTGGAAGGGGTGCCGGCGGGCAAGGCACTGGATATGGCGGAGTCCGGACCCATTCTCGGGTCAGACGCGCATGCATCCGGAATTTCTACCGCGACCGCTGACTACTCGGGCACGGAAAACAGCGACATTATCGTGATCACGGCAGGATTTCCGCGCAAACCAGGGATGAGTCGCGATGATCTTCTGAAGGCCAATTACGACGTGATCAAGGGCGTAGTGGAAGCGGTGGTGAAGCTTTCTCCCAGTGCGATTCTGATCATCGTGACCAACCCTCTCGACGCGATGGCGCAGGCCGCATTCAAGGTCAGCAAATTGCCGAAGGGGCGCGTGATCGGGATGGCCGGCGTGCTGGATTCGGCCCGCATGAGCACGTTTGTGGCGCGCGAACTGGGCGTATCTGTCGAGAACGTCCATTCGTTCGTGCTTGGCGGACATGGGGACGACATGGTGCCGCTCACGCGTTATTCGACCGTCGCCGGAATTCCCCTCCCTGGACTGATTTCAGCGGAAAAACTGGACGCGATTGTGACCCGCACGCGCAAGGGTGGCGCGGAAATTGTGAACTTGCTCAAGACTGGATCGGCTTACTACGCACCGTCGGCCGCCGTGGTCGAAATGGTGGAAGCAATTCTGAAGGACAAGAAGAAGATTTTGCCCTGCGCCGCGTATCTCGAAGGCGAGTACGGCATCAGCGGGCTATTCGTGGGCGTGCCGGTGAAACTGGGTGCGAAGGGTATCGAGCAGATCATTGAAATCAAGTTGCAGCCTGAAGAGAAGGCAGCGCTGGATAAGTCGGCAGCTTCCGTGCGCGAATTAGTGAACGTGCTGGGTGTTTAGCCAGAGACCGTGAAAGTCGCGCGTGATTCTTCTTTCAAAGCAGGGCTCAGCAAGCAAACAGCGCCCCTAGCAGTCACGTTTACGCGCGTTCCCAGGTTAAGCAGGCGTTGCGGGCTTGCTGGTCGTCTATTGGCGTGAGCGCCAGGCGGTTGCCCGAGATCTCGTAGGCGCGGGTGAAATCCTTGCCGACGTCTCCGGGGCGAAGGCTTCCTTCCAGGTGGTGCGTGATGGTTCTCTTCTCCCAGTTCACTTCATACGTGCCGTAATACGCGTAATAACTCTTGTAGGCGATCTGAACTTCTTTTGCAGTGGGAAAACCCGGACCTGAAGAGAGGTCTGGCCGTGGATTGCGCATGATTTGCACGGCGACGTGGCCGTCCGCGTCGTACATCAAAATTCCAATCGGGCGTTCGCCGAATAGCCGCGACTCGGATGAGGCGATGGATACCAGCCGCCAAGTGCCTACAAAGGGGTTCGAGTCGGACTGCTTGGAATCGTAGACCGAAGCGCTATGGCTGGGGCTCTGGCGCTGGATGGTAGTCATGGTAATGAGCCTTTCCGCGAACTGGCCCTGTTGTTGTGTACGGCTGGATTCATCTGACGCGTCAACCCGGGCTGAATTCAGTGCCGTTGACTCGCAAATATATATCCGCGCTGGCGCGAGGGCAAGTGACCAATCGGCGAAGGCTGGCCGTAGATTTCCAATGCGGCAACGTAGCCTCTGATAACATTACTGCGGGAGTTATCCATAGGCATGAAGCTCTTCGGATCACGAAAAGACAGAGACTCGCGCGCGAAATCCAACGGCTCGGACGCAGGGGCACCTGGTTCTGATGGATCGAATGGCCCCGATGGCAGCTTGGCGCTTGTGGCTCACCGGCTGACGAAAGATCTGGCCCGAGCCGAGCGGCTTGCCACCATGCTGGCGCACAGCCGGGCGGCAGGGGCTGTGGAAGTCGCCGACCTGCTCGCGGGCATGTACATTTACGATTGGGAACGACTCTCGCGTTACTGGCCCGAGCAGGATGCGATCGAGGAATACTTGCAGCAGATCTGCAGAATCAGCCCGCAGCGCTGGCATCACTGGATTCAGTTTTACGACCAGCAGCGGCACGCCGATGAAAATCAAGGCAAATGGAAGTGGCTGCGGCCCGGCGCGGCCGCGGCTGCCGAGAAAGACGGCAAGCCGCTGGCGCGGTCTGCGGAACTTGCGGCTTTGCTGAAGAGCGCGGAGGAAATTGCCCCAGCGCACGATTCCGTGGAAGGTCGCTCGATTCCGATTTTGACGTGCGAGTGTGTTTTGTTCGCGATTGCCAAACGCACGGATTCCGAGATTGGACATCGCCTGGTGGCGTCAGGCTTGAACGTGGTTGCACTGGAGCAGGCTGCGCGAAATCCTCGACACGCGCCGTTGCATTGAGCGGGACGCCCGGTGCTGCAAGACCTAAATTATCAATTTGAAATGTGGCCAAAGAACTGCCAGCGGAGCGGAGGGCTTGCGGCAGACGTACACGTGAACGTTGCGCTCGGCGACTCCGACGTACGGATTGGTTATGGTCACAACTAGGTCTGATTCACCGAAGTAATCCTTGTACTGATCAGCTCGTTCGCCGAAGAGTATGACGCACGAGCCGGTGTACGAGCGCGGGCCCCAATCATAATAGCTGTTGTGGCCGCTGATGGCCTTCGGCAGACCCAGGCTTGGGCCGTAGTGGTCAACTGCGCCGGCCTCCCCATAGTTCCCTGCCAGGATCGCGCAGTCCTGCTGTTCTGCCGGGGGTAAATCGTGATACACGCGCCCAATCTGCTTTGCCATATTTTCCCAGCCAAACATGTCCGCGTAGAGCTGCGGCAGGTCTGCGGTGGCATCGCGCTCGGTTTTAACAGCATGCGCATACGGGACCATATTCGAATACTTCAAGAAAGTGTCCACCGGCAGAACGGGCACGCCGAAAGGAATCGTCAGGATTCCGACGATCACAAGCAAAGCTGGGTATGCGACGGCGAGCCAACGCCGTTTAGACGCAGAAAAGAATTTCTCGAGAGCGACGCCGCCCGCCGCCATCAATATCGGATAAACCGGAAGCGCGTAATAAGATTTTCCGTCAAGGCCGATGAAAATAGCCATCACGATCAGATAGGCCCAACCAAGGAAGCGAAAGCGCTTCCCTTCCGGCAAGGCAAGATACCAGATCAGGCCCGCCAGCCAGATCGGGAAGGCCAGCGGTTGCAGGAACAAAACTTGCTCGAACAAAAACTGAGCGGGGCTGATCTGGACGTTCTTGAATTCCTGCGCGTTGCGGACGACTTGAATTTGCGGCCAGCTGTGGCGCGCTTCCCAAAGCAAGTTCGGCAAGAAAATCGCGAGGGCGATGGCGCCGCCGATCCAAATCCATTTCGACCGGAAGAGATGAGCCTGTCCCGAGAGCAGGAGTCCCACCACCAGAGCGAAGCCGAAGACCAACATGCTGTGTTTATTTTCGAGGCCGATACCTGCGAGCGCCCCGAAGGCCAGCCACCGCTTAGGAGATGCGCCCTTGACGATCAGGATCGCGATCCAGGCACAGAGCAGCCAGAAGAGCGGCTCAAACGCGTTCATGGAAAAGAAACTGTCGAAAGCGAGATAGGCGGGCGCGAGAAGAATCGCTGTGGCGGCCAGAGACTGCGCGAAAAGATCGCCGCCCAGATCGCGTGTTACGCGGCCGGTGAGATACACAACTGCCGCGCCCACGATCGCAGGACGAAGACGCAACGCGAAGAGCGTATAGCCCGACGAATGGCGAACGATCCAGGCGATCAGTGCGATCAGTGGAGGCTGGTCCACATAACCCCAGGCGAGATGCTCGCCGCAGGCCATGTAATACAGCTCATCGCGGAAAAATCCGTAATGATTGATACCCGCGAACTGTATCAGCAGTTTGCCGAGAGCCAACGCCAGCAGCAGATATGTTGAGCTATGTTTCGATTCCCGCACGTCTTCAACTGATGGTTGCGGACGTGATGCGATCGAGCTTCGGGAAATTCTTATCGAGGTAAGCCTTCCCTAACGCGGTGATGGAACCCTGGTCGGGGGATTCACCGTAGCCGCTGTGAATTTTCTTCACCACGTCCATGCCGGAGGTAACTTGGCCAAACGGCGCGAAGC
Source organism: Candidatus Acidiferrales bacterium (assembly GCA_035258265.1). Lineage (GTDB taxonomy): Bacteria > Acidobacteriota > Terriglobia > Acidiferrales > UBA7541 > Palsa-295. The sequence continues at coordinate 9,715 of DATEVZ010000297.1, forward strand.
CCATTTTGTCGAGCTGAGCGTTGTTGCCGGTGTTGATGAAGAGCTGCGTGGTGCGCGTGTCCTTGCCGGCGGTGGCGAAAGTGATGAAGCCGGGCTTGTTGCTTTGCGTAACGGGATCGTCCTTGAAATTCGATTTGCGCCAGACATTATTGACGGCGGGATCGGCGCTCAGGCCGAATTGGACTACGAATCCGGGGATGACGCGGAAGAAAGCAGCCTCGTCATAAAAGCCGTGTTTGACGAGATTGTAGAAGCGGTCCGCACCGAGCGGCGCCCATGCGCGCGTGACTTGCACGGCGAAGTCGCCCGCAGTGGTTTGGAACTTCACATTGAAAGTATCGGGAGCTGTCTCTTTCAGATTGACGGGCTCAAGCAATGCTGGCTGCGTGGTCATGGTGGTTCTCCCAAGGAACCGTTCGGCACGGTTCGAACTCTCTTCGATTAAGTTGTTGAACGGCCTTTGTAGCGGCGGTCTTCAGACTGCCATCGGTCGTTGCCATAGCTTCGATGGCGCACTACAGTGCGCCGCTACGAATGCAGAGCGTGGACGCCGGCTCGGTATCCTAAGGATTCTTCGAGGGCGGAGTCTTGTGAGCCGGCGTGGTGTGAACGGCCGGCGCGGGTGAAGTTACGGTTGCTGAGACAATACGGTCCAGCTTCGGGAAGTTTTTGTCGAGATAGGGTTTCCCTTGGGCGGTGATGGCGGCTTGATCCGGCGATTCACCGTAGGCGCTGTAAATCTTCTGCACCACATCCATTCCAGTTGTCACTTGGCCAAATGCGGAAAATCCCATCGAATCCAGGCGAGTGTTGTCGCCCAAGTTGACAAAAAGCTGGGTGGTGCGCGTGTTGGCGCCGGCAGTGGCAAACGTAATGTACCCGGCGTGATTGCTCTGTGTGACGGGATCGTCCTTGATGGACGCTTTCTCCCACACTTTGTTCAGCGCAGGATTGGCGTTCAGTCCGAATTGCACGACGAACCCAGGAACGACACGAAAGAAAGCCGCATCAGTGAAGTAGCCGTGCTTGACGAGATTGTAAAACCTGTCAGCGCCTAGCGGGGCCCACGCGCGCGTCACTTGCACGACGAAATCACCGGCGGTCGTCTTAAACGTGACTTCGTATTGATCTGGGGCTTTGGCCGTCAGCGCCGCCGGATGGAACAGCGCCGGGTCGGTTCGCGGTGTAGTCGAATGCGCGCGCGTTGCAGCGGGCTTGGGTGGCGGAGTCGCCGATTGATCTTGAGCCGGAAGCACCACGGGTGATAACGCGACAATGAGAATGGCAGAGAGCCAGGGGAACAAGCGTTTCACAATTACCCTCCTGAAATCTGGTTTACTTGGAACTACTTCTGCGCCGCAGCTTCCACATCCTGCATCAGGCGCAAGGTATTGCCACCTAGAATTTTCCGGATGTCGCTCGCGGAGTAACCCTTGGCCAGCAGCGCATTGGTAATTTGCGGCAGACGCGAAGCGTCTTCCATGCCATAGGGCATGTCCGCGCCGTCGAAGTCAGAGCCGAGCCCGACATGATCCGCGCCGACCAGTTTCACGGCGTGATCGATGTGATTAATGATCTCGGTCCAGTCGACGCGCGGGAATTTGCCCTGCTCCACCATGTCGCGGACGATCTTATCGGCTTCAATCAACTGGCAAGCCTCATTATTGCCGCAACGCTTTTTGGATTCCGCTTCGATTTCCTTGCCCAGCTGCGGGTTGTTTTTCTGCACGTCCTGAAATTGCTGGCTCAAGAAACCGACATGGTAGTTGATCTGTATCACACCATCCTTGGCCGCCAGAGCTTTGATCATCTCGTCGGTCATGTTCCGCGGAGCATTGCATAGGGCGCGGCACGAGGAATGGGAAGCGATCACGGGAGCCGTGCTGGTTTTCAGAACATCGTAAAAAGTCTTATCCGAAACGTGCGAGACGTCCACCATCATGCCCAGTCGATTCATTTCGCGTACGACCTGCTTCCCAAAATCACTAAGGCCGTTGTGTGCAGGCTTGTCGGTTGAAGAATCGGCCCAATCGGTATTGACCATATGCGTGAGCGTCATATAGCGCACGCCGAGCGAATAGAATTTGTCCAGGTTGGCCAGCGAGTCGTTGATCATGTGGCCGCCCTCCACACCCATCAGAACAGCGATCTTGTCGTGGGCTTTGGCGGCGCGAATCTCACTGGCCGTCGTGCAAAGGACGAGGTCGTTTGGATGGCGCGCCACCGTTTCGCGGACGACCGCGATTTGGTCGAGCGCGCGCTGGACTGCTGTAGGACCGGTAGCCGTGCCGGGAATATAAATCGAGAAGAAAATGGCGCTCAGGCCGCCCTCGCGCATCCGCGGGATATCGATGCCGCCGTCGCTGTGCCGCGCGCCCAGATCAAATTTCGGGTCGAGCAGGCGCTGGGTGGTGTCGTCGTGCGTGTCAATAACGATGGAACTGAAATGAAGTTCGCGGGCCTGTGGCGAGATGCTGGATTCTGATGGGCCGATTGCAGTTGCGGGCGGCAAAAATCCTCCGAGTAAACAGCAAAACACCAACAAAAACACGCGAACCATTCTTCCCCCGAATTTCCCTTGGAATTCTACGACACGTTCCGGTGAAACGAAAACGCGGAATCGGGCGCGGCTTGATGCCACTTCTGCTGCAAAAACTTACCACAGAGTGCACCGAGAAAATCTTGAGAACACAGAGAAAATGACAAATCCGCTTCAGTCCTTGCCGGTGAAAAACGTCCTTACGGCGTGGCGCAGCACTTGGCCGTTCACCGCGGCCAGGGATTCGGTCAACGGAATGCCTTTGGGGCAAACTTTCACACAGTTCTGCGCGTTGTCGCAGTCTTCGATCCCGCCAGGTCCCATCAGTGATTCAAGCCGCGCGCCCGCGTGCATTTCGCCGGTGGGATGCATGTTAAAGAGGCGCACCTGGCTGACGATGGCCGCGCCCACGA
>DATEVZ010000298.1:0-2373 GCA_035258265.1 Candidatus Acidiferrales bacterium
TCACTGAAAAATACATTTCTACTGCCGCATATCGGCAGCGCCACGATCGAGACCCGCACAGCGATGGGCATGCTGGCTCTGGATAACGTGGACGCGGTTCTAAACGGCAGACCTGCGCCGACCCTCGTCCGGCCCTCATCGCAGTAGCACGCTTGCCCTGACCGAGTAGGGAGATACCATAACGAGTAGCGTTACGCAGCAAGTGCTCCCACCATCCTTTCTTGCCGCAACGCGGATGGCGCACTGAAGTGCGCCACTACGAAGTCAAACTCCAAGAGCTCGGGTGTCCTAATTTGAGCCGGACTGCTTGCCGACTCCAGCCGCTTGTTATGCGGTGTTTGGTTAGTCATGGTGAAAATAGAAGACGTTCCCGTCCAGATCCTTTACGGTGAATTGCCGTAATCCCCAAGGCTTTTTTTCCAGAGGATCCACGATGTTCGCACCTAGCGACTTCAGTTCCTGGTACGACGCATCGATATCTTCGGCAAACACCCAATGAACGGCGGGTTCGAACGGTGGATTCCTCTTCCGAAAGAATATCGCCACACCATCGCGCGACACGGCCCCAATTTCTTTGCCTGGGTAAAGCCATCCGATCTCGAAGCCGAGTGCATCTCTGTAATGCTGTTGTGCGCGTTCGACGTCAGCGACCGGCAACTCCGGCACTGGCCGGCCAATCGAGGTCATTTTCTCTTTTGCGCCCACAGAGATCTCCTTTATGCAGCAAATCGCCCACGCGTCAAATTAGGACACTACCACAGCCGGCGTTAGGAACCGCGGCATTCACCGGCGAGCGGCGCGGTGGTATCATTCGCGGCGATTGTGCTTGGAGCGGAACCGGCCGAACAAAAATACCAAGGCCAGAGGGCCGGCGGCCTGTCAGTCAGAGTGAAAATTCCAGCGATATATCGACTTTTCGGCCAGGAGATACATGAGAGATTCGGTGCGCGCAACACTTAGCATGCTTTTTGTGCTGGTCGTCGTGATGTTATTTGCCACGCGTGCCACCGCGCAGGACCGCACGCAAAACCGCTCGATGGTTATTTCGCGCAGGGGGATTGTGGCGGCGGAGAATCCGCTCGCGGCGCAAGCTGGGGCGAGCGTTCTGGCGCGTGGCGGCAACGCCGTTGACGCGGCGGTGGCGACCAATGCGGTGATGGGCGTTGTCGAGCCCATGATGAACGGAATTGGCGGCGATCTTTTTGCGATTGTCTATGACGCGAAGACCGGAAAGCTCTACGGGCTGAATGCGAGCGGATGGGCTCCCGCCGGACTTTCCATCGAATTTCTCAAGAGCAAGGGCATTACGGGGATGCCGCAAAAGGGGATCCAGTCGGTGACGGTGCCGGGCGCCGTCGATGGCTGGTCAAAGCTGCTTGCGCGCTTCGGCACAAAGAAATTCCCGGACGTGCTCGCCCCCGCGATCTACTACGCGCGCGAAGGTTTCCCGGTGCCCGAATGGGATGCCGCGTATTGGGCGCATAGCGAGGATGGCTTGAGGCAGGACAAGAATGCTGCAGCAACGTATCTGCTAGACGGGCACGCGCCGCGCGTGGGCGAGATTTTTCGCAATCCCGATCTGGCACATTCACTTGAGTCGATCGCTTCCGGCGGCCGAGACACTTACTATACGGGCGAGATCTCCAAAAGTATTTTGGCGCTGTCCACCAGGCTGGGAGGCACGATGACAGCGGCGGATTTGGCCGATTATTCGAGCGCCTGGGTTGAGCCGATTTCGACTACGTATCACGGCTGGACTGTTTACGAGATCCCGCCGAACGGACAAGGAATCGCGACGCTTGCAATGTTGAACATCATGGAAACATTTCCGCTGGCGCAGTTCGGCCATAACTCCGCGGAAGCTCTCCAGGCAATGATCGAAGCGAAGAAGCTGGCCTATGCCGACATGTACCGCTACGTCGCGGATCCCAAATTCAGCCAAGTTCCCGTCGAGGGAATGCTCTCGAAGGAATACGCAGCGCAGCGCGCGAAATTAGTCGATATGGCTAAGGCGAATTGCAACGTTTTGCCCGGTGAGCCTGGACTTCCGGCGAAGGGCGACACGACCTATCTGACGGTAATTGACGGCGATGGGAACATGGTGTCCTTGATTCAGAGCAATTACGCTCTATTCGGCTCGGGCTTGGTGGCGGACGGAACCGGTTTTGTTCTGCACGATCGCGGCGCGCTCTTCAGCGTTGACCCTGATTCTCCCAACAAGCTCGCAGGCCACAAGCGGCCTTTGCACACGATCATTCCGGGTTTCATGACCAACGACCGGGAGCGAATCGCCTTCGGAATTATGGGCGGTTTTAACCAGGCGCAAGCGCATGCACAATTCGTTTCCAACGTGGTCGATTTCGGAATGAATAT
>DATEVZ010000299.1:0-14997 GCA_035258265.1 Candidatus Acidiferrales bacterium
CCTTGCACTAATTCGAACATGTTCGGCGTACCCGGCTTTGCCGCGAAATCATCCATCTCGTCGTTCAGCAGAAATCCCGCGCCCGGCACGGTGACTCCGCTGCCATAGGCGTCGTTGAGGGTGTACGTCACGGCCACGGCGTTGCCCTCCTGATCCACGATGCTATAGTGCGTCGTGTTCGTGCCTTCGTGCTCCGCGGGAAGGCCGGGCTCTACCGAATCGCTCGGCGTAGCATGCTCGGGATCAATCGTCGCGCGCCGCGCTTGCACGTAGGATGGAGCGAGCAGCGCGGAAATCGGATTCTTGACGAAATCGGGATCGCCCAGATACTGGCTGCGGTCCGCATAGAATCGCCGCATCACTTCCGCCATGTAGTGATAAGCCTCCGCGGAGCCCGCTCCATATTTTTCGTAGCCGGTCGTGTTCAACATCGCCAGCATCTGCAGCAATCCGACTCCGCCCGAACTTGGCGGTGGCGACGTAATGATGCGATAGCCTTTGTAATCCCCTTCCAGAGGCGCGCGCTCCACCGCTTTGTAATCGTGCAAATCCGCTAGCGTAATCAATCCGCCGTTTTTCGCCATCGCATTCGCCAGCAGATGTCCCGTCTCGCCTTCGTAAAAATCTCGCGCACCAAGACGCCCGATACGTTCAAGCGTGCGCGCGAGCTCCGGCTGCCTGAAGGTTTCCTGCCACTCGTAAAACGCACCCCTGTTCAGAAAAGTGCGCTGCGATTCCGGGAATTGTGAAAGCAGAGGCGCCGCGCGCCGCCAGGAATTCATCTGCCAACGCGAAACCGGAAAGCCCTTGTCGGCGAGCGCGACGGCCGGACTCACCAGATCGGCCCACGATTTTCGCCCGTATTTCTTGTGCGCCAGTTCAAATCCGCGAACCGTACCCGGCACGCCGGCCGAGCGCCATCCCACTACGCTTTCGTTGGTCGGATTGCGATTCGCATCCAAGTACATATCGTGGCTCGCGCGGCCCGGCGCCTTCTCACGGAAATCAATGAACGAGGCGCGGCCGTCGGCCATGCGGATAAGCATGAAGCCACCGCCGCCAAGATTTCCCGCATAAGGATGAGTCACAGCCAGCGCGAAACCCACCGCAACCGCGGCATCTACCGCGTTGCCTCCGGCTCGCAAGATGGACACGCCAACGTCCGTCGCCAACTCTTCTTGCGCGACGACCATCGCCTTGCGCCCATAAACCGGCTCGCGCCCTTCCGCAGCCGGAACCACCAGCGCGAACATCAGCACCAACGACAGCCATCGTCCTGCATGCATTCTCATAAGCTCCAGCCCCTCAAAAGGTGCGGCACTCAAGAATCTTTGTGGGTCGTGGCTCTAGCCACGACATAAAAAGTGAAATTCAGGACGGCTTTAGCCGCTGGAGTCTTCGCGATTTTCACGCAAACTCCAGGCGCCGAATTGTGGGAACTTTCCTTCTCCTCAGCGCGCGCTCGCCGCCCGCGTCTCTCCCAGCCACTCATCAATGCGCGCTAGCGCCTTCTGCAAAATCTCCGCATCGCCGCCAAAGCCAAACCTCACGAACGATTGCATCCCCAACTGCTCGCCGGGCACCAGCAGCACGCTCTTCTTCACCCTCAGCTCTTCGCCCATCTGCGCCGAATTCCTGCCGTCGCGCAGTCCAGCCCACGCGATCGCGCCCGCGCGCGGCGGGACATGCGAAAAAATATCCGCGTGCGACGCAAGCCATGCCTGCAACGGCGGATAATTTCGCCGCAAAATTTCCCGCGTGCGATTCAAAATCCACGCTCGCCGCTCCGGCGCAAGTGCTACCGACGCCAGCCGGTCCGTCAGCATCGTGGGGCCGATGCTGGTGTAATCGTGATAACTCCACAGCTTCTCGATCATTTTCGGCGGCCCGACCACCCATCCGGTTCGCAATCCAGGCAAGCTGTATGCCTTTGACAAGCCCGCAGTGCACAAAACCTGGTCATAGCCGCCCCAGAAGCTCGGCGTCAACTCGCCATCGAATTCAGCGCCCCGATACACCTCATCGGAAAGCACCCAAGCGCCCACTTTCGCGGCGGCCGCTACTACCGCCGTGCGCATATCGTCGCGCAGCACAGCGCCAGTCGGGTTGCTCGGATTGCAGATGGCGATCAACTTGGTCTTCTCCGTAACCACACGCGGCAAATCATCGATATTGATTCCCCAATCCAGCGATTCGCGCAACCACAATGGCTTCACCGTCGCGCCAAACGCGCGCGCTACACCCGCAATCTGCATGTAGTTCGGCATCATGAAGACGACTTCGTCGCCCGGTTCGATCAGCGCCCAGGTGGAAACAAAATTGGCCTCAGAGCCGCCGCAAGTCACCAGTACATTGTCGGCAGTCGCTCCGGGATACGTGCTCGCAATCAACGACCGCAATTGCTCGCTGCCGTTGGTCTGCGGATACAGCAGCTGCACGTCGAGTATCTTCCGTAGTTGTTCCGGATCGGGCACCAGTTCCGTCGTCGTCAGCGGATGCACGCCGCTCTCCGAAATATTCAGCTCGACTTTGTTTTCCCAAACCGACTGCCAGCGCTCCAGATCAAAAGGCTCAATCTGCATTTCCCTCACCTCGATTCTCGAATATTCAAGAACGGCTAAGAGTGTAAACGCGGGGGTACGCAAATCAGGCTGCTCGCCGCGCGTCAGAAATGTAAGCGAATGTGCGCGCATTCCCAAATGAATTCAGCGTCTGGAATGAACATCTTCGGGATTGCCATCAATCGTCGAGTTTACTCGGATTCTCTGTGCCCTCCGGTTTTACTCTGTGCCCTCTGCGTTAAATCTTTTGACTTTGCGGTTGATTCGAAGAAAATGATTTGCGCAAGTTGCAACGCACGGCGACGCATAAGAACGCACCGAGAGGCGGCTCGATGACCCAAGGAATCAGAAAACGTGGATTACTGCTGGCAACGCTGATTTTCAGTGGATTCCCCAGCGCCGCGCTCGCGCAAACCTCCGCAGCGGCCCAAGCGCCCACAAACAACGATGCCACTTGGAATTTCGCCGTGTCCGGCGACTCCCGCAATTGCGGCGACGTAGTCATGCCCGCGATCGCTGCCGGAGTCTGGAAGAACAACGCCTCCTTTTACTGGCATCTCGGGGACTTCCGCAAGAATTCCGATTTCGACGAAGACATTCAGCATCAGCCAGAGCACCTCGCCAAGCCACTGAGCATCAGCGGCTATCAACAAATCGTCTGGGACGATTTCATACAGAGCCAGCTCGCGCCCTTCGGCACCCTCCCGGTTTTTCTCGGCATTGGAAATCACGAAACCGTCTGGCCGCACACTCGTGAAATGTATTTGGTGCAATTCGCAGACTGGCTGGACACGCCGGTCCTGCGGAAGCAGCGGCTCAGCGACGACGGCAACGCTCACAAACTCTCCACCTACTATCACTGGATTCAAAATGACGTTGACTTCATCACTCTCGACAATGCCGTCAACAGTGAAATCGACGAGGACCAGCTGAAGTGGTTCGAAAAAACACTACAGCTCGACGCTTCCAATCCACAAATTCGCACGATCGTAGTCGGCAGCCACGAAGCGCTGCCGGATAGTATTGCTGAGAATCACGCCATGGACGCGACCCCCGCCGGCATCGCCAGCGGTCGACGCGTTTACAGCGATTTGCTGAAAGCGCAGAATGACGCGCACAAGCGCGTCTACGTCATCGCCAGCCATCAACACTTTTACATGGCGGGAATTTTCAATACGGAATACTGGCGAGCAAATGGCGGGATCCTGCCCGGGTGGATCGTCGGCTCCGCGGGCGCCGTGCGCTACGCGTTGCCTCCCAACAAGGCAGACGCGATCGCAGCAGAAACGAACGTGTACGGTTACCTGCTCGGCACAGTCAAGCCCGGCGGCGAGATCGATTTCGCCTACCAGAAGATCAACGAACCCGACGTGCCCGCCCACGTCGTGGACAAGTACAAGCAGGATTTCGTCCACTGGTGCTTCGTTGAGAATTCCGCCGCCCACTGAAGCGTTCATCGAATAAGCTGGAGGATCTCAAAATGGTTGCACAATCTGAACAAGCGCGCACGCAGCAAGCACCGCCAAACCCGGAACGAATCTTTGAAACACTGAACGCCTATCAGAAGACCGCAGCTCTGAAAACTGCAATCGAGCTGGACGTATTCACCGCCGTCGCCGAAGGAACAATTACGCACGAGGCCCTCGCCAAGCGCTGCCAGACCAGCGACCGCGGCATGCGCATTCTCTGCGACTACCTCGTCATCAACGGCTTCCTCACCAAGAGCGATGGACGTTACGCCTTGCCGCCAGACTCCGCCACATTTCTCGACCGCCGCTCGCCAACCTACGTCGGCGCCGCGGCAAAGTTCCTGGCGCTGCCGGAAATCATGAATCTCTACCACGACCTGCCCGCCATCGTTCGCGCCGGCGGTTCATTGAAGGGTGAAGAAGATACCGTGGAACCGGACAGCTCCAAGTGGGTGGAATTTGCCCGTTCGATGAGCGGCCTGCAGAGGATCCCGGCTCAAGCTCTGGCGGGGCTTCTCAATGCCGCAGCCGGCGAAAAATGGAAAGTGCTGGACATCGCCGCGGGACACGGCATGTATGGCGTCACCATCGCAAAACAAAACCCGAGCGCCGAAATTTTCGCCGTGGATTGGCCACAAGTTCTGCAAGTGGCCAGGGAAAACGCCGAAGCCGCCGGAGTGGCTGCGCGTTTTCACGAACTGCCAGGCAACGCTTTCGAAGTGGATTTCGGAAAAGACTATGACCTCGTGCTGCTCACCGGTTTTTTGCACCACTTCGATCAGCAGACGATTGTTTCTCTACTGCGCAAAGTGCACGCCGCGCTGAAACCAGGTGGCCGCGCAATGTCAGCGGAATTCGTGCCCAACGAAGACCGTGTCAGCCCACCCGCGCCGGCCGCTTTCAGCATGATCATGCTGGGCACCACGCGCGCGGGTGACGCTTACACCATGTCTGAATACGATGAGATGTTTCGCAAGGCAGGATTTACTTCCAACGAAATCCACCGCGCACCAGGCCCGCAAAGCTTCATAATCTCGCGGAAATAGGCGCCGGAAAAACTCAGCTCTTCTGCGGTCCGCCGAACGCCAGCGTCAGCAAGGTGTGCTGCTCCATTTCATGCGCTTTGTGCGAGCCGGTGGCAGGACTTGCGCTGGCCGAGCGCTTGATCGAAAGCACTCCACGCCCGCGCGCCAGCCGTTCCAATCGCGGCAACAAGAAAGCCAGTGCGCCCATATTGGCTGGCTCTTCCTGCACCCACACAAAATCGCGCGCGTTCGCGTGCCGATCCATCTCAGAGGCGAGCTCAGCTTCCGGAAAGGGATAAAGCTGCTCGAGGAAAATAATCGCGGTGGAGGTATCCTTGCGGCGCTTCCGCTCGGCAGCCAATTCGTGCCCGATTTTGCCCGTGCAGAGCAGAACGCGCTTCGCCGACCCGTCGCCCGCATCGGGAATCACATTCTGAAATCGCGGCGCCGTAAGATGGGCTAGCGAAGAAGACGCCACCGGATTCCGCAGCATGCTCTTGGGCGTAAAAACTACCAACGGCTTGCGCCACGCGCGCAACGCCTGCCGCCGCAGCAGATGAAAATACTGCGCGGCGGTTGATGGCTGGCAAATCTGAATATTGTCGCGCGCCGCTAGTTGCAAGAATCGCTCCAGGCGCGCGCTGGAATGTTCCGGCCCTTGTCCCTCGTATCCGTGCGGTAGCAGAAGCACAACGCCGGAAAGCAGGTTCCACTTGTCTTCACCCGCCGAAATAAATTGGTCAATCACGATCTGCGCACCGTTCGCAAAATCTCCGAATTGCGCCTCCCACAGCACCAGCGCCTCCGGAAAATCGCGGCTGAACCCATACTCGAATCCGAGCACCGACGCTTCAGACAGCGTCGAATTGATTGCTTCAAACCACGCTTCGCCGTGCCCCACGTGCTGCAAAGGCACGTATTCCTCTTCGGTTTCGATATCGATGAGCGCCGCGTGCCGCTGATTGAACGTTCCGCGGCGGCTGTCCTGTCCGCTCAACCGCACCGGAACCCGCTGCTTCAACAAAGTGCCAAAAGCCAGCGCCTCGGCCATGCCGTAATCGATCGGACGTTTTCCCTGCGCCATTTCCAAGCGCTGCTCCAGCAACTTCTTCACTTTTGGATGAATGTGAAATCCGTCGGGATAGCGCGTCAGAGCTTCGCCGACCCCAGCCAATTCCTCTTGCGCCACTCCCGTGTTCACTTCCAGCGAAGCGTCGTAACGCCCGCCGCGGTAGGGGTCCCAATAGGGCGGCAACTTCCGCATCGGCGGATTCTTTTCAAGTTCCAACGCACTCTTCTGCGCCACATCCAACTCCGCGCGCACGCGATCAACCATCGGCTGCGCTTCCACGCCGATTTTCTCGGCGTAGATTTGCCACAACGGCGGATGTGCTTCAATTTTCCGGTAGCGCAATGGCTGCGTGATTGTCGGATCGTCCACTTCGCTGTGCCCATGCCGCCGGTAACCGATCAGGTCCACCACCACCGGCGTCCCAAACGCGTACCGGTATTCGATCGCCATTCGTCCTACGCGCGTGACTGCCTCCGGATCTTCCGCGTTCACATGAAAAACAGGAATCGGCAGCCGCTTCGCCAGGTCGGAAGAGAATCGCGAAGAATGGGAATCCCGCGGAATCGTGGTGAAGCCGATCAAATTATTCACGATGATGTGTACCGAGCCGCCCACCGTAAAGCCTTCGACTCCCGCCATATTCAGCGTCTCGGCCCAAATCCCCTGCCCCGCGAACGCAGCATCGCCGTGCATAACCACCGGCACCACTTGCTGCAAGCCCGCATCGCCACGACGCTCTTGTTTCGCGCGGGTGCGTCCAATCGCCACCGGGTCCACTGCCTCCAGGTGGCTCGGATTCGAAACCAGGTGGATTCCGACCTTCTTGCCGCCGGCCGTCTCGAATGAGCCGGTCGCCCCCATGTGATACTTCACGTCGCCGCCACCCAGCACGCTGCGCGGGTCCACATCCTCGAACCGCGCAAAAACTTCGGCCGCGCCGCGGCCCACCACGTGCACCATCACGTTTAGTCGCCCGCGATGGCTCATCGCCAGCACGGCCTGCACGGCTCCTTGCTCGGCTGCTGAATTCAGAATCGCGTCGAGCAATGGCAGCAGCGCCGATTCACCTTCGAGCGAATAGCGCTTCGTCCCCAGATAACGCGTCTGCAAAACCTGTTCGAAAATCTCCGCGCGTACCAGCCAGTCCAGAATGCGCTCGCGGTCGGCTTCGGGAGTCTCAGCCTCTGCTTCCATGCGCCGTTGAATCCATTGCCGCTTTTCGCGCTCGGGAATGTGCATGAATTCCACGCCGATCGTGCCGCAATAAAATTGCCGTGCTGCGTCCGCGTCAGGACCGGAGACGTCGAGCTCCGGCATGGCCACCGGCGCCATGTCCCCCAAGGGATCGAGATTGGCTTGCAGATATCCCCACCGGCGGAACGCGTCCCAGATGCGCTCTTGCGCGTCCTTCGTCGTCGCGGAATCCACCACTGCTTGTTGACGGCTCATCAATAGTCCTCAAAACCTCATCACTATTATAGCGGCTGCCTTGCGAACTCGCGAGAAGCGTTCGCTAGCTCTTGTCCCATGTTCCCAACAGCCGCCGCACCAGCACGAATTGTCCCAAGTGATAGGCATTGTGGTCGGCGAGCAGCAACGCCTGGCGCAGAATTGTCTGGCCGGTCCCGTGCGGAATCTTGGCGAACAAATCCGTTCGCGGATCTTCAATCAACTTCACCATCGCCTGCGTATCCTTCGCAAATTCTTTCACCCTCTTTTCCCACGCGGCATCATCCGGCGGCGCGACTGTCTTCGGCCAGTACTCCGCAGGCCAATTCCGCTGTACGTAGTGCGGATTCGTTGAGAAGTCCAGAATGTCCTCTTGGGAGATCCGCGCGTGCTCTATTAATTCCCACGCGGAATAAGGCGACCCCGCCGGCCGTATCCCGCGCTGACTTGGGTCTAGCCCCTCTAGCGCCTGCTTCCAATCCGCGTGCGCTTCTCCCCAAGTAAGGATTTTTGCCAAATGTTCGCGCAGTGCCTTGTCATTTCCGGCGCCGGAGTTTGCATGAACTGTGCCTTTCCTCTTTCGTGTTCGCGTTGCTTTTTTCCTCTTCCTCATCACGGCCTCCTCACGCATTTGATGGCGGCTGGTCTCAGAATCAGCGCGCCGACCTATATAGAGTGCGGGAGCTTGCCCCGCTTTCGCGAGGCGAGACTCGCCGCGAAGGACTCGCCCGCCGCGCGAAGGCAACCGCTAGCGGGAAATTCTGTGCCCGCCTGCTAACGCAAGGCGGCGGGATGCCGCCGAACTCCAAAATGTCCGCGCCAATCCGCTCCTTGTTTAACCCCCCAGCGCAGGTTACTATGCGAGCGAATTTTGCCACGGGAGCGTCCATGACCCACAGCATCTTTTCCCGACGAGACTTCTCGCGCCTCTTCGGCCAATCGCTCGCGCTCGCTTTCGCGACCCCTGGCCTGCCGAATCGATTGGATGCGCAGCGCCGCGGGCCGATTCCCGAGGGCGCCGTTCGCCTGAACTTCAATGAGAACCCCTACGGCCCATCGCCACAGGCGCTCGAAGCTCTAGCGACTTGCGGACACATCGCCAACCGATATCCCGATCAAACCTATATTCAAGTGAAGGATGCTCTCGCCCAGAAATTCAATCTGACTCGCGACAGTATCGCTCTCGGCTGCGGTTCCACCGAAATTCTGCGCGGTGTGGATGCCGCCTTCCTCGATTCCAGTCGGAACGTCGTCGCCCCCGAGCCAACCTTCGAAGCCGTGCTCGAATACGCTCGTGCCTTGCACGCACAACCCTTGAAAATTCCTCTCACCCCGGACCATCGCCACGATCTGCCCAGGATGGCTGCCGCCTGTACTTCAAAGACCGGTGTGGTCTACGTCTGCAATCCAAATAATCCCACCGGCACGATCGTCACCCGCGACGAAATGGCTACCTTCATCCAAGCCGTCCCGCCCGCCACGCTCATCCTCGTCGACGAAGCCTACTACGATTTCGCCGACGATCCGCGCTACGCGAGCGCCACCGAATTCATAGCGAAGAACCCGAATGTAGTCGTTGCACGCACGTTTTCGAAAATTTACGGCATGGCCGGAATGCGCCTGGGCTATGCCATCGGTGCTAAAGAACCGATCGCGCTGATCAACAATCATCTCACGCAGGATAACGGCAACGCCGCAGTCCTCGCCGCCGCCCTGATCAGTCTCGCCGATAGCGATCACGTCGCCTCGTGCCGCACGCGGATTAACGACACACGCCGCTGGCTCGGCACCGAGCTCGCCAAGGATTCTCGCCCGTTTATTCCCTCGCAAGCCAATTTCGTCATGATTGATATGAGCTCGGACGCCCAACCCTTCATTGACCAGTTCCGCGCTCGCAACATCATCGTGGGTCGCCGATTCGCCTCTATGCCCAATTTCCTGCGCGTCAGCATCGGCACACAACAGGAAATCGAATCGCTCGTCGCTGCCCTCCGCGAAATCGCGCCTACTCGCTTCTCAAAAGCAGCAGCATAAGGTTGCGCCCAAGCTGGTAACACCCCGCCGGACCGTCGTAGTTGATTTTGTAGCGGCGCACTTCAGTGCGCGCCGTGTTTCTCGGGGCAACGAACGTGGCGATCCAGGCGCCTCACTCTACACCACGCCCGCAAAGAAAAAGGCCCTTCCCCGCGTTTTCACGCTGAGAAGAGCCTCTGGAAATACCTGTTCCCTTTAGCGGGCCAGTTCTGCCGCGTCGCCCGTCGATCGCCCGGGCTCACTGCATATTGGAAACCTCGCCAGACCTGACAAGCCCTCGCTAGACGGCGCCGTGCTATGCCGTCGCTGCGGTCGGCCCTAGCGTTCGCCGCTGCTGGAAACATTCGCGGCAATACACCGGTCGTCCTTGTGTGGGCTTGAACGGGACCGTCGTTTCCTTACCGCACTGCGAGCAAACAGTCTTGGTTTCCACTCGCTGTACGCTTGGAGATGAACCAGAACCATTGCCCGCCGAGCGGTTCGCTTTGCACGCCTTGCACCGCTTGGGCTCATTCTTGAAACCCTTATCGGCGAAAAACATTTGCTCGCCGGCGGTGAAGACAAATTCCGCCGAACATTCGGCGCACTTCAGGACCCTATCGTGGTATTCCATACGCTGCTCCGGAGCCGTGCTGGGAAAGGAGTCGCAGCGGAACATTCCATGCCTGCCGTTCTGGGAACTCAGTTGAAAGACCTGCGCCACCCAGATGCCGGCCGGCACGAAATTGTTGAAATGGACCCGAACAACTTGGTCGTTTAGTCTTGCTCACGCCGTTGCTTTTTCCGGAGACGTTTACGCGAGAGGGCCTCTTTGGCACGCCGCTTTTCACCCGGTTTCATGTAGTAGCTGTGCTTTTTAATCTCCTTGATAATGTCCTCCGACTGGACTTTCCTTTTGAAACGCCGGAGCGCATTTTCCAGAGATTCACCCTCTTGAATCACAACTTCTGCCACGCGTATTCACCCCCGTTCCCCGTTAATTGTTTGAGTTGCACTGGTGGGATACCATCAGTGTAGCCGGTTCACACCCAAACCGGCAATTGCCATGTTCTAATATCGCCCGCTGCCCCCTAAGTCAAGGCTAAAATTGCTCGGAAGCGGATGGCCGCGCCTCTGTAACTCTATGGTTAATAAATCGCGGCGGGGTATCTCTGCGATTACTACATCGAAGGCCGGATTTTAAGGCGCGCTCATGCGCTGCATCCTCGGTTTGCTGCTAGAATGTCGCTTCGCCGGACCGCTGGTTTTTCAGGAGACGGAACATGCCTCTGATGCGCAACGCGATCGGTGTGCTGTTGGCCGGCGGACAGGGCGAGCGCCTTTGGCCCCTGACGCGTGATCGCGCCAAACCGGCCGTGCCGTTCGGCGGAATTTACCGCATCATTGATGTCACCCTTTCGAACTGCCTCAACAGCGACCTTCGCCGCGTTTTTGTTCTCACGCAATACAAAGCGCTCAGCTTGAATCGCCACGTTCGCCGCGGCTGGTCCTCGCTGATGGGCCACGGAGAATTCATCGAAGTCCTGACCCCGCAGATGCGCGTTTCGCAGCAGTGGTACCAAGGCACCGCGGACGCCGTCTATCAGAACATCTATTCCATCGGTTCCGAACAGTCGAACTACGTCTTTATTCTTTCCGGCGACCATGTCTACAAAATGAATTACCAGAAGATGCTGGAACAGCATGTGGAAGCCGGCGCGGACGTCACCGTCGCTACTTTCGAAGTGGATACCCAGCAAGCCGCGCGCAGTTTCGGCGTCATCGAAACAGACAAAGACTGGCGCATCATCGGATTCGAAGAAAAACCCGCGAATCCCAAGCCCTCTCGTGTGCACCCTAATAAGGTGAACGCCTCCATGGGCGTCTATCTCTTTAATACGCAGCTTCTCGTGCCCATCCTGATCGCCGACGCCGAAGATCCCAATTCCAAGCACGATTTCGGCAAGGACATCATCCCGCGCATCATCGAAAAGCACCGCGTCTTCGCCTACAACTTCCGCGATGAAAATAAAAAAGAGGAATCATATTGGCGCGATGTCGGCACCGTCGAGGCCTATCACGAAGCCAACATGGATTTGGTTTCGGTCTCGCCGGTTTTTAACCTTTACGACAAGAGCTGGCCGCTGCACACTTGGCAGCAGCAATATCCTCCCGCGAAATTCGTTTTCGCCGACCCCTCGCGCATGGGCGTCGCGCTCGATTCCATCGTTGGCGCGGGCTCCATCATTTCCGGCGGCCGCGTAGTGCACTCGGTTCTCGGCCTCGACGTGCGCGTCAATAGCTACAGCGATGTGGATTCCTGCATCATCTTTAATCACGTGAACGTCGGACGCAGCAGTCGCATTCGCCGCGCGATCATCGATCGCCACGTAAGCCTGCCCGAAGGCACCGTAATCGGCTATGACACCGAAGCCGACCGCGCCCGCTACTCCGTAACCGACAATGGCGTAGTAGTTGTCGTGCGCCCTGAATCCATGATCGAAGAACCAGAGTGACGCAAACCTCGCTTCTTTTTTCCGAAGCGTTCTTTCGCGGCCGATGCACCCCATCCTGAAGAAATTGGCTGGCGGCAATCGCGGCTCCATCGGCCGCTCGAATGAAGTTGTCGCTCTGGTGCTCGCTTACCCTGCCTATTTCCCAGATCTGTTCGAAGGCCTTTCCAGCGATGACCCTGTCATCCGCATGCGCGTCGCCGACGCCGTCGAAAAGATCAGCGCGCAACGTGCTGAGCTTCTGCAGCCATTTAAAAGAAAACTACTGGCCATAGCCAGCGGCAGCACCCAACAGGAAGTTCGCTGGCATGCCGCGCTGATCCTCCCTCGCGTCACGCTCACCAGCAAGGAACGCGCCGTAGCTCTCGACATTCTCTTCGACTATCTGCGCGGCAAAAGCAGTATCGTGAAAACTTTCGCCATGCAGGCCCTCTGGGACCTCGCTGCCAGTGACCCCAAACTCAAAGCGCAAATCATCCCGCTAATCGAGGAATTGACCCTCGTCGGCACGCCCGCCATGCGCGCTCGCGGCCGCAAGCTTCTGCGCAAGCGCCCACGAAACATCACTCCATCCCGCCCACGCCCCTAGGGGCACGACATGTCAAAAAACTCGCCGAAGGAGGGCCGTGCCCGACCCGCTGCCGACAACTTGAACACTACCGGCCGAACAGCTTACGATGCTTCTCGCTCCAAAATACTCAGCAGTCATATTCAGGAGACCGAATGTCCACAAAGATC
This sequence comes from Candidatus Acidiferrales bacterium, assembly GCA_035258265.1. Classification (GTDB taxonomy): domain Bacteria; phylum Acidobacteriota; class Terriglobia; order Acidiferrales; family UBA7541; genus Palsa-295. The sequence continues at coordinate 12,841 of DATEVZ010000299.1, forward strand.
ACCAGCGTTCGCGGTCGTGAAATCATAGATTCTCGCGGCAATCCCACGGTCGAAGCCGACGTCCACCTCGAAGGCGGTGCCATCGGCCGCGCCGCAGTTCCTTCCGGCGCATCCACGGGCGAACACGAGGCCATCGAGCTGCGCGACGGAGACAAATCCCGCTACCTCGGCAAAGGAGTTCTGAAAGCAGTCGCTCATGTGAACGGCGCAATAGCCAAGGCCGTCACCGGTCTGGACGCCGCCGACCAGCACGCCCTCGATCGCAAAATGATTGACGCCGACGGTACGCCCAACAAATCCAATTTCGGCGCAAACGCCATCCTCGCGGTCTCGATGGCCGCCGCGCGTGCCGCTGGAGCGCAACTCGCCCAGCCGCTCTACAAATATCTGGCCAAATATTCTTCGGACCCATCGGCCAATACTCTGCCCGTCCCGATGATGAATATCGTCAATGGCGGCGCGCACGCCGATAATTCCGTAGACTTACAGGAATTCATGGTCATGCCGCTGGGCGCACCGAACTTCCGCGAAGCGCTGCGCTGGGGCGTGGAAGTTTTTCATCACCTGAAATCCGTGCTCAAGAAAAATGGCTATTCCACCGCCGTCGGCGACGAAGGCGGCTTCGCCCCCAACCTCAAATCCAACGAAGAGGCCCTCGAACGCGTGCTGGAAGCCATCATCGCCGCCGGCTATAAGCCCGGCGAACAAATTGCTATCGCCCTCGATCCTGCGTCGAGCGAGTTCTACGACCGCGCCTCCAAGAAATACATTTTCAAGAAGTCCGACAAATCCGCCCGCTCGTCCGAGCAAATGGTCGCGTTCTGGGAAAGCTGGGTGCGCCAATACCCCATCGTCTCGATCGAAGACGGGCTCGCCGAAGATGATTGGGACGGCTGGAGACTTCTCACGCGCGAGATGGGACGTCGCGAAGAACTCGCTCAGCCCCCGAAAAACGTCGAGCTCGGCGACAGTTCCGCGGTCACGCGCAAGCGGACAATCCATCCGGCCACGGAAGTTCCAGGCGTTGGAAAGAAAATCATTCAACTCGTCGGCGACGACATCTTCGTCACTAACCCGAAAATTTTCGCGCGCGGCATTGCCGAAAGCATCGGCAACGCCATTCTGATCAAGCTCAACCAAATCGGCACGGTAAGCGAAACCATTGAAGCCGTGGAAATGGCCCGCAAGGCAAATTACGCCGCCATCGTTTCCCACCGCAGCGGCGAAACCGAAGATACCTTCCTCGCCGATTTCGTCGTCGCCATGGGCACGGGCCAAATCAAAACCGGCTCAGCCTCCCGCACCGACCGCATCGCCAAATACAATCAGCTCCTACGCATCGAAGAATCACTAGGCAGCGCCGCCCGCTTCCCGGGCCGCAAGGCCCTGCATTTGTAGGGATCGATAATCGTCTTCGATAAGGTATTCTGACCCGCGACATGCCAAAACAATCGAAACGCCCAAAACCCATCGTCCTCACCGTCCTCGACGGCTGGGGCTATCGTGCTGAAACCAAAGGTAACGCTATCGCGCTCGCGCGCAAGCCAAACTATGACCGCCTGCTCAAGGAATTTCCCAACACGCTGATTCACACCTCCGGCCCCGCCGTCGGATTGCCCGAAGGACAAATGGGCAATAGCGAAGTCGGCCACTTGAATATCGGCGCCGGCCGCATCGTGCACATGGACATCTCGCGCATTGACCAGCTCATCTCCAGCGGCGAATTCGCCCGCCAGCCACTGCTGCTCGAAGCCATGGAACGCGGCCGCGCGCGTCAGGTTCACCTGCTCGGCCTGGTCAGCGACGGCGGCGTCCACTCGCACATCGAACATCTTTACGCGCTGTTGCGCATGGCTCGCGAAAATAAAGTCACGCGCGTCTTCGTCCACTGCTTCATGGACGGTCGCGACACCCCGCCCAATAGCGGCATTGATTTTCTGGGCGCTCTCGAACAGAAAATGCGCGAGTACGGCGTCGGACAAATTGCCACCGTGATCGGCCGCTACTACGCCATGGACCGCGACAATCGCTGGGAGCGCATCGAAAAATCCTACCGCGCGATGGTTCACGGTGACGCGGACGCGAAATTCACCGATCCTATCGCCGCGATTCGCGCCAGCTACGAAAAAGGCGTCACCGACGAATTCGTTCTTCCCG
>DATEVZ010000300.1:0-3528 GCA_035258265.1 Candidatus Acidiferrales bacterium
CTTTTCGAGCTGAGTTATCCAGAGGCCGAGGTCCGTCGAATCACGAATGATTTGAACTTCTATAGCGGCGACAGCATTACTTCTGACGGCTCCGCTCTCGCCACGGTTCAAGTGACTCTCACAGGCAATCTGAAGGTCGCAGGCTTTGGCAGTTCCGCATCCTTTTCGCCTCCGCGCGAGATCACCAGTGGCATTAGCCGCGCGGACGGCATTTCCGGAATCATTTGGACGCCAGACGGCAAAATCATCTATGCCTATTACACGTCCGGATCCATTCAACTCGCTAGTGCCTCGCCCGATGGCACGAATGTCCACGACATCGCGCCCGGCGTCTTGACGCCCAGTTGGCTTTCAAGCTGCGGAGATGGACGCCACTTCGTCTTCAGCATGGGGCGTGGCACGGATATCAGCGTTATCTGGCGCTCAGACATGGACGGCTCCAACCTCAAACAACTCACCGCGAGTCAAATAGCGGTTCATCCCAGTTGCTCGCCGGATGGCACGTTTGTGGTTTACGTGGATGTTGCCGGTGATGTCACTCGCCTGATGAAAGTTGGTATTGACGGCGGCACACCCACTGAGATTTCCAAAGCCGAGGAGTTTAGCCCGGTGATTTCTCCCGACGGCGGCTCTGTCGCGGTTCTGTATCAACCAGACCCTTCCAAACATCCAAGTCTAGCCGTCGTGGGCCTGAGCGGCGGGGAAATACGCAATGTGTATGACTTGCCGGCGGAAGCGCAAGGGGCCATGAACGGCGACGGCGGCCAGAAGCTCGCTTGGACCAAGGACGGCCATGCCGTTATCTATCCCATCAGGAAAGACGGCGTTGTATCCCTTTGGGCTCAGCCTGTGGGACCGCAAGGAGGCGCTCTGTCTCCGGCGAGGCAAGTTATGAATCTCGGCCCGGATTTCCAGTGGTGCGCTTACACCCTATCTCCGGATGGGAAACAGGTCATCTACGCTCAAGGTCGCGCGGTCACGGATGCCGTCCTGATTTCGCACTTCCACTGATGTTTGATCGGAGACCCTCGTGAAGATATCCCGTCGTGATGTATTCAAAAGGGCTTCCCTTGCGCTGGGAGGCGTCACGGTTGGGACAACTTTTGGCAGCGAGGCTCTAAGGCAGCGGCCGACCCAGCGAACCGCCGAGCAGCCTCTTCCACCGGCATTCACCTCATTGAAGCCTCTCGGCGATCGCGTGAAGCCGATTCGCGCCGAAGAACTTCAAGGGCGCATGGCGCACGCGCAGCAATTGATGACCGACGCCAAGCCGCGCTTCGAGGCGCTCTGCGTTACTCCCAGCACTACGCTGGTCTATTACACCGGCATCCAGTGGTGGCCTAGTGAACGTATTCTTGCATTGCTGATTCCCCGTCAGGGCAATCCAGTGCTGGTTTCTCCGGCATTTGAGGAAGGCCGCCTGAGCGAGCAGATGCGCTGGCCGATTAAAATTCGCGTCTGGCAGGAAGAGGAAAATCCTTACGCGATTGTCGATCAATGGTTCGCCGAGCGCGGCATTCGCACCGGGCAAATCGGCATCGAAGAAACCACGCGCTACGTTTTCTTCGACGGCCTCCGCCACTCCGCCAATTCACTCGACTACGTCAGCGGCGATCCGATTACAGTCGGCTGCCGCGCGCAGAAAAGCGAGCATGAACTGGAACTGATGGGCCTCGCCTGCTCCGCAACCTTCGATGTGTACAAGGCTACTTTTGCGTCACTCCGCGAGGGCATGACCCAGCGCGAAGTAGCCGATTTGGTGGTTCGAGGCTACGCCCAAATGGGCCTGCGCGGTGAAGCGTCCGTGTTTTTCGGACCGTCTTCCGCGCTTCCGCACGGCTCGCGCGAAGAGCAAATTTTGCGTGAAGGGGTGGGCGTGATGATTGATGACGGGACTACCGTTGAAGGCTATCAATCTGACGTCACCCGCATGGGCGTTCTCGGGAAGCCGCCCGAAAAGCTACAGCATGCGTTCGAGATTGTCCGCAACGCGCAGAATGCCGCACTGGCTGCCGCCGTTGCAGGACACGAGTGCGGCTCGGTGGACGATGCCGCCCGCAAAGTGATTACCGACGCCGGATTTGGTTCGGGCTACAAATATTTCTCGCATCGTCTGGGTCACGGCATTGGCATGGACGAACATGAATGGCCCTACCTCGTGCGCGGAAACCGCGCCATCCTCAAGCCAGGGATGACGTTTTCAAACGAGCCGGGAATCTACGTGGTCGGCGATTACGGCCTGCGCTGTGAGGACGACATGGTCATCTCGGAATCCGGCGCAGCCAAGCTTCTAACGCGCGGCTTTCAACCGTCGCTTGAAACCCCCATCGCCTAATTGTAGCGCCGGCGTTTCGCCGGCTGATTCGGCGCTGAAGTTATGCTGTAGGCTGTTCCTCTTCCTGGCTCTCGTGCCGCCGCACGGGTGTGCGCGATAATTCTGACTTACCTTTGCAAAACTCCATGATCCTCGCCTCCGCCCAAAAGCGCTCGCCGCCATTCTCCTGCGAAATAAACGCGCAATGTCCGCCGTGCTCCGTCGCGATCAGCGTGATCTGTGGATTGCCTTGAATTGCGGGGTTTTGAAACGGCTCGAACGGCACAAAAGGATCGTCTTTCGCCGTCATGATCAATGTCGGCACGCGAATTTCGGAGATCACCCGCGAAGCACTCGATCGCGCGTAATAGTCGCTAGCATCTTCGAACCCGCAATAATGCGCCGTGACCACATCGTCGAAGTCCCGCACCGTTCGAATCCGCCGAAAGCCGGCCAGCGCGCGAAGCTCATACAGCTCAGGAAACAAGCTCGCTTTGTAACGCATGCGCCGCTTGAGGCGCGTGACAAAATGATGCTCGTAAATGAAATTCCGTGGTGCAGCCAAAGCGTCCGCGCATGAGGCAAGATCAAACGCAGGGTTAACCGCCACGACGGCGCGAAGCTCAAGCGGTGCCGAAGAACCCATGTCGCCAGCCATCTTCAGCACCAAATTCCCGCCCATCGAAAATCCTGCGGCAAAAATTTCCGGCAAGCCATCTCGCTCGATCAGCTCAAGCACCACGGCGCGAATATCGCAGCTCAATCCGGAGTGGTACAGCGTCGAACTCAACCGCTCCGTGCCGCCGCAGTTGCGTTGATTCAATCGCACGACATTGAAACCCGCAATCCACGCCTTCTCCGCCGTCCCGAGCATGTACTTCGATTCGCACGAGCCTTCCAAGCCGTGGAGCAGCACCAGAGTAGGATGTTCTTGCGTATCCCTCTGCCAATGGCACTCTCCGCGCACCCGCGTCCCCGGCTCGATTTCAAACAATCGCGGCACACTCTTGCGCAGCATCGGGACGGCCCGTGGCCAGAAATTCGCCGCGATGGTCATGGCGTGAGCATTGCGCAACCAGCCTAGTGGGATAAATTCTTTCACCGCTCACATGGTAGCAGCCCAGCGATTTCGCGCAACCGTCCCGGCCGGGGTTCCGCTGCCGCAGCTCTAAATTGGATCGAGCGATAGTTCCTTGGCCATCAGAATCTCATCG
>DATEVZ010000301.1:0-8383 GCA_035258265.1 Candidatus Acidiferrales bacterium
GCTGGCCGTTGGCGCTCATTGCCGTAGGGACGGTGTTGTTCGACACGTGTCGCTAGAGACCCGATTCAGATAGTTGGGTTTCGAAGAGATCATGGGCCTAGTTCAATCAAAAGGAGACGAAACGACGCGATTCCTGATGGCATTACCAGCGCCTCCAGACATCATGGAGAAAATAGTTCCGTTGCTAGAACTGGTGACCGCGATGCGGAAGTACGACCTGGAGATGACCAAGGCCGGAATAATGCTGGCATGCGAGGGGCTGCACCCGACGTCCGAGGGCGCGCGCCTGCCAGTGTCTGGCGGTAAGCCGGTCATCACCGACGGCCCGTTTACCGAAGCCAAGGAAGTGATCGCCGGATTCTGGATGATTCAAGCGAAGTCGAAGGAAGAGGCCCTGGAATGGGCGAAGCGGTGCCCCTTGCCCGAAGGCGGCATATTGGACATTAATCAGATATTTGAGCCGGCCACAGACTTTCCACCTGAGTTGCGGCCGAAGTCGGCGAAGGCATAGCGTGCTTGGGCGATGTCGTGACAGTGCGAAGGATTAGAAGCGAGTCGAATTCACGATCGCTCATTCGACGTACAGGTAGAGGAGAAAACTCAAATGGCAACGAACGGCAAGAAGTTGAACGTCATTCTATGGGTGATTCAGGTTGTGCTGGCGCTGCTCTATTTGTTTGCCGGCGGAGCCAAGCTGACTTTGCCAGTCGCGGTGATGACCCAGCAAGTTCATTTTCCCGGGCCCTTTCTGCGGTTCATCGGCGCGTGCGAGGTGCTTGGAGCGATCGGCTTGCTTTTGCCCGGACTCCTTCGCAATCGGACCTACCTGACGCCGCTGGCCGCAGCCGGTTTGGTGATTATCATGATCGGCGCGACGACGATCATGCTGGTGGTCAGTGGCGTAGCGCAGGCGCTGATGCCGCTGTGCGTGGGATTGCTCGTGGCGTTCGTCGCCTATGGCCGCTGGCGGCTTGCACCGATCGCAAGTCGCGAGTCGTCTGGCAGATCGGTGCAGCGGGCGGCGAATTAGTTAAACGGCAGCGTGAAAAAAAGCGAGGGTGTCGATGTCCTTGGCGGTTGTTCGACGTCAAAGTAGAGGCGGTTTACCGAATTGAATTTAATGTTGGAAACCCGGCTCTTATTTCAACTCAAGGAGACATAACGATGCGAGTCATGGTGATTGTGAAGGCTAGCGAGGAATCGGAAGCGGGCGTGATGCCCAAACGGCAGCTCTTAGAGGACATGGGGACATTCAACGAAGAGCTGGTGAAGGCCGGAGTGATGGTCGCGGGAGATGGGCTGCATCCCAGTTCGAAGGGCAAGCGCGTGCGATTTTCCGGAGACAAGCGGACGGTGATTGACGGGCCGTTCGCCGAGACCAAGGAGCTGATCGCCGGGTTTTGGATTTGGAACGTAAAGTCCATGGACGAGGCGGTGGAGTGGCTCAAGCGCTGCCCGTGCCCGCATCAAGGCGAATCCGACGTCGAGATTCGGCCGTTGTTTGAGGTGGCGGACTTCGGGGCAGAGTTAACTCCGGCGATCCGGGAGCGCGGGGAACGGATACGGGCTCAGGCTGCGGCGAACAAGGCGTCGTAGCGGCGTTGCGATTCGGCCCCCAAAAAGAAACGCCGGGCTACCGAAAGGCTGATTGAGGTGCGCGGCCATTTCAACGGCGAATCCAAACTCGCGAGGAGAAACTTCATGAAATTTCTGAGCGTATACAAGACGGTCCAAACAGATGTACCGCCCTCGGAAGAAGAAATGGCGAGGATGGGCAAGTTGATCGAGGAGGGGATGAAGGCCGGCTACCTGCTCGCTGTGGAGGGCTGCTTGCCGAGCGCTATGGGTGCGCGCGTTCGTCTCTCGAACGGCACGGTGAAGGTCACCGATGGGCCGTTCACGGAAGCTAAGGAAGTGATCGGGGGCTTTGCGCTATTTCAGGTGAATTCCAAGGCGGAGGCCAACGAGCACGCCAGGCACTTCCTTCAGGTCGTCGGCGGAGGAGAGTGCGAGCTACGCCAACGATACGAGGCGGACCAGAATACACAGGCGCGGAGCGGCGGGTAGCCGCTGGGCTTGCCGCGTACTGGGGCTCGTTGTGCGGGCCTTGCGCGGTTGGATTGAAGATGATGTGATTGGTAGCCGTGGCTGCTACCGATATACACCTCGCCATTGACGCCGTCTGGCGGATCGAATCGCCGAAGCTGATCGCCAGCCTTGCGCGAATTGTCCGCGACGTCGGCGTGGCCGAGGATCTGGCGCAGGACGCTCTGGTCGCTGCACTCGAACAGTGGCCACAGTCGGGCGTGCCGGATAATCCTGGCGCGTGGCTCATGGCTAGCGCCAAGCATCGAGCCATCGACTACTTCCGGCGAAACGCGCGTGTTGAACGCAAGCATGAAGAGCTCGGCCGTGAATTTGCAGAGAAGGAGATGGCCGTGCCGGATTTTGAGGCGGCACTCGATGATAATGTCGGCGACGATCTCCTGCGGATGATATTTATTTCCTGCCATCCCGTGTTGCCGACCGAAGGACGCATCGCGCTGACGCTTCGTTTGCTTGGTGGGCTTACAACCGAGGAAATTGCGCGGGCGTTTCTGGTTCCGGAGCCGACTGTGGCGCAGCGCATCGTAAGATCGAAACGCACCCTCGCTGAAAAACACGTTCCCTTCGAGGTGCCGCGAGGCGACGAGCTGGCGGCGCGGCTTTCGTCGGTGCTTGCGGTGATTTACTTGGTTTTCAACGAAGGTTATTCGGCTACCGCGGGCAACGATTGGTTGCGCCCTGCGCTGTGCGACGATGCGTTGCGGCTTGGCCGCATCCTGGCAGAGCTTGTGCCGCAAGAACCCGAGGTCCACGGGTTGGTCGCGCTGATGGAGATACAGGCGTCGCGCTCCCGAGCGCGGGTGGATGCAGCGGGCGAGCCTGTGCTTCTTTTTGACCAAAACCGCGCAAAGTGGGATCAGCTTTTGATTCGTCGCGGGCTTGCGGCTTTGGCGCACGCGGAAAATTCGGGCGGCGCGCCGGGACCGTACTTGTTGCAGGCGGAGATAGCGGCTTGTCATGCGCGGGCGCGTACGGCTGAAGAAACGGATTGGCCGCGCATCGTGTCGCTGTATGAATCGCTCTCGCGGGTTGCGCCGTCGCCGATTGTGGATTTAAATCGTGCTGTTGCGATGTCGATGGCGGTTGGGCCGGCGGCGGGGCTGGAAGTGGTGGATGCTTTGACCGCGGAAGGCTCGCTTGAGAATTATCATCTGCTGCCTAGTGTGCGCGGCGATCTTTTGAAAAAGCTTGGTCGCCTGGATGAAGCGCGTACGGAGTTCGAGCGCGCGGCGTCGCTGACTCGCAACGCGCGCGAGCGGCAGTTGTTGCTTGCACGCGCGCGAGTGTGTGGAGCGGTCTGAGCGTCCTGGAAGTTGTGGAGATAATGTGCCGCACTTACGGCGCTGGATCTAATGCCCTGATGCGCTGCGCTTTCGAGCCGGAAAACAGGACGGGCCGCAACCATCCAGACAGAATGCGAGCATCAGCAAAAAAAATGAGGTGGGAAGCCGCAGCCGAAGGAAACCATTCCTCATACGAGAAACCCGATTAAACGGAACTCTACATCCATTCGCCACCGCTGACAAATTGTTTGGCGGCGCGAAATGGGTGGAGTATGAGAAGGGCGGCGCTGATGCGGCCGGAGATTTATGTGGCAGCGGATGCGGGATGCGGATAACATCCGGGCCACTACTCGAGACAAACAGAGTATTTCGATACGCGAGAAGGCCCTATGAAATCAATCCTGCGCATACTTCTGTCTGTTTTGTCGGGACTCTGCGTCTTTCATTCTGTGGCGCTGGCGCAGGACCGCTGCGCCAACGCCCCCGATTACTTCGAGCCGACTGCAAGCGGTGACGGGCAGCGGTATGCGCTTACCATGGGGCCGCTGACATGGCATTTGGTGGGCTCTGGCGTGTATCCGGTGAAAGGATCGGACGGGCGGATGCACCTGGCGTTTGCGATGCAATTCACGAACTCCTGGGGTGCGGCAGCGACGATTCAATCCGTGGAGGTGCTGGATCCGTCTCGAAACTTCGAGCCCACAGGAACCAATCGCGTAGTTTCGGCGAAAGACGAAGACATAACGGGACTGGTGAAACTCTCGACCTTGCCGGGCAGCATGGACAAGGCGAGTTATTCAGCCAGACTCGCAGGAGGCCAATCGGGCGTCATGTACTTCGATGTGGGGTATGCCGTCGGTGACGAGGCGCCCTGCACAATTGCTTTGCGTGTGCGCACCGTGCAGCCAGAGGTGAAGCGCCTGCCCGAGTCAACCGTGCTGAGCCCGCCCTTGAGGGTTAACCAGGAAGAGGCGATCGTTCTGGCGCCGGCGTTCAAGGGCGGCGGCTGGGTGGACATGAACGGGTGCTGCCTGGAGATTGGCCCGCACCGGTTCGTGACGAATCCGGTGAACGGAACGCTTGATCCCTCCGAGCAATTTGCAATTGACTGGATCAAGGTGGACGCGCAAGGCAAAGCATTTCGCACCGACGGGAAGGCGTCCGAGGACTGGTTATGCTATGGCGTGGAATTGCTTGCGGTGGCACCCGGAACCGTAGTCGAGTCCGTGCGCGACATGCCCGATGTGCCGCCCGGCGCCGCGCCCGAGAATTTGACGATTGCCGAGTTTACCGGTAATCACGTGACCCTGGATCTCGGCAACGGCCGCTACGCGGTGTATGCCCATATGGCGCCGCACAGCGTAACGGTACACGTTGGCGATCACGTTAAGACCGGGGACAAACTCGGATTGCTAGGCAACAGCGGAAACACTACCGGTCCACATTTGCATTTTCAGATCGGCGACCGGCCTTCCACACTGGACACGACGGCGTTGCCTTTTGTGTTCGAAAGTATGGTGCTGGAAAACCGCACGTCGGCGGATATGGATGATATGGATATCTTTTCGATCAAAGGCACGCCGTTGCCGATGAACCCCACCGTGGCAAAACCTCTTGCGCGGACGATGCCTCTGTCTCGCGACGTGATCAATTTTCAATAATTGAAAACCGCGACGGAGGAATTTCGCTCGCCTCGCGATATCGGTCGTCTATGTGGGACTGCTCACGAGTAGGGCGCGGGGAGCCCTTGCTCAAGACGGTGTTGGCGCATTTCGGTCTGTTGGTGTGTGTGGATGCGTAGAGGCGAGCGCGGTTTCGCGGTGCAGAGCAGGACCAAGCCTGCTTCGCGGTCTTGCGGGTAGTAGCTTACCGAGTCGGATTGATCAAATTCGCCGCCGTTTTCCAGGCGGCCGGCGCACGTTAGGCAGCGGCCCTGGTGGCAGAGCGCGGGCAGCACGATGCCTGAGTCGAAGGCGGCGTCCCAGATGTGCTCATTGACGCCGACTTGGATGGATCGCTCTTCACCTTCGGGAAGCAGAAGAACGACTTCGAACGTATTTGAGCCGAACGTCATGGAGCATGCGCCGGGAATCCTGCTTAGCAGGCGCGGCCAAGCAGGACCCGGCCACAGAGATCACGGGTTGTAGAAGCTGGCGTTTTTGCTGTAGGGCGCGTGGCCTGGCTCGCCTCGGCGGAAGTGGCCGGACGGAACTGTCTTGCCGTCGCGTTCGTGGGCAAGCAGCTCGATGAACCAGGCTTCGTGCTCGATTTCCTCGTTGAGAATGCGCGAGGCAAGGTCGTAGGTGCGCGGGTCCTTGCCGAAAGTCATATCGCAGATGGCAATCCAACTGCGGATTGCGCAGCGTTCCGATTCGAGGAGCAGAGTGAGAATGTTGACGACGGTGGGCGGGTCGGGCAACTTGGCGGCGACGCAGCCGGCTTGATCGTGAAATTCCTTGAGGTCATTGGGAAGTTCACCACCCAGTTCGTAAATGCGCGGGACGATCAGCTCCCAATGAGCGCGATCTTCGAGCCGGGCGTCTTCGCAGATCTCTTTATAATCTTCATGACCGGCAAGATGCATGCGAAGAATGGTGTAGTAATAATAAGTGCTGGCGAATTCAGCGGCTGCGTTGGCGATTAACATTTTGATGAGTTTAGGGACGTCAACGCCACGCGCGCGAATGACTTCGACTCCGACTCGCTGCGTGACGTCGCCATGCTTGACGACTTGGGCTTTGTCCTTATCTGGCATTGCTCCTCCTTCCGTCCTTTCGTTCCGCTTTTTCTTTCAAACGGCGCTTCGTGCGACTGCACCAGACCAGTCTAAGACACAAGGTTTGCGATTCTCAAAGGCTTTGTGCGGAGACTCATTGTAAGGAAGCGTAGGGCGGAACGTAGGGGAAGACTTAGCGGCCGGGAGCGAAATTTCAGGCGACGTCACCGCTTCTGCGGAGATTGCGGAGCGTGAGTATCACGCTCAGAGCAGCGATGGCGCTGAAACACAGACAAACAGATGAACCATTCTGGATAAAGCTGCCCTCTGGGCACCAGCGACACGGTGATGAAAAACAGAGGATTCAAGTACAGCGGAGCTTTCACGCTTTCGGGAATCGAAGTCCAGCCAGCATTGCCGACGCGGTTGCTGAGGCGAGACATGGCGATGCCGAAAATGATGAAGGTGACCACGGTCATAGCCACCACGGTGACGTAGCTGACGGCAGTGGCGTGCACGCTGCGACGAAACGCCGAAGACCAATATAGGCTGATGGCGCTGATGGTGCCGAGGATGATGACTGTTGTGAGCGCTACCATAGTGATTTCCCAGGGGCCAACGCCGCCGAAGGCGAAGACCGCACTCAGTACGGGCAGGCCGATGACGAGGAGAAGCAGAACAAACGTCAGCGAAGCGGCAAATTTCCCCCGCAGATTTGCGTCGGGCGAAGCAACGATGTCAAGAGCCCTCCCAAAGTGCGCTGCTCTTTTTCAATGGTCAGCGCGCCGGCGCTGAATACGGGAGCGAGGAGCAGAAGCAAAACGAGTTGGGTGTAGGCCAGCGTAAGAAAAAGGGCGGCGCCGACTTGCCAGCCCTGGATTCGGTCGTTGCCTCCCCAAGCGGTACTGTAATACGCAACGGTGATGACGGCGCTGAGCGTCAATAAATATAGGGAAGGCAAAATCCAGCCGCGGCGCTCGCGCATGCGTTGACGAAGTTCCTTGCGAATCATCGGGTTCATCGGGGCTGGCCTCCGAAGATGGAACGATAACGTTGTTCGAGAGTGGCAGGGGGACGATCGAATTTGACCACCGGCACACCGCTTGCAACGAGGTGGCGCAGGAACTCGGCGGCCTGGTTCTTGCCGTCGGCGATGAAGGCGACGCGGGTGCAGATTTCTTCCAAATCCACGAGGATGTGCGAGGATATCAGAATCGTAATTCCCTGCTGATTGAGGCGCTTGAGCTGATTGCGGAGATCCACGCGGGCCATGGGGTCGAGGCCGGTGGCTGGTTCATCGAGAAGCAGCACTGCTCACACGGCCGCGGGCAAGCTGACGGTTTTGAGGAAGTGATCGGTGCGGACGATACCACGGGCGCCATAGAAATAAGTGGACCGGACGGTAAAATCGAGACGGAGGGATTCCATCTGCGGCGAAGCCGGCAAATGGATTTGCACAGCTACTGGGACGGCGGTGGAGTAGTAGCCGCTGAGCCCGATCGCTTCTATGCGCAAAGAATCTTCATCCGAATTGCAACTGACGGCTTGCCTGCGCCGCTGACAATACGCAAATAACTTAAACACGCCAGTACTTAGCAAGGCAATCTGCAAATTTCTGAGCGCAAGGGGCCACTTTGCTGTGTCGTTATGGGCATCAGGGGAATGATGTAGGTGATTGATTCGTTTGACCCTTGTTGATTGCGTGTGCTACGGTGTTTGTGGGTTGTTTTCAAAATTTTTTCTTGGGGGGAAAACAATTTCCGTCCTGGCGCTTCTTATTTTCACCAGCCGGCTCGAAACACTGATCACGCAAACGGGTTGGGTGGCGCGCGTAGTACTGTGCATCCTGCTGGTCCTCTCTGTTTTTTCGTGGGCTATCATTTTGCAAAAGTCCCAGAGGCTTGGGTCGATCGACAGACAAACAAGAAAATTCCTGGAAATGTTTCGCGCAGGGCGCGGGCTGCCTGACCCAGCGACTTTGCGCATGGGCGCAGGCGCGACTCCGATGGTGCATGTGTACCAGGCAGGATATCGCGAACTGGAAGCGCAGTTGGGGATGCCGGAGAGGCGTCCCAGCGCGCCGGGGATGGGGGGCGGCGCGACTGCAGTGGCTATGGCTCCACGAGTGAAGAGCTCAAATGCCGTGGGAGTCCAGATGCAAGTTGCCGCGGGTGAAGAAGTACGCAGGCTGGAGAAATGGATGTCGTGGCTGGCGACGACCGGATCGGTTTCGCCGTTTATTGGATTGTTTGGAACGGTGTGGGGCGTGATGGACGCG
>DATEVZ010000302.1:0-10305 GCA_035258265.1 Candidatus Acidiferrales bacterium
CCGTATTCAGCCAAAAAGGTGTTCACGAAGCCCAGCCGCTTCCGGAACGTGATATTGGCCTGGCCTACCGACCTTTTCTCGACGTTGTCTTGCATCCAGGCGAGGTAACCAACCATGTCGTCCTCGCCCAACTCATCGATGAAAACCTTTTTGCAGGAAGCTTTGAATCCATCCAGACCCAATCGGTAAGCGTCAATGGTGGCTTTGCTCTTGCCGGCCGTTTTGGTTTTCAGGAGATATTTAGCGATGGCGTCGGAGATCAGAATGCGGTCGCCTGTGCTCTTAGGCGCGTGATCGATAAAATCGTCCAGTAGAGAGAGCCCCTTCTCTTTGCGCTGGTATGCCGCCTCCAATTGTTGATACTTCACAAAAGCTTGTTCCAGGCCACTTCCGAGCGCCGTAGCGCGATTGCCCTTTTCATCGGCCGGATGAGTCATGTAGAAAGAGGCGTCCGCGGGAATCGGTTTCTCAGGGCTGTCAGCGCGACGGCGGCACTTGTAGGGTTTACCGTTTTTGAACGTAACGTCGTACCGCGGATACGTGCCGTCCTCTTCCTTAATCCGCACCGCAAAGCCTACTTTCTTCTCTCTCGCCACGTATCACCTCTGACACCATCCTCCCATACCTTTTTTCATTTGTCAACAATAATCCGCACTAATGTCAACAAAGTCTACAATACACTGCAAACGCAGATAGCTATACGAAGTATGTGCGGCATCACTTCTTCCGCACTTTCGATCGTCTTGCGGCGTTCGCAGTGCGCAGCGCGGACGCTAAAGGCCGATTTTCCCCAGTAGGCCGCTGAGGCGAGTGAGTTCTACTTCGGCTTCCAATATCTCAGGCTTCAGCTTCTCTTCAAATTCACGGCCCAATTTCCGCGCTTCTTCGCGCAAGGACGCGAGCTTCCGCGTCATAGCCTCATGCTCGCGCAGTAATCGTTCGGTTGACTCGTCTTTTTCGTCGGTCATCATAATCACCTGCGGTGAGTATAACGCGTACAAGCCCCGAACCGGCCACTGCAGCTGTCGTGGCCAGAAGATCGAATGGCACGACGAAAAACGCTCGGCCCAAGCAGCAGGATCGCCGTTGACGCGCGCTTATACTTTCCTTATACTTGAGTTTCACCAGCGGCGCGCTTTTGCCGCACTTCCCTGCCATCCTCGCTCGTGAACTTCGAACCGGTGAAGGGCAGACTGGAACCAGGGTGTACCGCAGCGCTCCCCTGAAGAGATCCCATGACAGAGACAACTTGTAAGCGTGAGATCGAGCTGGAAATTCCAGCCGAGAACGTAACCAAGGCAACGGAGAAAGTAGCGCGCGATCTGGCGCGCGTGGCGCGCATTCCTGGCTTCCGTCCCGGCAAAGCTCCGGTAACTTTGATTCGCCGCAGATTTGCCGGCGACATACAAGGCGAAGTGCTGCAATCACTCGTTCCGGAATACCTCGAAAAAGCTCTGGACGAGAAAAAACTTGTCCCCGTCACGCGGCCGGAAGTTGACAAGGTGGAATTCAAGGAAGGCGAACCGCTGAAGTTCCGCGCCGTATTTGAAGTGTTGCCCGAATTCGAACTGGGCAACTACAAAGGTCTGGAAATACAAGTGGACGCGGTAGAAGCCGGCCAGGCGCAAGTGGATAAAGTGGTGGAAGAGATGCGTGAACGCGCCGCCACGTTTGTCCCGGTCGAAGGCCGCGCAGCGAAAGACGGCGATTTCGCCTTGATTAAGCTTTCCGGCCTGCCGGAGGGTGGCGGCGATCCGGTGGAAGCCGATAACATCATGTGCCACATTGGCGCGGAAGAGACCCTGGAAAGCTTCACGGAAAACCTGCGCGGCGCGAATCCTGGTGAAACAAAAAAGTTCCAATCGAAATATCCAGATGACTACCCCGATCAGAAACTCGCGGGCAAAACGTATGACTACTCCGTCGAAGTGCTGGCCATCAAGGAAAAGAAACTTCCGGAAGTGAATGACGAATTCGCGAAGGACGCCGCGGGTGAAGCGAGCGGCGTGACGACAGTCGCCGAACTGCGCAAGAAAATTCTGGAAAACCTCGAAGCGGCCAAAGAAGAGCAGCAATCGTCGCAAGCGCGCGAAAAGATCCTGGAAGCCTTGGTGAAGAAGCACGATTTCCCGGTTCCAGAAGCACTGGTGGAGCATCAGATGGACGTGCGGCTGGAGCGTACGGTACGCTCGCTGACGGCCCAGGGTGTGGATCCGCGGGCGGTAAACGTGGATTGGGTATCGTTGCGGCGGCGTCAGCACGATCGGGCCGTGGACGACGTGAAGGCGGAATTGCTGCTGGACCGCATTGCTGACGCGGAAAAAATCGAAGCAACCGACGAAGATGTCGAGAAAGAGATTAGTGCGCTGGCGGAACGCAGTGGCGAATCGGCAACGGCGTTGCGGGCTCGCTTGACAAAACAAGGAGCGCTCGATAGGATGAAATCGAAGTTACGCAGCGATAAAACAATCGAGTGGCTCTACCGCAATACCCGAATCGAGACGACAGCCAAACGTGAAGCGTAACACCCGGTTCGGGTTCCTCAGCGCGCAAAGATACTTCCAATGAGACAAACAGACGACGCGACTCCGCGTGCCACAACGCTGGTTCCCATGGTTGTCGAACAGACCAACCGGGGCGAGCGAGCCTATGACATCTATTCCCGGCTGCTGAAAGATCACATCATTTTCATCGGCACGCCGATCGACGATCACGTAGCTAACCTGGTGACAGCCCAGCTTTTGTTTCTGGCGTCCGAGGACCCGGAAAAGGACATCTCGGTGTACATCAATTCACCGGGCGGGTCGATTTCAGCAGGAATGGCGATCTACGACACCATGCAGTTCGTCCGACCCGACGTGGTGACGTACTGTATCGGCCAGTCGGCCTCGATTGCGGCCGTATTGCTGGCCTCCGGAACCCCGAAAAAACGCTATGCGCTGCCGAATTCTCGCGTTTTGATTCACCAGCCGTGGATGTCCGGACTTTCGGGCCAGGCCACGGACATTGACATTCACGCGAAAGAGATCATCCGGACGCGTGAAGCGCTCAACAAGCTGCTTGCCGGTCATACGGGCCAGCCGCTGGAGAAAATTGAGCGAGACGTCGAACGCGATTTCATCATGACGGCGGAACAGGCCAAGGCTTACGGGATCGTGGACGAAATTATTACGAAGCACAGGTAATTGCGTACCAAAGGGTTAGTATCGAAGCCGATGATTCCCTGCCTCTGGCCTGCTTTCCGTTCTACAATAGTAGATAGATTTGTCAGGGGTGTGGTGAAATCCGAAGCAAGGGAGCTTAATCAGTGAAACGGTTCACACCAGAAGAGCCGTTACGCTGTTCCTTCTGCCACAAAACGCAGGAGCAAGTGGAGAAGCTGATCAGTTCTCCATCGGAATATCCGCGCTCGTACATTTGCAACGAGTGCGTGGGCGTCTGCCAGCAAATTCTGGAAGACGAGAAGCGCGAGCAGTCCAGTCCGGCGAATCGCCGGCTGCCGCGTCCGCCAGAAATCAAGGCATTCCTCGACGGGTACGTCATCGGGCAGGACAAGACCAAGAAGAAGCTCGCGGTCGCAGTTTACAACCACTATAAGCGGATTTTCCTGAATAAGCAGCCGGGTGATGTCGAGCTAGCGAAGTCCAACATTCTGCTCGTTGGCCCTACGGGTACCGGCAAGACGCTGATGGCGCAGACGCTGTCGCGCATGCTGGATGTGCCGTTCGCGATCGTGGACGCGACCACCCTCACCGAAGCGGGCTATGTCGGCGAGGACGTCGAAAATATCATCCTGAAGCTGCTGCAGGCCGCCGATGGAGACGTCCAAAAGGCCCAGCAAGGCATCATATATATCGACGAGATTGACAAGATATCGAAGAAGGACGAAAACCCTTCGATTACTCGCGACGTTTCGGGCGAAGGTGTGCAGCAGGCGCTGCTGAAGATCCTGGAAGGTACCGTCGCTAACGTGCCGCCGCAGGGCGGGCGCAAGCATCCGCACCAGGAATTCACGCCAGTGGACACGACAAACATCCTGTTCATTTGCGGCGGGGCTTTCGTCGGTCTCGAGAAAATCATCGAGCGGCGCGTAGGACATAAGTCACTGGGCTTCCAGGCCGACGCGCAGGTGACGACCACCTCGCGGCGCAATATCGAAATGCTGGAGCAGGCTCAGCCGACAGATTTGATTCGCTACGGCTTGATCCCGGAGTTTGTGGGCCGCTTGCCAGTGGTGGGCGTCCTCAGCGATCTGGACAAATCAGCGTTGGTGCGCATCCTGACCGAGCCAAAGAACGCGCTGGTTCGGCAATACCAGCGGCTGTTTGAATTCGAAAACGTCCGGCTGCGATTTACAGACGATGCGCTCGATACTGTCGCGGAGCTCGCACTACAGCGCAAGGTAGGCGCCCGCGGTCTGCGAATGATCCTCGAAGATCTGATGCTGGAAATGATGTATCACCTTCCGGCGCAGCGAAAACTGCGCGACTTTGTAGTGACGGCGGATATGGTGAAGGGACGCGAAATCAATTGGAGCTTGCTCGAAAAGGCTGGCTAAATTTAGAGGGGTATTAAGGGGACTTGATGTTCAACCGGGAAAAATCCGAAATTAAACGCGTGCCAATGATGCCGGTGCGGGAAATGGTCATTTTCCCGGAGATGATGCACCCGTTCATCGTGGGCCGCGAAGCTTCGGTGCGCGCGCTGGAAGACGCGCTGGCGGGCGATAAGAAGATCTTTCTGGTCACGCAGCACGATGCGTCGGTGGACGATCCCAAGCCGGAGGAAATCTACCAGGTCGGCACTCTCGCGAACATTGTGCAGAGCGTGAAGCTGCCCGACGGCAACATCAAAGTTCTGGTGGAAGGCACCGAGCGCGCCAAAATTGTGCAGATCACCAGCGAAGAAGGATTCTTCCGCGCTTCGATTCGCGTGGTGACGTCTAAGACCGAGCCTTCCCCGCAACTGCAGCAGGCTTCCGAGCGCGTTACGGGCCTGTTTGAGCAGTACGTGAAGCTCTCGCAGAGCCTGAATTACGACACCATGATTGCGGCCGTGCGCGTGGAAGACGCGGGCAAGCTTTCGGATGCAATCTCGGCCAATCTGCAGATTCCAGTGGAAGAAAAGCAAGAACTGCTCGAACTTTTTGAGCCTCTGGAGCGATTGAACCGCATCGCCGACATTCTGGAAGTCGAAATCGAAAAGCTGAACGTGGACCGCTCGATCAATACGCGCGTGAAGCGCCAGATGGAGCGCGCACAGAAAGAGTACTACCTCAACGAGAAGCTGAAAGCCATCCAGAAGGAACTCGGCCGCGGCGAAGCCAACGAAATCGAGCAGTTGAAGAAGAAGATCGAAACCTCCGGCATGCCCGAAGGCCCGCAGGAAAAGGCTATGCAGGAATTGAAACGGCTGGAGATGATGCCGCCCATGTCCGCCGAATCCACAGTCTCGCGGAACTACCTCGACTGGCTGCTGGCTGTGCCATGGAAGAAGCGTTCGAAGGAAATTCGTGACATCAAGCGGGCCGAGCAGATTCTTTCGGAAGATCACTATGGCCTGGAAAAGATCAAGGACCGCATCCTGGAATATCTTGCGGTTCGCCAGTTGGTGAAGAATCCGAAGGGCTCAATTCTCTGCTTCCTTGGGCCTCCTGGAGTCGGCAAGACTTCTCTGGCGATGTCCATCGGCCGCGCTACGGGGCGAAAATTCGTACGAGTATCGCTCGGCGGCGTGCGCGACGAAGCTGAAATCCGCGGCCACCGGCGCACCTATATCGGTGCCCTCCCTGGCCAGATTATCCAGATGATGCGCAAGGCGGGAACCACGAACCCTGTGTTCGTTCTCGACGAAGTGGACAAGATGTCCATGGATTTCCGCGGCGACCCATCGGCGGCACTGATGGAAGTCCTCGACCCGGAACTGAACCACGCCTTCACCGACCACTATCTCGACGTGGAATACGATCTCTCGAAGGTAATGTTCGTGTGCACCGCCAACGTGCTGCACACCATTCCACAGCCCCTGCAGGACCGCATGGAAGTCCTGCGCATCCCGGGCTACACCGAACAGGAAAAGCATCAGATCGCAACGCGC
This sequence comes from Candidatus Acidiferrales bacterium, assembly GCA_035258265.1. Taxonomy (GTDB): domain Bacteria; phylum Acidobacteriota; class Terriglobia; order Acidiferrales; family UBA7541; genus Palsa-295. The sequence continues at coordinate 6,097 of DATEVZ010000302.1, forward strand.
TACCTGATACCGAAGCAGCTCGAAGCCACGGGCCTGGCCAAGGAACAGCTGAAGTTCACCGACGAGGCGATCAAGAACACGATTCGCCACTATACCCGGGAAGCCGGCGTCCGTAACTTGAACCGCGAGCTTGCCAATATTTCGCGGAAGGTGGCGCGCAAGGTGGTCACCGAAGGCAAGAACGTCGCCGTGGAAGTGACCCCCACGAACCTAAACGATTTTCTGGGAATCCTCAAGTTCCGCGATTTCTTGGCCGAGAAGAAGAATGAAATCGGCTTGACCACGGGCTTGGCCTGGACCGAAGTTGGCGGCGAAGTGCTTTCCACCGAAGCCACGCTAATGCAAGGTAAGGGCCGGCTCACGCTGACCGGAAAGCTGGGCGACGTGATGCAGGAATCGGCGCAAGCGGCCATGAGCTACGTGCGCTCGCGCAGTCACCTCTTCAGCCTGCCGAAGGATTTCTACCGGCACATTGACATTCACATGCACGTGCCGGAGGGAGCGATTCCGAAAGACGGTCCGTCGGCCGGCATCACGATCTGCACTTCGATCGTCAGCGCGCTAACGCTGATTCCCGTGCGCAGCGACATCGCCATGACCGGTGAAATCACGCTGCGCGGCAAAGTGCTGCCGATCGGCGGAGTGAAGGAAAAGCTGCTGGCGGCGCACCGCCTCGGCCTGCGCACCATTATTCTGCCGAAAGACAATGAAAAAGATCTTGCGGATATACCGCAGGAAATCCAGGCGCAAATGTCCATTCACTTTGTGGAATCCATGGACGAAGTTTTGCAGATTGCGCTGGAGCATCCGCTGCCGATTCCTGGCCACCCACCGGTTGCGGGAGTCGAACCCAAGTTCGGCGCCGATGTCGCGCAGGACAACGAACTAACCAATTGAAACCCTCTGGTCCTTCCACATATTGATCAGCAGGCTCAGTCCGCGGCCAGGGGATTCCGATTGTCTGTGGTTTTCCCGTTTTTGATTTAGAGAGTGCGGCTGGTTCGATTTTGTGCCCGCCCGTGGACCATTCAGAAGTCAATCTGCCTGAAAAACCAGGCTTGAGAAGGAACGAACTCGATGAGCATTAGCCTTGCAGAACTGAAAGACAAGAACATTACCGACCTGGCGAAAATCGCCAAGGAGCTGAACATTCCCGGCGCCTCGGGCATGCGCAAGCAGGAGTTGATCTTTCAGATCCTCCGCGCCCAGACGGAAAAGAACGGTTTGATCTTCTCCGAGGGGGTGCTGGAATGCCTGCCGGACGGCTTTGGCTTCCTGCGCGCGCCCGAATACAACTATTTGCCGGGTCCGGACGACATCTACGTATCACCCTCGCAAATCCGCAAATTCGACCTGCGCACCGGCGATACGGTTTCCGGCCAAGTGCGGCCGCCCAAAGACGGCGAGCGCTATTTCGCGCTGATTAAGGTGGAAGCGGTCAATTTCGAGGATCCCGAAGTCGCCCGCAACAAGATTTTCTTCGATAACCTGACGCCGCTATACCCCCAGGAGCGCATACGCCTCGAAACCACTAAGGAGAATCTGACGGGCCGCGTGCTGGACATGCTCTGTCCTATCGGCAAGGGCCAGCGCGGCCTGATCGTCGCACCGCCGCGCACCGGCAAGACGATGATGTTGCAGTCGGTCGCCAATTCCATCACCACCAACCACCCGGAAGTGGCCCTGATCGTGCTCCTAATTGACGAGCGTCCCGAAGAAGTCACGGACATGCAGCGCACGGTCAAGGGTGAAGTCATCAGCTCTACCTTCGACGAGCCGCCGCAACGCCACATTCAAGTGGCGGAAATGGTTCTGGAAAAAGCCAAGCGCCTGGTGGAACACAAGCGCGACGTGGTCATCCTTCTCGACTCGCTGACGCGTCTGGGACGCGCCTACAACGCGGTCACGCCGCCTTCGGGCAAGGTGCTCTCGGGGGGTATTGATGCGAACGCCTTGCAGCGCCCGCGGCGCTTCTTCGCCGCTGCGCGGAACGTCGAGGAGGGCGGCTCACTGACCATTATTGCGACGGCGCTGATTGATACTGGCAGCCGCATGGACGACGTGATTTTCGAGGAGTTCAAAGGCACCGGCAACATGGAAATCAACCTCGACCGCCGGCTGGTTGATAAGCGCGTCTTCCCCACGATTGATATCAATCGCTCGGGAACGCGCAAGGACGAACTGCTGCTTCCGCCGGACGAACTGAACCGCATCTGGGTGCTTCGCAAGGTGCTGAGTCCCCTGTCTACCGTCGAAGCCATGGAACTGCTGCTGGGCCGGCTCTCGAAAACCAAGACCAACGGCGAATTCCTGGCCTCGATGTCGAGCCCGGCCTAGCTGTAATTGGTTCACGGGGCCTGCGCCCCTTTTGGTTCTCCCCTTCCCGCAATGTCTCACCCGCCTCGCGCGGGAAGATCAGCTTCGTCTCGCCCGCACTTACTTGCCCATGAAAATCCGCATGCTCGCGGAGAAGGTCGAAACGTACGACGATTTTCAAGGCACCCCGCAGTGGGTCTACAGTTATTTTCAGGGCTGTTTCTTCAGCCGGCCAGAAATGCTGTCGCGCGGAGACATCCCTTCCAACAAGCTGAACTATCTGCTGGTGCTGCAAGCCGTGAACCGCGAGCAAATGGATATTGACGACGTGAGCGAACGAATCAAAGCGGAAGCCTCGCTCAGCTTCGGCCTCCTGCGTTACTTGAATTTTCCAACCTTACCCTTAATTGGGGAAGTGCGTTCCATTCCTCTCGCTCTTTCTTTGCTGGGTGAGCGCGGCACGCGCAAATGGCTTTCGCTGATCGTGGTGGCGTGCATGGCCGATGGCAAACCCGCCGAGCTGGTAACTTTGCCGCTGAATCGCGCGCGATTTTTCAAACTTTTGGGCCCCTGCGCGGGGCTGGCGGAATCCGCGAACGACCTTTTGCTCCTGGGACTCCTATCAGCCATGGACGCGATCCTCGATATGCGCGTGCCCGATGTGCTGCGGGAAATTGCCATCCGAGAAGAGATTCGCGATGCCCTGCTCGGTAAGGTGAATGCCTTGCGAGACATCTGCGAGCTGGTGTTGCACTACGAACCAGGCTACTGGGAGGAAATAGGAAGCGCGGCCATCCGCCTGGGAATGAGCGAAGATGCTGTTCCCGCGTTGTACTTGGAATCCGTGGACCGGGCGCAGCAAATTCTGTCGGGGAGGACCGAGGCAGAATCGAGGCCTGCGTAAGTCACACAGAGAAAGCTTTCGCTAGCGCGGCGCAATGTCCAGCTGGCGCTATGCGGGTTTTACGCCGACACCTGCACCTGCGCCCGCTCCGGCCTTGTCTTTCGCCAGCATCACAACGAGACGCGCCACTTCTTCCGGTTCCATGGCCGTGCTATCCACCACCACTGCGTCGGACGCGCGAACCAGTGGCGAGGTTGTCCGCCCTTGATCCCGGCGGTCGCGTTCACGTATTTCTTCGAGCGTGCGCCGCAAGTCAATCGTGTCGCCCTTCTGCTGATGTTCGCGCCAGCGGCGCTCCGCACGCGTTTCAGGTGAAGCGGTCAGGAAAATTTTCAGCTGCGCGTCCGGGAAAACCACGCTGCCGATGTCGCGGCCTTCCATAACCACGCCTCCCTGCTCACCTGCGCGCCGCTGTTCGGCTACCAACACGTGACGCACACCCGGATTCACCGCAATCCTGGACGCCGCCTGCGATACCTCCGGCGTGCGAATTGCCGTGGTCACATCCTCGTGGTCGAGAAACACGCGCTGGGTGGCGCCTTCTGCGCGCAAGTCAATGCGCGTTTCGCGCGCCAGCAACACGAGTTTTTCATCGTTGCCGTCAAACGCCAAGCCGCGCCGCAGCGCCTTGAGCGCCAATGCGCGGTACATCGCGCCGGTATCCACGTACACGTAGCCAAGCATCTGGGCCACGCGCCGCGCGAGCGTGCTTTTGCCCGAGCCGACCGGGCCGTCAATCGCGATGATTAATTTTTTCAAAGGGTTTTTCAAGAAGCCGCCCGCGGACGCGACCGCAATTTCATATTCGCTTGAACGCTTTTTCGATTTCGCGCACGGAATACCGCAGCACGACCGGGCGCCCGTGCGGACAGCTCATCGGGTATTCGGTTTTGGCCAGTTCGCCGAGCAGCCATTCCATCTTTGTGGCGTCGAGCGGCGTGTTGATCTTGATGGCCGCGTGGCAAGAAGTGGACGCAGCGATTTTCGCC
>DATEVZ010000303.1:0-3812 GCA_035258265.1 Candidatus Acidiferrales bacterium
TGGCGCTGGTCCTGATTGAGTCGATGGCGCTTTACACGTTTGCCATCGTGTTCCTCAAAGTAAAGTAGCATTCAAGTGCAGTTTCGGGGCCCGGGGTTCGCACACAAGCGCACCCCGGCCTCGGTCATGCCCGCCGGACTCAACCGCACGTCAGATCCCGTCAGGCGCTGTCCGATAACCCTACCAGTTGAAGTTGCACCCAAAGAAATCAAAATCTATACTCCCGTTGGTAGTACCCAATTCCGCACGAATTGCGCACACAGCGAGCAGTTACTCGTGCTGTATTTGAACGTGCTCACAGTGATTGCGGCAGCCCGAATACCGGAACGAAAAGACATGGAATTCACCACAAGGGTTTGTAGACCGGGCGACGAACAGGCACTGTCCCTGGTCGCAGAAGCCACCATTCTGGAGACATACGCCGGGATCACCGAGGGTCGCGATTTAGTCCAATACGTAACCGCCGAATTGTCGGTAGCTAATTTCAGCCGAATGATGGGCAGCGATCGCGTCCGCGTCTGGATTGCCGAGACGGTCGCCGGAGAGTGTGCCGTCGGATATGCCGTCGCAGTCTCGGACGAAGACACGAAATTGTTTTCTTCGTTCGAGTTGAAGCGGCTCTACATCTTCTACCGATTTCACGGGAAGGGGTTAGGTCGGAGGTTGATGGAGGATGTGATGTCGTTTGCCAAGCAGTTGAAATCGGAAAAAATTTGGCTTCAAGTTCACGGAGCCAACACTCATGCCATCGAATTCTACAAACGCTTTGGTTTTATCCAGACCGGGGTTGATCTGTTTCAAGCCGGCAAAGGTTCTTACCGGGTTCTGACTTTCGGACTCACGCTTCCGCGCTGACCCTGGAGGCGATTGCGGACCACCGATTAATGCAGGTTGAGAGAATCCGCGGCTGCTTTTGCGAAATCGAGGACGTGCGACGGCAAAATGCCCAGATACAAAGTACCCACAGCAGCGATGGCGAGCGCGACTACCAGCGCGGGCGCGACTTTCGACGGCGTGTAGTCCTTCGACGGCTCCCAGAAATACATCGCGATGATCACGCGCAAGTAGTAGTAAGCGCCGATGACGCTATTGATTGCCGCAATGATCACCAGCCAGACGATGCGCGAATCGAGCGCCGCCTGAAATGCGAAGAATTTCCCGAGGAACCCGCCGGTAGCGGGTAATCCCAGCAACGAAAGCAGAAATAGCGTGAAACATGCCGCAAGCACGGGCTGCTTTGTTCCCAGGCCCGCGTAGTCGGTAATCTCCAGCCGCTTCTCGTCGCGCTGGCCAAGATGCGCGATCACCAGGAATGCTCCGATCTTCATCAGAGTATAGGCAGCCAAATAAAACAGCACCGCCGCGACGCCGTAAACGGTGGATGCGGCGAAGGCCACGAGAATGTAGCCAGCGTGCGCGATCGAAGAATAGGCCAACATGCGCTTGACGTTGGTCTGCACCAGCGCCGCCAGATTGCCGACAAACATCGTGAGCACCGCCGAAATCCAGATGGCCCAGAACCAGAAGGTGTCCGCCGAGCCAAACGATACGTAGAAGATTCGCAACATCAACGCGAAAGTCGCAGCCTTGGGGCCGGAGGCCAGCAGAGCCGTCACCGGAGTTGGCGCTCCTTCGTAAACGTCGGGGCCATAAATATGAAACGGCGCCGCAACCACTTTAAAGCCCAGCCCGACAAAAATCAGTGCGAGGCCGACGATGGGGAGCGACGCGAGATGTCCCTGTCCCGCCATCGCATTTTCGAGCGCTGCCTGGATCAGATCTATGCGCGTGGTTCCCGTCGCGCCGTAAATCATCGCGATGCCGTAAAGAAAAAACGCCGTGGCGAACGAGCCGAGGATGAAATACTTCAGTCCGGCTTCGTTGGATTTGATGGCGCGGCGGCGAAAGCCCGCGAGGATGTAGGTCGAGATCGAACTCATTTCGAGCCCGATAAAGGCGGTGACTAGCTCATTCGCGCCCGCGAGGATGCCCATGCCGGCGGTGGCAAACAGCACGAGCGAGTAATACTCGCCGCGTTGTATGCCTTCCCCGTCCAGGTAATCAATCGATCCAAGAATTGCGAGTGCCGCCGCCACTATCACTACGACATGGAGAAAATGGCTGAAGGCGTCCGCGCGAATCAGGTCGCTGTACGCCATGCCCTGGTCATGCGCCATAACGTGGACGCCGCCGAGTGCCGCCAACGTGCCGATAAATCCAACCCAGCCAAGCACGCGCTGCCGCGTCGGGCCCAGAAATGGATCAACTACCATGATCAAAATGCCGAAGAAACACAGAACAATTTCCGGCGCAAGGCGATGCAGGTTCGCGATTTGCTCGGCTGGGAAGTGCATTACCGCTCCACGCGCCTTTCGGAAATGGTGGTGAGAGAGCCATCATGCTCGCGCGGCGAAACGATTACCGTGCGCATCCCCGAAGTTGGCACAGGCTGCGCAGGTCGAGCCGCATCTTGCGGCGCGCCACCGAGCTGACGAACCAAGTTGTTGGTCGAGGGTTCCATGCGTCGAGTGAAGAGTGGGGAAGCCACGCCGAGAAATAAAATTGCCAGAGCTGTAGCAATCAGAATCACGCGCTCGCGTCTCGAAGCGTCGGCAAGTGTGCGGTTTTTCTCGACGGTCACCTCGCCAAGCGCGACGCGCTGGTAGGACCACAGCAAGTAGATAGCGGAGAGCACAGCGCCGCTCGCAGCCCACGACGCCCAAGCGTGGTGGTACTGGAAGACACCGATCAGGATCAGAAACTCGCCGATAAAGCCATTCAGCGGCGGCAGGGCCAGTGACGAAAGGCAAATGAACAGGAAGAACGACATCAGCACCGGCATCGGATTCACTAGGCCGCCGAATTCCTTGATCTCGTAAGTGTGCCGCCGGTCGTAGAGCATGCCGAGGCCAAGAAATAGCGCGCCGGTGGAAATGCCGTGATTCACCATCTGGTAGATCGCGCCCTGAATCGAAATCGTTGTGAATGAGAAAATTCCGAGCACCACAAAGCCAAGGTGACTAACCGACGTGTACGCAATCAGGCGCTTGAAATTCGGCTGGATCGTGGCTACCAGCGCACCGTAGACAATTCCGATGATTGCCAGCACTCCGATGAACGGCGCCATGCGATGCGCAGCACCCGGAAAGAGCGGCAGGCAAAAACGCAACATGCCGTAGCAGCCGAGTTTCAGCATTACGCCAGCCAAAATCACAGAACCAGCCGTGGGCGCTTCGGTGTGCGCGTCGGGTAGCCACGTGTGCAGCGGGAAAAGCGGTACTTTGATCGCAAACGCCAGGAAGAACGCCGCGAAGAGCCATAGCTCGGTATGCGGTGGCAAACGGATATAGCCGGCTTGAATTCGCGCGGTAAGTTCCGGCAAATCGAACGTGCGGATCAGATTGCCGCTTCCGCTGACGTTATATAGCCACAGAATCGCGACCAGCATCAAGATCGAGCCGAACATGGTGTACAAAATGAATTTCACCGCGGCGTAAATTCGCCGGTCATGTCCCCAGATACCGATAAGGAAATACATCGGAATCAGCGTCAATTCCCAGAAGAGGAAGAACAGAAACAGATCGAGAGAGACGAACACGCCGATCATCGCCGTCTCGATGACCAACAAAGCGATGAAAAATCCCTTAAAGTATTCGTGAATGGATTGCCACGAACAAAGAATCGCCAATGGCGTCAGAAAAGTGGTCAGCAACACGAGGAAGAGGCTGATGCCGTCCACACCGATGTGATACTGAATGGCTTGGCCGACCCAGGGGTGATTTTCGACGAACTGAAATCCGGCGCTCGTTGAA
>DATEVZ010000304.1:0-6550 GCA_035258265.1 Candidatus Acidiferrales bacterium
TCCACCGCGTCAGAATACGCATCGTAGGTGGCTTGCCAGTCGCCTTGGTCTTCAAGCTTTAGTCCCTGCTTATAGGCCTGTTTGCCTTTTTTTACGTCGGCCTTGCGCGGAGGTGCTGGCAATTTTTCTTCCAGAGGTGAATTGCTCGACGCGGCCGGTGATTTTTGAACTTGTTTCGATGGCACAGAGGGTGGCTCGTCCTGGGGTCGTGGAAACGCGGGGAGCGAAGACAGGAACATGGGAAACGCGACCAGGGCCGCGATAGCGATCGGGCCCGGAAAGGTCGTTCGTTTTCGACAGCGGCGTGAGGAATGGCGCAAGAAAATCATTCGAATGTAAGATGCTATTCTACCGTGAAAGGTGAGCATGGTGTTACAGCGGTTGAATTCACAGCGGCTGAATTCACTTGATTTAAGAGCAGGCCGGGGCTAAACTTAATTTTCCAGTTGCAAATGATTTACAACTGGAAAAGATATGCTCTCTGCTTTACTCCTTGCTCTCCGTGAAGGCGTTGAGGCCGCCCTGGTCGTCGGCATCGTCCTGGTCTATCTAAATCGCACTGGTCGTCGCGCGCTTGCTAGGTATGTTTGGGGTGGTGTGATGCTGGCCTCTGCGGCGAGCGTTGCCGCTGCGGTGCTGCTGGATCGCTGGCAGGTCAGCGAGGATGGTTTCGAAGGGCTGCTGATGTTGGTCGCCTCCGTCCTCGTGATTTCGATGATCATTTGGATGAACCGCGTAGCGCGGCATCTAAAGAAAGAAATCGAACAGCGGGTGGAGGCCTACGCGCAGAAATCCACGCGAACGGCGGGGTGGGGCATCGGCCTTTTCGTGTTTCTCATGGTGGTGCGCGAAGGCGCTGAACTCGTGCTGGTCCTGCGCGCCGTCGAACTTTCCAGCGCGGGTGTGCAGGTCTGGATCGGCACAACGATTGGCATTGCGATCGCTATCGCCGTCGGCTTTTTCTTTTTTCAAGGCACGCTGCGGATTCCGCTGCACCGGTTTTTCAAGGCTACCAGCGCCATCCTGATGGTGGTTGCTTTTCAGCTAGCGCTTACCGGCATTCATGAGCTTAGCGAAGCAATGTGGATTCCCTCAAGCAAGACGGAAATGTCCACTATCGGGCCGATCGTGCGCAATGAAGTTTTCTTTTTCGTCTTAATTTTGGGCGCCGCCGCGTTGGTAGTGCTCCGGGAATGGTTTAGCGCGAAGCAGCCCGCTGCTGACGAAGCGCCCAATCCCGCCCAGCGGCGCATGCGGGAATACGAATTTCGGCGTCAGCGCCGGTGGAGTTTCGCTGCGGCAATTTTGTGCGTAGCCGTCGTCATTTCATTCGCTGGAGAATATGTGTACGGCCGCGTGGCCGCTGCGCCCTCGCCCGCAAAGACTCTGGTCGCGCAGGATAGTTTGGTTCGCATACCGCTTTCCGAGCTCACGGATTCGAGCCTGCATTTTTACACGGCGGAGGTGAACGGCACGGTGATCCGTTTTCTGGTGATTCACAAGCAAAACGGCGATTACGCGACGGCGCTGGATGCCTGCCAGATTTGTGGGACCGCCGGCTACCGGCAGGAGGGCCAGAACGTGATCTGCCGGAATTGCGGGGCTTCGATTTACATACCCTCGATCGGACAATCGGGCGGTTGCAATCCCATCAGCGTGAAGTCCCGCGTTGCAGGAGGCGAAGTGATCGTGGACCTCTCGGCGCTAGGCGACGCCGCCTCCAAGATTCACTCCTGACGCAATGTTTGCTCGCTTGGTGAAGGAATCCTTCGTTCGCAATCCCAGGCGCAAATTACTGACCGCTGCTGCGCTGGTAGTGGGGATGGCAGTGACCACGGCGACACTCACGATAGCGCTGGAAGTGGGCGATCGTCTGGCGCGAGAATTCCGAAGCCTTGGCGCGAATTTACTTGTGACGCCCGAATCCGACACGCTGCCCGTGGAAATCGGCGGCGTGGATTATCGGCCTGTGGATGAAGGCGCTTACCTGAAAGAAGCCGACCTCGGCAAATTGAAGACAATTTTCTGGCGTCACAATATTTTCGGTTTCACGCCCTTTCTCGATGTGCCTGCTTCTGCATCGGACCAACAGGACAAATCTCCCGCTCCTGTCACGCTGGTCGGGACCTGGTATGAACACAACGTCCCTGTTCCCGATGGCACGACGTTCAAGACGGGCGTGAGGGTGACGCACCCCTGGTGGAAAATCGAGGGCCGTTGGTTTGCGGACGACGCCGACGAATGTGTCTTGGGTGCGGCATTTGCGGGAAGGGTGCCGGGCATCAGGCCGGGGCGGACGATTTATGTGAGGGAGCAGGGGGTTGACGGCAAAACGGCTGCGACGGTGACGCCGCTGATGGTGACAGGTATTGTCTCGGCGGATGATGCCGAAGATAAGGCAATTCTCGTGCCGCTTTCCGTGGCGCAGAGAATATCCGGACACGTTGGCGAATTTCGTCAGCTTTTCGTCAGCGCGTTAACCAAGCCTGCCGACGCACTGGCGGAACGCGGCGAGCGCGCGCAATACGACAAGAACATTCAGCTCACTCCCACGGAATACGATCGTTGGTTCTGCTCGCCGTACATCTCCTCGATCAGCTACCAGATCAAGACAGTATTGCCCGGCACCGACGTCCACGCCATTCGGCGAGTGGCCGAGACCGAGGGGCGCGTCCTCGATCGCGTCGGCACATTGCTTTGGCTGGTTACGCTGGCGGCACTTGTGGCTGCCGCTCTGGCGGTCGCGGCAACGTCCGCGACTACCGTGCTCGAACGGCAAGCGGAAATCGGCGTGATGAAGGCTCTCGGTGCGAGTAACGCGCTGGTGAATGGGATTTTTCTCGCTGAACAAGTGCTACTCGCGATCATCGGCGGCGTAATAGGGTTTATTGCCGGCACAGCTTTGGCGCGGATTTTGGGGACGAGCGTGTTCGGGAGCCCGGCGTCGCCGCGTCTGATTTTGCTGCCAATTGTGCTGGCTCTCGCGGCGATCGTGGCCATTGCTGGTAGTTTGCTTCCTCTGCGTCGCGCGGCACATTTCGAGCCTGCTCTGATTCTGAGGGGCGGATGATGTTCTGGCGTCTGGTATTTCAGCTTCTGCGCCGCAGCCGTGGACGGTTGGTCGTCGCGATGCTCGCGATCGTCAGCGGAGCCGCCGTGATTTCAGCGCTGCTGAATCTCGATCTCGGAGTCCAAAACAAGCTGACGCAGGAATTTCGCTCGCTCGGCGCGAATATCGTGATTTCACCTGCGAATGGCCCACCCACGATGGAAGGAGCGGCGACGCCTTCTCTGATGCGAGAAGACGAGGTCCTTCACTCACTGCAGCGCCTGCAATCACCGCAAGTCGTTGCGGCTGTGCCGTATCTCTATATCGTCGCCCGCACACAAGACACTCCCGTCGTGGTGACCGGGACGTGGCTCGATCAAGCGCAGAAAATTGAGCCAACCTGGAAGCTTGAAGGAAATTGGATTTCTTCGCGCGACGATGAGTCGCACTGCCTCATCGGACGAGCTGTTGCGCGGCAATTGCATCTCGCGCCAGACGGGCAGCTCAAGTTGGATTATGTGAATCGTACGACGCAGTGTACGGTCGCTGGGGTTGTGGACGCGGGCGGTACCGCAGATAACCAGGTGTTCGCCAACCTGCATACGGTGCAGTCCCTCGCGAATTTGCCCGGTCAAATCGGCCTGGTGCAAATAAGCGTCAGTGGAGCGCCAGAGAATGTTGCAGATTATGCGGCACGCCTGGCCGCCGCGTTGCCTTCGGGCGCACAACTGCGGCCCATCCGTCAGGTAACCGAAGCCGAAGGCTCGTTGCTTGGCCGCATTCAGTTTCTCATTATTTCGATGGTGGTGTTGATCCTGATTCTGACAGCGTTTTGCGTTCTCGGCACGATGGCCGCATTGGCGATGGAGCGCCGCAAGGACGTCGGGCTGATGAAGTCGCTAGGCGGTTCCATTTCGCGCATCATGGGCTTGTTTTTGGCTGAGGTGGGCGTGCTTGGGGCCGTTGGCGGACTGATTGGGGCGATCCTGGGGGTCACGCTGTCCTATTGGATGGGCTTGCGCGTGTTTGGCGCCGCGATCTCTCCGCGTTGGGAAATTTTCCCGGTGACCATCCTTCTGATGATCGTTGTAGCCATGGCTGGCGCGCTGCCATTGCGCACGCTGGGTGATGTGAAACCCGCCGTGATTTTGAGGGGAGAATAAGGAATCGTGGCGACGGTGGTTGAGATCGAAAATCTGCGCAAGGAATTTGGCAGCGTGCGCGCCCTTGACGGCATTTCGCTTCGCATTGACGATGGCGAATGGATCGCGATCATGGGGCCGTCTGGTTCGGGAAAAACCACGCTGATCAATATTCTCGGCGGGCTTGATTCACCCACTTCCGGCCGGGCAATTGTGGACGGCACCGACGTTGCGCGCCTCGATGAAGCTGGGTTGACGCGTTTCCGCGCCGAAAAAGTTGGCTTTGTATTCCAGCAGTTTCACCTGGTGCCGTACCTCACGGCGCTCGAGAACGTGATGCTGGCGCAATATTTTCACAGCACCACGGATGAAAAAGAGGCGCGCCAATCCCTCGAGCGGGTCGGCTTGGGTGATCGCGCCGAACATCTCCCCTTGCAGCTGTCCGGCGGCGAACAGCAGCGGGTGGCGGTCGCGCGCGCGCTGATCAATCACCCCAGGCTGATTCTGGCGGACGAGCCCACCGGCAATCTCGACGAAGTGAACGAACAAATCGTGCTCAATCTTCTCCGCGAGTTGCATCAAGAAGGTCACACGATCTTGATGGTCACGCACGCCCCATCCATCGGACGCCTCGCCGACCGGAGAATAGAGCTCGCCCATGGACGCCTCGCGCAGATTAGCGCGACGAGCCTAAAGCCCGAGCCGGTGTGAAAACATCATTGGCGACGGATATGGCACACTAGTTGTTGGAAACCGAACCACGATTCATGACAGGCTAAATTCAGAATGCCAATACAACAGGATGTTCGTAAGAAACCGATCAGCATCAAGGTGCATGTCTCCACCGGTGAGGGTGTCGAAATCACCTGGGCGGACATGCACACCAGCCGCTATGATTTTCCTTATTTGCGAGATCATTGCCCCTGCGCGCTGTGCAACGACGAGCGCACGAAGAAGTCGAAGGCGGGAGCAGCGTCGGCGGTCCTGCCGATGTATAAGCCGCGCGCCACAGCCAAGAGCGCGAACGCGGTGGGGAACTATGCGATTCAGATTCAATTTTCAGATAGCCACGCCACTGGTATTTTTAGCTTCGAGCATTTACGCGAAATCTGTCCCTGCGAGGTGTGCGCTCGCGAGTTCCGCTCAGCCATCGAGGAAAAGACCTAGGGCTTGCGCAGCAAACCAAGCAGGGTCGAGAGATAAGGCTTGGTGGCCCAGTTACCCCGGGGCAAGAACCCTTCTACCGAGGCTTCCTTTTTAGCTAGGTTTCAACGTATAGTTCATTCCCGCATCTCAAGAGCGTATGGTTTCCGATTCCACCGGTCCCACATTCACGCCAGGTCGCATCCGTCCTGTAGCGAAAGTCCTGGTGGCCACCACGGCCATGCTGGCTTTCATTTCGTTCTGGCGCGCCGCGGCGATCGTCCTTAACGACCTAGCTTCCTCGGCTTACTACGCCGGCGGCGAGGCCGAGCAGTTCATTGGGAAGACGGCGCCGTGGTTCATCCTCGGGATCATGCTGTTTTCCTACGCCGTCCGCGCAATTTACGTGGAAAGCTGCAGCATGTTCGTGCGCGGCGGCGTGTATCGCGTCGTAAAAGAGGCCTTGGGCGGCACTCTCGCCAAGTTTTCCGTTTCAGCGCTGATGTTTGACTACGTTCTCACCGGTCCGATCAGCGGCGTTTCGGCTGGGCAGTATCTGGTGGGAGTGATCAACGAGCTCTTCCATCACGCCGGCATGGCGCTTCAACTGAACGTGAACGGCACGGCCGCCACGGTAGCCATCGCCATCACGCTCTATTTCTGGTGGGAAAATATCAAAGGCGTTCCGGAATCCAGCGGCAAAGCTCTGCGCATCATGGAATTGACCACCGTCATGGTGGTGATTCTGATCAGCTGGTGCGTGTACACCTTGTGGGTGCGAGCGGGCTGGCATTTGCCACCTCTGCCAACTCCGCAGAATATGAAGCTGGACAAGGGCTCGCTTGGCTGGTTGGACCGCTACCACTGGGCGCACACCATCACGCTGATCATTATCTTTGTTGGCTTGGGACATTCTGTGCTGGCCATGAGCGGCGAAGAATCGCTCGCGCAGGTTTATCGCGAAATCGAGCATCCCAAGCTGAGGAACCTAAAAAAAGCCGGGCTGGTGATTTTCATCTACAGCCTGGTGTTTACCTCGCTGGTCTCCTTCTTCGCGGTGATGATCATTCCTGATAACGTGCGCGGAAACTTCACCGAGAACCTGATCGGTGGACTCGCGATGCATCTGGTTGGGAGTTTTCGAGTGCGCCTGGCGTTCCACGTCTTTGTCGTCGTGGTCGGGACGCTGATTCTGGCCGGAGCCGTCAATACCGCG
>DATEVZ010000305.1:0-11346 GCA_035258265.1 Candidatus Acidiferrales bacterium
CGGATCAATCAGCTTCAATTGCAGCAGCAAACATTCCTGCAAATCGCGAGCGCCGACGCCCGGGGGATCGAATTCCTGCACCATGGCTAGCGCTTCTTCCACATCGTCCATCGAATAATTGCCGGACTGCGCCAGTTCGTCCAACGTGGCCGTCAGATATCCGTTCTCGTCAAGGTTGCCAATGATGCCATCCGCAATTTTTCGCACGGTTTCCGTACAGATGCTTACGCTGAGTTGCCAGGTCAGATGGTCCGCAAGGTTTTGCGCTGAAGAGAGGAACTTGTCGAAGGAAGGCCGTTCGATATCCTCGCGTTCACTGCCCGCCGAGCGCTCAGCCCCGGCATCGAGATATTGTGAAAAGAACGAGCCGAAATCGAATTCATCGAATGGGTTGGCTTCCGGCTTCTCCGGTACTTTCTCGGTTTCCTTCTTCAGAAACGCTTCGTCGGTGTAACTGTCCTGCGCCGCCGCGTCCCCTTCGGCGACCTCGTCTAGAACGGGATTCGCCATGATCTCTTGATTGATCATTTCGCGCAGTTCCAGGCGGTTGAGCGCGAGGACGCTCACCATCTGGACGAGCCCCGGCGTCAGAATCTGCTTCTGTGCAACGCGGAGGCTGAGTTTGGGCGCGAGCCAGTTCATATCTTCAGTTTAACCGGAATCCTTCCCCCAGATAGATGCGGCGCACTTCGGCGTTGGTCGAAAGATCACCCGGAGTTCCGGCGAACAAGATTTTACCTTCGCTGATAATATAGGCGCGATTGGTCACGGCCAGCGTGTCGCGCACGTTGTGATCGGTCACCAGCACTCCAATTCCTGCTGCACTCAAATCCGCGATGATCTTCTGGATGTCCACTACCGTCAGCGGATCGATTCCCGCGAAGGGCTCGTCCAGCAGCACGAACGACGGCGAAAGCACCAACGATCGCGCGATTTCCAGCCTACGGCGCTCCCCGCCGGACAGCACGTACGCCCGGCTGTAGCGCACGCCTTCCAGCCCCATCTGAGCCAGCAACTCCTCCACCCGGTCGCGGCGCTGCTCAGACGTCAACGGCAGCGTCTCAAGAACCGCAAGCAAGTTCTCTTCCACAGTCAGTTTCCGAAATACAGAAGGCTCTTGAGGTAGGTAGCTGATGCCGCTGCGGGCCCGGAGATACATGGGTAGGTCGGTGATGTCCTCGCCGTCCAGTAATACACGCCCATAGTCCGGACGCGCTAGGCCGACCAGGATGTAAAACGTCGTAGTCTTGCCCGCCCCGTTCGGCCCGAGCAGCCCAACCACTTCGCCTTGCTGAATCTCCAGACTAATATTATCGACAACCTTGCGCCCGCGATAAGACTTGCTTAGATCGGCGGCCTGGAGTTTCAACATGCCGGTTCATTTCTCAACCCGGTGCTTGGTCAGCGTGCGCGAACCTTCTTGCGAATCGATCAAAATCGTATCATTCGCTACAAAGAAGGTCAACGAATGGCCCGTAGTTGCGTCACTGGCGGCGTCAATAATTGTCGGATGGCCGCCTGAAAGCACAAATTTTCCGTCCGAAGCCGTGTATTCCGCCTGCTCTGAGGTCCCCACGCGGTCGCCTTGGCGCACCGTTACCCCTCCCAGAGCCAACGCTCGCTGGAGCTGTTGTCCAGCCGCCGGGCCGAGGGCAGCCGCGGAGGCGGCTCCTGGGTGTGCCGCCGGCTGTGTGGAAGTCGCTTGTGAGGCGTTTCCCGGGGACGAGGATAGCTTGGATGACGAGGGCTCCAAAAACACGTCCAGAGTGCGGGAGTGCATTGATCCCTGCTGCGAGTCCGCCGTGACGCCTCCCTGCAAATGCGCCTTCCCGGCGTCGCCCCAATATGTGAGCAAAGGCGCATGAATGGTCCAGAGCGTGGGTCCGGAAGGCGCGCTTGTGGAATTCGGTACCGGTGCAGCAAATGACTTCATGGGCGTAGAAGTTTGGGGGAAAACAGCCACGACGTTTTCTCTGGCTTGCAACTTCTTGTCGTCGCGCCAGATCTCGATCTGGTTCGCCTCTAGAACCGACTCGCCCTGCCACAATCGCGCGTGGCCGGAATAGATTACGTCTCCGGAAATTGTAGAACCGGTGAGTGTGTCGGCGGAAATATGGCCCGGCCCCGATCCCAGGCTCACGGCGCTCGCGCCTCCATTGCCCAAATAGGTTGAGACGACCCCTCCCCCGGCGTGAATCTCGCCTGATTTTTGGTTGATCGTTACTTTTGCCGCTGTCGTTCGGCTCATGGCATCCGAAAGAACCGGCGATCCATCCATCGTGATCGTGTCCGTTGCGCGGACGATATTGGCGCGCTCCGCGGATGCCTGGCGGTCCGCTTGTTGGAAACGGACGTCCCCGGTCTCATCGAGCGTTCGCCATTCGCCGTCAGGCGAAAACTTTGCCATTAGCTCGTTGGCATTCACCTGCTGAGGTGGCGCAGTGCCGATCTGCCTGCGAATTTCCACGCCGGAATATCCGAGGAGCTCATCGAGACGCCCTTCTTTGCTGAATTGCGTTATAAACCTTTTGGCATTGAGCTCCGTGGTGTCATTGCCATTTTTAGTCGTGATCGTGCCTGGGCCTTCCGTTTCCGAGCTTTCGATTCGAGCTTGATCCGGGCTTTTGCCTGGAGCGAACTTTACAAGGAGTGACTCTGTCTTGAGGCTTCGCGAATCGGTGCCTTGCCGCGCATCGAGGGCAACCTTGCCAGTCGCCCTCATGGTTTTAACGACATTATGCTGGGGCTCCATCGCAAACACTGCACGGCTCATCGAAAATTGGTCGGTGCGATGCGGCGCGCGATGCTCTCCTTCCACATTTCCATCCGCGACAATCGTCTCGATCCATCCGGCCGGATCGAGAGACGCTTCGAATTGATTCCCTGTGGCCGTGAACTCACCCTTCGCATCCGTGGAGCGAATTGTGGGATGTCCTTGCGCAACCGCGTGCCGTGCGTGAAAATCGGCATCCAGCTCGATTGAAATTTTCTCGGCCGAGAGTTCGCGGCCGCCCTGGCGCACGACGGCGGGAGCGTCCAACTCGACGATGCGGTCGTTGCGCCGGATTTCGAGGCTGCTTCCGGTTGCCGTTATGGGAAGCCCGCCAGTCTTGGGCGAAGCCGACATGTCCAACTCAACGTCACGGTTGAGCCGCACAATCTCTTTCTGCGAACTGTAAGTCACTCCGACGCCATGACCCTGGCCGCCGGCGAAACGAAATTGGACAGGTTCTGCGGTCGAGGCCTCGCCTGTGTCGCGATTGAAAGACAAATTGCGCGTGGTTACTTGCAACTCCTTGTCGGCGGGCTTGCTGCCCGCAGGGTCAGTGCTGGCGAGATCGATCTGCACCGCGCCCTGGCAGACCACATTCCCTGACTTCGGCTCGTAGCTGCACTCGCTGGTATGAATATTATCGTTGCGATTTCCTTCGCGCCCATAGATCGTGATCCAGACATCCTGGAGCAACGCGCGATTTTCGTCTTTGTATTGGGTGGCGTGCGATGCGCGAACTGTGAAAAGCGTTCGATCCTGCTCGACCTTTGAAAATGAGAATTCATTAGACTGCTGCTGGACCGTTAGCGGCACGAGCGGCTTAGCCGCGCCTCGCGCGTGGGACTCTCGGACAGCGCGCTGCGCGTAAACCCCCGCCACAACCAGGGCGATTGAGCCCGCGGCCCACGCGGCCCAGCGTGCGTAGCGTGCTGCTTCCTGATTTCTCAGACGAATCTCTCCCGAATCCGACGGAAGGCTCTATTCGATTTAGAATCCGAGTATAGGCGAGAGGTTTCCCGCTTAGCAATGTGAGGTGCGATATAGGATGAAACGAGGGAACTACTTGCTTTGAGGGAGCATGCCCACGCCGGAGGCGGCCACGCTATCGCGCGTCGTGTTTTTCACCAGGTACATGGCCTCGTCGGCAAGATGCAGCAGTTCAGCCTTGGTGCGCGAATCGCTGGGGTAAGCAGCCACGCCGACGCTTGCAGTCACTCGCGCGTTGATTCCGGATTCCTTCAGCCATATGGATTCGCGAATCAGTTTGTGAAGACGACGCGCCACGCCCAGCGCGTTGTCCTTGGAAGTTTGGGGCAGCAAAACCACGAATTCATCGCCACCGTAGCGAAACGCCAAGTCAATCAGCCGGCACTTGTCCTTGATGGCCTGCCCGATTTCCGCGAGGAGCTTCGAACCCATCAAGTGCCCGTGCGTGTCGTTCACGCTTTTGAAATGATCGAGGTCGATGAAAATCAGCGAGAATTCGAAGGCGTAGCGGTGCGAACGGTAAATCTCGGTATCCAGCATGAAATTTAGATGGCGCGCGTTGTAGAGGCTGGTGCAATCGTCGGTGATCGTCAACTCGTGGATTCGCTGCACGTGCCGCGCGTTTTCGATCGCGATCGCCGCATAGTCCGCGAGCGCTTCCAGGAGGGCCAGATCGCGAGCGCTGAAGCCTTCCGGGCCGATGCTATTGATCAGTTCGATTACGCCGAGACACTGTTCGCGAAAACGCACCGGTACCGCGACGATCGAGCGCGTCTCCATTTTCGTTTTTGCATCCACTTGCCCAAAGAAGCGCGAGTCCTTCGTGGTATCCGGTACTACCACAGCTTCGCCCGTCTCCGCCACCCAGCCCGCCAATCCTTGGCCGACCCTGATGCGCACATCCTTCAGCGATTCAGCGCCCTTCCCCGTCGCAATTTGGAAGTAGAGTTCCTTCTTGTCCACGTCCATCAAAAGCAGAGACCACGTGTCCGGCCGCAGCACCTCGTTGATCTTTTCCATGATGGTGCGCAGCACCTGGTCTAATTGCAGTGACGATGTGAGCGCCTTGCCCAGCTCGTGGAATACCGTTACTTCGTTCGAGGATTCCGGAAGGATGTCCATGCCGACACCCGGGCTTCTACGGCGTTCGACGCCATCAAAGGGTCTTCCGTCCGTAGCTCTGCGCATCGGTTCCATGGGAACGTTTTTGGCCGGGTCTGGGAATTCTTTAGGCAACCCTCTCATTATATGGAACGCCTTCCGCTCACTGCAACGGAGTTCGCGGCGCGATTGACGAAACGCCAACAGGGGACTTTTCTAACGACTCTCTGGCCAGCATTGACACGTTCTCCACCGACGCCTATATTTTCTGTTGTTGCGGGTTCCAGCGGATGTCTTCGACACCTTTCGGCGAACAACTCAAGCGCGAGCGGGAAATGCGGGGCGTCTCACTGGAAGAAATTTCAGTCGCCACCCGCATTGCGCCGCGCTTCCTCGAAGCACTCGAAAACGAACAATGGGAGCAATTGCCCGGCGGCGTCTTCAATCGCGGATTTATTCGCTCTGTCGCGCGCTACCTCGGCCTGGATGAAGATAGCCTCGTCGCCGAATACGCGCTCCAAACCAAAGGCCGCCCCGATCCTGGCGTCGTGGCCGACCCGCCCGACGAGCCACAGCGCAAGTGGGCGCGGATTTCTGTGCTGGTTGTTCTCGCGATTTTGATCTTGGTCGGGGGCTGGGCAGCGATTCATTACCTGGGACCGAAGATCGCTGCGCGCTTGCATAAACATTCTGGCGACCCGGCGTATTCGGCGCCCGCACGTGCCTCCTCTGGAACACACACCACCACCGCTTCGGACCCAGCCGATGCGAAGATAGCTGCCGTCTCGAGCCCCGCCGCGGGCCAGAGTTCCCCTGCGAGTGGAGGCCCTCATTAGCGCTGAGCTTCGGGCTGCCATCATTTCCGGCCGCGCAAGGCCGGAACAAAAACTGGCGGTCTGTTCGGCCGGCGCGCCGCTGGGCCGCGAAGAACGCACGGAACTGCTCGCTATATTGGCTGCGGACGCCGATCCTGCGATCGCAGAACGTGCGCATAACGCGATCTTGACCCAACCGATGGAGTCCTTCCTGATCGCCCTCGCACGTCCGGATGCAGACCCTCGTTTTTTTGAATTTTGCGCCGATAATCTCGGCGAGAGGCCGCAGGTTGCCGATGCCCTGGCCGCCAATGCCGCTTGCCCGGCCGAATTTGTCACTCGTGTGTCCGCGCAATTGACCAGCGCCGGAATTCAAGTCTTGCTTGATAATCTGGACCGGCTTACTTCCTATCCGGCTCTCAGCTCGGCGCTGGCCTATTCGGAGGCAGCCACGCCCGAGCAAAAGGAACTCCTCGCGGAATTTGAAACCAATGCGGTAATCGAAGAGAAAGAAATCGAGGAAGCGGCGGCAGAAGTCGTGCCCGACGTCAAGAAGCGGAAAACTCTACTGCAAAGACTCTCCGCAATGAACATAGTTCAGCGCATACAGCTCGCTGTTAAAGGCGGGCGCGAGGAACGCATGCTCCTAATCCGCGATCCCAACAAGATAGTTCAACGAGGTGTACTGCAATCGCCGCGGCTTACTGATCTGGAGATTGAAAACTTTGCGGCCATGGCCAACGTTTCGCAGGAAGTCTTACGCCTCATCGCAAACAATCGGGTGTTCATGAAAAGCTACACCGTAGCCAGGAATCTCACGAAAAATCCCAAGGCGCCGCTCGACGTGACGCTGCACCTTCTGCCCCGCCTGACTCCCACCGACTTGAAACAGCTTACCGCCAACAAGAACATACCGGAGACGCTGCGCAGCACGGCTTTGAAACTTCAACGCCAGCGTAACGTGGCCCGTCCTCAGAGTTAGCGTTCGCCGCAGTAGTTTCGCGGTCCTCCGCGATTAACGAACTAGTTCGCAGCGGGCTTTGCCAGTGAAGCTGCAATCTGTTTCTTGTATTCCTGGGCCTTCGCCAAAACCTCTTTCTCGTTTAACGTGAGCATCTGCCGGTCCTGCATCACGATTTTTCCGCCGATCACTACGGTCCTCACGTCGCTGGCTTTCAGCGCATAGACCAGCTGGGAATAGACGTTGTACATCGGCGTTGCGTGTGGCGCGGTGGTGTCCACCAAGATCAAGTCGGCTTTCTTGCCTGCTTCAAGCGATCCAATTTGCTTTTCAAGGTGCAGCGCGCGAGCGCCCGTGATCGTCGCCATTTCAACCACTTGTTCGGCGGGCAGCGCGCGGGAATCCATCCTGGCGAGCTTTTGCAGCTTCGCGGCGAGATCCATTTCCTCAAAGAGATCCAGATCGTTGTTGCTCGCGGCGCCATCAGTCGCCAGACCGATCGCTTGGCCTGCGGCCAGCATTTCCACGACGGGCATCACGCCGGCAGCGGTCTTCATATTGCTGGAAGGATTGTGAATGCAGCCCACTCCAAAGTGCGCAAGGGTCGCAATGTCCGCGTGATCCACCCAGATGCAGTGTGCGCCAACCACGTCCGGCCCCAAGATGCCCGCGCGCGCCAGATACGCTACGGGCGAAAGTCCGTACTTGTTGCGGCTTTGTTCCAACTCGAAGGGAGCTTCCGCGATGTGGATCAAAATGGCCGCCTGATTGCGCCGGGCCAGCGCCGCCGCGTCCTGCAAAGTCTTTTCCGAACATGTGTACATCGAGTGCGGAGCCACCGCTGCAACAATCAGCGAATCGCCTTTCCAATGATCGAGGTATTTTTGCGTGTAGTCGAACGCCTGAGGCAGCGTCTTGTTGTCCGGCGCGGGAAAATCAATGATCGTCTCGCCGAGCACCCCGCGCATCCCGGCTTCCTTGGTAACTCGCGCGACGGCGTCCTCGAAATAGTACATGTCGGCGTAGGTGGTGATGCCGCCGCGCAGCATCTCCAAAATGCCCAGACGCGTTCCCCACGCTACAAAATCCTCGCTGACGTTGCGTGCCTCAGCTGGGAAAATGTATTTGTGCAGCCAAACCTCGAGCGACAAGTCATCCGCAATGCCTCGAAACAGGCTCATTGCGGCGTGAGCGTGCCCGTTGATCAGTCCTGGCATCACGATCGCGCCATGCGCGTCGATCGTTCTGGCCGCCTCGAACTTGGGTTCGAGTTCGGCCGTTTGTCCGACGGCAACGATCGAATCGCCCCGCACCGCCACCGCACCATCTTCGATCACGCGATGCTGCGCATCCATTGTGATGACGGCGCCGCCGATCACCAGCAGATCAGCTTTTTCTTTCGCGCTCGCCGGGGGCGCAAGCCATAAGTAAACGGCACCACAGATGAACCCAGATAAACACAGATGAAACCAATATCTGGAAGAAGAGAACAATGGACTCCAGCGGGCGGGAATTCGCAATTTCACGGTCGTGTTCGCCCTTGTGACGATGTTCTCGAGATGCGAGGCTTCGGTCGGACTAGGTTCCATTAGAATGTGCGGACGTTTTTTTACACTTTCCTTGCTTTTGACTTTATCTGCGTCTGTCTGCATTTATCTGTGGTGCCTGGTACCACCCTACAAGAAAGAAGAATCGAACGGGCGCGCCAGTAATTTTCCGGCCGTTTCTTCCTCCACTTTTCCTTTGAGATTGGCGAGAACCACTGGAACGTCGCCGCAAAACTCCCAGATGATCTGACGGCAAGCGCCGCAGGGCGGCGTCAAGCGATCCACATCGGTCACCACTGCAATCGCATCGAACCCGCGCTCCCCTTCGGACACGGCCTTGAAAATCGCCACGCGTTCCGCGCAGCAGGTGAGGCCGAGCGTGGCATTTTCAACGTTGCATCGTGTGTGGATGCGCCCGGATTTCGCACGAACCGCCGCGCCTACACGGAAATTAGAAAAAGGGGCATAGGCGTTTTCGCGTGCTTGCTTTGCTGCGGTGATGAGTGCGTCGTAATCGCTCACGTAATCCTTCGCTTTCTCTAGTTTTTGTCGGTGGCGATGCGCGGCAGTACGGCGCGTAAAAGGGCAATGAACTGCCCCTTGACTCGCTCACCCGTTTCCAGCACTTCGAGGTGGTTGATCGGTTGATCGAGAATGCCGGCGGCCATGTTCGTTACGCACGAGATTCCCAGCACACGAATTCCCATGTGCCGCGCCACAATCACTTCGGGCACCGTAGACATCCCCACCAAATCGGCGCCAATCGTCCGTAAATAACGAATTTCAGCTGGCGTTTCGTAGCTGGGTCCGGAAAGCGCGGCATAAACGCCCTCCGAAACCTCAATCCCCTGCCTCTTCGCTTCGGCCAGCGCAGTCTCGCGATAGGGTTGCCAGTACGCTGTGGTCATATCCGAAAAGCGCAGGCCAAATCGCTCGTCGTTCGGACCAATCAGCGGATTCGTACCTTGCAAATTGATGTGATCGCGAATCACGACCAGCGCACCCTGCTTGAATTCCAGATTGATGCCCCCGGCGGCATTGGTCAAAATGGCCGATCGAATTCCCATGCGTCCAAAAACTCGCATTGGAAACACAACTTCCTGCTCCGAATAGCCTTCGTAGAAGTGCACGCGCCCCTGCATTGCCGCCACCGCTACATTTCCAGCTTTGCCGATTACCAGGCGTCCAGCGTGGCCGACAGCGGTAGAACGTGGGAAACCGGGAATCTTTTCATAAGGGATTCGAGTCGCGTCTGTCAGTTCGTCGGCGAAGGCGCCCAATCCTGAACCCAGGACCACGGCGATTTGCGGCCGTAGCTTCGTCTTCGAGAGGATGAACTTTGCCGCGCGTTCAGCACGCGCGTATTCCGAATCGGGCGCCAGCGATTTGGACCGGGCCGCGGTCATTTCAGCATGATCCCTACGATTGACGCCGACATCAAATTTGCCATGGTGCCCGCCGCCATCGCGCGGATTCCGAGACGCGCGAGATCGGCCTTCTTGTTCGGAGCCAGCGCGCCAATGCCGCCGATCTGAATTCCGATCGAGCTGAAATTCGCGAATCCGCAGAGCGCAAACGTTGCAATTGTAAACGACCGCGGATCCATCGCGTTTTTCATTGGCCCTAGCCGTTGGAAAGCAACCAACTCATTGGTCACCATGCGCAGACCCAGCAGATTTCCAACGGTGTGACAGTCGTTCCAAGGAATGCCGATCACCCAGGCGATCGGCGAAAATAGCCAGCCGAAAATTTGCTCCACGCTCGAAGGAAACCAACCAATACCAATTGTGGCTAGCGCGTTGTGCACGACCCCAAAGATGCCATCTACCAGGAAAATCAACGCGATGAATGTAATCAGCATCGCGCCGACGTTCACGGCGAGATTCAATCCGTCAATGGTTCCGCGGGAGATCGCACCGAGCGCATTCGTGTCGCGCTCGAGCGGAGCCATCTCGACTCTCCCCGAAGTCACCGGCACTTCGGTCTCCGGCACCAACATCTTGGAAAGCAGAATCGTTCCGGGCGCGGTCATGATCACCGCCGCCAGCAAGTGCTTGGCTTCGATGCCGTACGCGATGTAGGCGGCCATGATTCCGCCGGATACGTGAGCCATTCCGCTGGTCATGATCGTCATCAATTCGGATTGAGTCACTTCCGGCAGAAAGGGCCGAATCGTCAGCGGCGCTTCGGTCTGGCCCATGAAGATGCTCGCAGCGACATTGAGCGATTCCGCGCCGCTCGCGCCCATCAGTCCAGTCATTACCTTTGCGGCCTGCTTGATGATGAATTGCATCACGCCGAAGTAGTACAGCAGTGCGAAAACAGCAGCGATGAAAATGATCGTTGGCAGCACCTGGAACGCCAGGAAGAAACCCATGGGCGAGCCTTTCTTGCCCAGGCTTCCAAAAACGAATTCGGAACCTACGAATGCGAAATCGAGAACCCAGTTCACGCCGGCGCCGGCTTTCTGAAATATCCATTGGCCATAGGTCCATTTGATCACCAGAAACGCGAACACGATTTGCAGGCCCAGTCCCCACGCTACCGTCTTCAAACGAATCGCGCGGCGATTCGTGGAAAACAGAAACGCCAGCGCCATCATCGTAGTCATTCCCAGGACGCCTACAAGGCGATGCATGCGATGGAGCCTCCTCTACACACTAGCCGGCGTCACGCGAAATCTCCGGCACCGATAACCTTGCGCACCAGCGGCACAGCAGGCGGGGCGTGGTCCCCAATTTCAAAGCTTTCAGAGAGCAATCGCATCGCGTGAACCAGGTGCGAATCCAGATTGTAGTGAACGGTGCAGAGGTTCTCGCCGGCCTTCACCGCGTTCCCGATTTTCTTTTCCAGCACGAGGCCCACACTCGGGTCCACGGAATCTTCCTTCTTCTCTCTGCCGCCGCCCAGCAGCATGCTGGCAACGCCAACCTGTTCACAGTGAATCGCGGTCATATAACCGGCGCGCGGCGCATCCACTCGTGCAGTATGTCGAGCGCGTGGCAAACGGCCCGGATCATCCACAACCTTCACATCCCCACCCTGCAAGCGAATAACCTCGCGGAATGTATCACGCGCGCGCCCCGAAGCAATCATTTCCGCCGCCAGTTGGCGACCTTCCGCGATCGATTTCGCCCTCCCACCCAGCACAAACATCCACGC
>DATEVZ010000306.1:0-9928 GCA_035258265.1 Candidatus Acidiferrales bacterium
TTTGACGACCATCCGCACTACGTAAAACGTGTGATCGGTCTGCCCGGCGATCGCATTCGCATCATCAACCAGCAGGTTTACGTCAACGGCGAACGACTCAATGAGCCTTACGTCGTCCACGATCCCAATTACGAGGATCCCTTCGGCGATAACTTTCCACCCACGAACCGCTATTTTCTCCGGGCTGCCGTGCGTCCCGAGTGGGCCTCGCAGATTCTGAATCATGTGGAACACAGCGAATTGGTGGTACCCGAAAATGAGTACTTCGCCATGGGCGACAATCGCGATCGTAGTTTGGACAGCCGCTATTGGGGCTTCGTTGACCGTGATGCCATTATGGGACGCCCGATGCTGATCTACTGGTCGGTGCAAGCCACGCCCGATGACTACAGATCCCGCGGCGCCTACGGCATTCTGCAAGGCATCATCGAAACTCTAAGGCATCTCCGCACCAGAACCCGCTGGCACCGAATGCTCCGCGAAGTCCACTAGCAGTTAGTCTCCAGAGGTGCATCGCGATCCGGCGCCCGCGCTCTTGGGAGAGCCGGTTTTCTCTGAACCAGCTTTCTCCCATGTCGAAAATCCCGACTCAGCAGCAGCCCACCTGAAGGATTGTGTATCATGGACACCACAGGCTGCGTGGCCATGTCACAAACACTGTTCGAGCCAGCGCTACAAACCGAACCCATCGATGCGGTGCCGCGACCTCGCCACTGGACTCGCTGGCCCCAGTACATACTCGTGTTGGTCGTCTTCTTGTGGGTTGTGGACGTCGGAATCTCTCTTCTCATTCGTCATACGCGTCTGCAGAAAAAACTGACCGCGCGCTTGGAATCGGTTTTCGGAAGAAGCGTCGAAGTAGGCCGCTATGATTTCTCTCTGTGGGGCGGCCCTGCCCTCCAAGCTCAATCCGTTACCTTCAGCGACGACCCCCGGTTCGGATACGAATATTTTCTGCGCGCTGAGTCGCTCACGGTGAGGCTTCGCTGGCAGAGTCTTTTTCGCGGACACTTGCAACTAGGTACGATCTCGCTGGTGAATCCCAGCGTGAATCTAGTTCGCAACGCGAACGGAGATTGGAACGTCGCGGAATGGCTCCCGAAGCCAAACGGTGCCGCTTCGAGCGGTCCGTCCCCTATGCATCCAACGGTTCGCTTTGGCCGCATTGAGGTGGACTCCGGCCGGATCAATTTTAAGCGCGTCAGCGAAAAGCTTCCGTTCGCTTTGGTCAACGTCAATGGCTACCTGGAGCCGGATGGCCAGGGACGCTGGACGATGAACCTCGCGGCCGTGCCTACGCGCGCCGCTGTGGTCCTCCAACAGGCCGGTACGATTTATGTTTCGGGCCGTGTGGGCGGCACTTCCTCTCGTCTGCGCCCTGCGGTACTCGACCTGGCGTGGGGTAATGCTTCGCTTTCGGACGTTCTGCGCCTCGCGCGCGGCTATGATTTCGGCGTGCGCGGAAATCTTGCCGTGACGATGCATGCCGACACGGAAAGCGACAACTGGATTCTGCAAATGCATGCCGAGCTCCGCCAGTTGCATCGTTGGGATCTGGCTCTTCGTCCCGATAATCCCGCACTCAACTTGAACGCGAAGATGACCTTGTACCCGCTCGGATCTGGATTGGACGTCTCCGAAGCGACACTCGAGGCTCCTCATTCTTGGGCGCGTGCCCGCGCGAGGTTCTCCTGGCAAACGCCCACGGGTTTCCAACCGCCGTCCAAGAGTCAAATCGCTTCGCCTGACCAGATCGAAATCACCCAGTCGCGGGTGGAGCTCAACGATGTTCTCACCTGGATTCGCGCATTTCATTCCGATGTCGCAAACGATGCGTCGCTGCGAGGCTCGGCCAGCGTGCATGCGGATCTCTCCGTTTGGCCGCCGCGTTTGACTTCAGCGGCAGGTGCAATTTCCAACGCGGACCTCACGAGCACTCGGCTGCGCGTGCCTGCGCACCTCGGGCAGACACAATTCCGCTACGACCACGAAATATTCACACTCTTGCCCTCGACGGTGTCCTACGGAACTTCGGACGGCTCGCTCCATTTAGAAACCATCGCGCACGCGGGATCGCGCGAATCTCTCACTTATCATGTGTCGGGCAACCTCGTGCAAGTTCGCGATCTCGTGGCTACCGCTGGTGTGCTGGGATGGAATATTTCGCGCGGCTGGGACCTCGCTGGCCCGATCCATTGCGACCTGCGCTGGCAAGGCGCAACCTTCCCCTGGCAAACCCAGGCTCTTGGCACGATCGAATGGGGAGGGGAATCAACAGGCGCTTCGCTTCTTACACCATTTCTGAATCAGCCTATCAGGCAAATCAGGGCGCGCGCAGATTTGAAACCAGGCCTGCGCCACATCGCCCTAACATCTGCCGACGCCTTTGGAGCTCGTTGGACTGGCGCTCTCGATCGTCACGACGATGACACCGGATGGCAGTTCGCGCTGGCGGCGGACCACCTCGCGACTTCTGACCTGGATCGCTGGCTCAATCCGCGCTGGCGTGAGAGCTTTCTCGATCGCATGCTGCCGTTCCTAAATCCCAGTTCGCCGGTGAACGCCGTCCCCGAAAATCTTCGGGCCCAGGGGCAAATCACCGTCGATCAATTCTTGCTCGCGCCACTTGTAATCCGCCATTTGCAAGGTGATTTGAAAATTGGAGGCCGCCACGTACAGCTCTCTGCGGCAAAAGCGCAGTCGTACGGTGGCAATTTCGAGGGCTCTGTCGATGCGCAACTAGCCGCAGTGCCTTCTTATCGTATTGACCTCGACTATTCCCATATTGACGTCAGCGCTTTCGCCGCTCCAATTTCTTCGCTCGATAATCTGTTTGCTGGCTCCGCTTCCGGCGGCCTAACCTTCAGTTTCCACGGCACCGATCGCGCAGACCTGATTTCATCGCTCGAATGTCGAGGCAACGCCAGCATCACCGATGCGCAACTCGGCGCCCTGAACCTCATGGAATCGTTGCGCCGGGGGGAAGCCGTGCCAGGCAGCAGCTCGTTTAGCGAGGCCTCGGCCGAATTTGCCTGCCACGATGGGAAGGTCGCGTTCGAACATCTGGCCTTTGTCGGACCGAACCAGGAAATCGCCGGTTCCGGCGCTGTCGACTTCGGTCGCAATCTCGATCTGCGCTTACGCGCGTTATCGGCCTCTGAGGATGACATTCCAACCACCGCATCGACCCGTTCTGCAGCAAATGGCACATTCATACTCACTGGCCCTCTAGAGGCACCCACAATCAAGCCAATGCGCCAGACACCGAGCGAGCCTTGAAACCAACCTTGTCCGGGTTTACCTCCTCGAACGCCCTATGCTAGCGTTCAAGCCCATGGACCGGACGTTCAGCGCACACAAGTGTCGTTTCACAACGCCAGCTGCGGAGTCCTGCTTCGCCGCGTTCGCCATGGTCGTAATCCTTGCTGTAGCACCAAGCGCAAACCCTTCCGAGCGCATCCATCTGATTCCAAAATTCACCACCGGCCAGACGTTCCGCTACCAGATTGAAACGCGCACAACCACCACCAGTAACACCACGACTCCGGTAGTGAATCCCGAAGCCGCCGCCCAACTGAAGCAGATTTCCGATTTGCAACTTCGCCTGGACGTTGTAGACGCCCAGTCCGGCCCCAACGGCGCCCTGGGTGCGGTCCGCCTTCGCGTCACCTACGAAAAAGCCAGTGCCACTACCGAAAGCGACGCATACGATCCCGCGGCCGATGCGCTAGAGAATCAATACAATCGCCTGCAGGGCCGTTCCATGGAGTTTACGATCGAGCCCACCGGCGAGGTTTCCAAAATCACGGGACTCGATGACGTTTTCTCCAATCCTTCCGCCGCGGCCACCGTTCATGCTTGGATCAACGGTCTTTCCGCCAGCGCAAAATTGCCTCGGGAAGGGATTGCCATTGGGCAAAAGTGGAACAACGAACGGCCTGTCGAAAATGCACCCCTTGCCGGCCTGATTTCGCGCACCGAATCCACCTATTTGCGCGACGAGCCTTGCCAATCTCCCGATAAACCGGCGCCCACGGCACAGCCCGCCCCCAAAGACGCCTCACTCTGCGCCATCGTCATCACCCGTTTTGAAATCCTCCGCCACGGCTCCACGAATCCCGATGCCACTCCGGACGACTATCGCCACAATGGCCTGCGCACGTCCGGCACATGGACCGGAAACGGCGAGAGCCTCGACGCGATTTCGCTGCAAAATGGCATGATTACCCGTTCCACTCAAACCTCCACGCAGAACATGGATTTCGAAATCGTAAGCGCTCTTTCAGGTTCGAAGATGCACTACGTAGGTCACGTCGAAAGCCAATCCGAAATCACCTTACTGTCGCCAAACACGCCCGACGCGGAGCCGGCTCCCCAAGCTCGGCCTAGCATCTGACCAGCACCGACCTTGCAGCGCACCGAACGCTGTTTACCTTCATCCTGAGCGCAGCGAGGGATCCCACGATTGCGGTCTGTCGATGTCCGGCAAAAGTCCACTTGCGGCATAAGGTATAATGGTAATTTTGAACTTAGCGCATTGCGCGCCCTGAGGGCCCGGCCATGAATTTCAAACTAGCCAGCGACTACGATCCCCGCGGCGACCAGCCTCAAGCCATTTCGCAATTGGTCCGCGGGGTCAATGACGGCGACCGTCACCAGGTTCTTCTTGGCGTCACCGGGTCAGGCAAGACCTTTACCGTCGCGAAGGTTATCGAAGAAATCAACCGTCCCACCATTGTCCTCGCGCACAATAAGACCCTCGCTGCGCAGCTTTTCCACGAGTTCAAGTCCTTCTTCCCGGATAACGCGGTGGAATATTTCGTCAGCTACTATGATTACTATCAGCCCGAAGCCTACGTCCCGGCCAGCGACACTTACATCGAAAAAGAATCCACCATCAACGATGAACTCGACAAGCTGCGCATGAGCGCCACCCGCTCGCTCTTCGAGCGCCGCGACGTCATCATCGTGGCCTCTGTATCTTGCATTTACGGCCTCGGTTCGCCGGAAGCGTATTACGGCATGATGCTGCTGCTCGAAAAGGGCATGTCCATCACGCGCGAAGCAATCCTCCGTAAGTTGGTAGAGATCCAGTACGAACGCGGCGAAGACCTCCGTCGCGGCACGTTCCGCGTCCGCGGTGACATGATCGAAATCTATCCGCCCTACGACGATCTCGCCGTGCGCATCGAGATGTGGGGCACCCAAATCGAGAATATTCGGAAGATTGATCCCCTCACCGGGCAAATCCGTATCACGCGCGAAGGCGAGATCACTCGCCAGCCTATCTACCCGAAAACGCACTACGTGCTTCCCGCCGACCAAAAAGAACGGGCCATTCAGAACATCTACGAAGAACTCGATTGGTGGAAAGGCGAGTTGAGCCGGCAGGGAAAAATCGTGGAATCGCAACGCATCGTGCAGCGCACTCATTTCGATATCGAAATGATGCGCACCATCGGGTATTGCCACGGTATCGAAAATTATTCGCGACATCTTTCCGGGCGCTTGCCGGGAGAGGCTCCCCCCACGCTTCTCGATTATGTTCCGTCCGATTCCTTGCTGGTCGTGGACGAATCGCACCAGACCGTCCCGCAGCTTCACGCCATGTATCACGGTGACCGCTCGCGCAAACAAACGCTTGTGAATTACGGTTTCCGCATGCCCTCGGCGCTCGATAATCGTCCTCTCACCTTCGAGGAATACGAGCATCGCACCAATCAAGTCATTTACGTTTCCGCGACTCCGGGCCCCTACGAGCTGACCAAGACAGGCGGCGTGGTCGTCGAACAGGTGATTCGTCCCACGGGTCTTGTGGATCCGGAAGTCGAAGTCCGCCCCGTGAAGGGACAAGTGGACGACCTGCTCGAGCAGATCCGGCAGCGCACTGCGCGCAACGAACGCATCCTGGTCACCACGCTCACCAAACGCATGGCCGAGGACCTCGCCGAGTATTTTGCTGAAGTAGGCATCCGTGTGCGCTATCTGCACTCCGAAATTGAAACGCTCGAACGCGTGCGCATCCTGCGCGATTTGCGTCGCGGCGAGTTCGACGTACTCATCGGCATCAACCTTCTTCGCGAGGGCCTCGATCTTCCCGAAGTTTCGCTCGTTGCCATTCTGGACGCCGATAAAGAGGGCTATCTCCGCAGCGCCACGTCGTTGATCCAAACCATGGGCCGCTGCGCGCGCCACCTCGAAGGCCGCGCAATTTTATACGCGGACACCATGACCGATTCCATGCGCCAAGCCATTGGTGAAACGAGCCGCCGCCGCGCCAAGCAGGAAGCCTACAACCGCGAACACAACATCACGCCGCAATCCATCATCAAATCGGTGGACATGCAGCTCGCCCGCATCATTGAAGCCGATTATCTTCCTGTTCCGGTGGACGACGCCGTCATCGGCGACATCACGACGGAAGCCCATCTGGTCCAGGTGGTCGCGCAACTCGAAACCCAAATGCGCGAGGCCGCCAAAAATTTCGACTTTGAACGCGCCGCAGCCCTGCGCGATCGCGTCCGCGCCCTCAAGCAACGCGACCTCGGAGCCATCTTTTCGCCCGCGACGGATTCAACATCTGCAGCGCCGCCGGATGCACCCGGTCTCGCAGCAAGCGCGAGCGCGGCTGCAAAAACTGAAGAATCCGGCGCAGCCTACGAGATCCCATCCTCCGTTGTCTCAGCAACGAAGCTACCTTCCAGCCCGGAAGCACCATCAGTCAAAAAAAGATCGCGCGCAGCCAAAGTCTCGAGAAAATCCTGAACTCACCACAGGGAGCGAGAGAATACCATTGAACAAAATCCCTTCGGCAGCTGGAGCGCGCATATCTCGATTTTTGCTTTTTGCAATCGCTGCGCTGGGGTTTTCCGTTCCCGTTTATTCTCAAAATCAACCTCAGCCTCAATCTGAACCCGCGCCGCTGTATCCTCCCGGCAATGAATTCAGCGTCTGGGGCGGCTATTCGTTCGCCAACTCCCAAATCTTCGGCTCCACGTCTGATCGCCAACTGGGAGCTTTCGCGCTACGCTATGCCCGAACTTTGTACGACAAGCCGTCGACCGCGCTCCAATACACACTGGATATCGTGCCCGTCGAAACTCTGCGCCAATTCAAATACGTTCCGTGCCAACAATCAACCAATGTGAACGGCTATTGCACCAACGGACACGAAACCGTCTATGGCGGCGGACTCAGCCCTTTAGGTCTGAAACTGAATTTCCGCCGCGAGCATCGCCTGGAGCCCTTCATCGCCTCCACCGCCGGATTTGTCGCGTCCGTCAGACCGGTCCCTGTGGACATCCCAGGCGGCACGCAATTCAATTTCACGTTTGATTTTCAAACAGGAGTGGACTGGTTCAATTCAGCGCGCAACCGCGCCTGGCGCTTCGGCTACAAATACCAGCACATTTCCAATGCCTATCGTCACAGTTACAATCCCGGCGTGGACGTGCACATCTTCTTCATCGGCTACTCGTTTTTCAAATAGGATCTCTACCGTCGGATCGGCTTTCTCTGTGCGCTGTGTCCTCTATTGTTAAACCTTTTGAGTTGAGTCAATACCGTCACACCACTCCGCGCTTTAACTCCTCTAATGGATAAAACGTCCCTCGCCAGGTAATCCCGCCCTGCCACAGAGTCACAATCGTGGACCGCGCCAGCATCCAACCAAAAATCAGTGCCCCGATCGGATGCGTCAAGGCATAGAGTGGCGAGACGCCATTTTCGATCGCGACGCCACCCTCGGCACAAATCGCGAGCGCAACGGCAATCGCCGCAAACAGGCGCGCCCATCCATGCACAAAGGGCAACGCCATCCAAGGCATCACGCTCAACATCAAGAGCCCGAGTATCTGGACGCAGACGGTCGGCAAACTGAATCCGGTCGTCGCGAAAAAATTCTTGGTTGTTCCCCGAATGATATTCCGCACGCCTGCGTGCCAGTAAACGCTTACCAAAGTACCGGACCTGGCGATCCCGGACGAGCACCCAGCTTCCTTCACCAACTTTCCGAGTTTTACGTCGTCCACGACTTCCATGGCCAGACGCTGGTGCTCGCCGATTTTTTCGTAGGTGCTGCGCCGTATCAATTGAAACGCGCCGATGCCAACATAGCTGCCCGATTTTGGATTACTCGCGCGCCACGGCCGCACACCGAGCATAAAAGCCATCCCGAAGAAGGTCATCGCAACCTTCTCGCCGACTGAAAACATCTTCGCGTGGCACAGCAAAGGCATGTGGTCCCAGTGTCTTTGTTCAGCCAGTGCAATCGCGAGCCGCACTACGTCTGGTTCGAAGTGCACATCAGCATCCGTAAAAATCAACCATTCTCCAGTCGAATGGTCGTACGCTTCCTGCAACGCATGCGGTTTGCCAAGCCAGCCCGCGGGAAGTGAAGAAATGCTTATGACTTTCAGTCGCAGGTCCCTTTGTGCAGCGCGCTGCAAGATGCCTACCGTCTCGTCCTCGGAACGATCGTTCACGGCGATCACGTCGAATTTCGGATAATCCAGCGCGAGGAACGTCTCCAGTGCGGCGGGCAATTTTTCTGCTTCGTCGCGCGCCGTAAAAAGAACGGAGACGCTCGGGCAATTCGCATCGTTTAGGGGGGCTACGCTCGTCAACGCGGGAATGGATAGGGCGCCAAACGCGAGATCAATGGACTGTATGAACCAAATAAATGCGACCAGTCCTAGGAATCCGATCCAGAACCAATGCAAGGTAGAATATCCTCCAGCGTGTCGCGAACGAACACGCTATGCTATCACCTTGCATGGCGCGCTCTGTTTCCATCGTCGGCGCAGGACGCCTCGGCCGCACGCTCGGCCGTCGTCTCCGCCGTCTCGGATGGCGTATCGGCTCGGTCGTCACGCGCTCGGCGGCCAGCGCGCGTGCTGCCGTCCGCTCGATTGGCGCAGGCACGCCGTATTCCACTCTCACGCGCGAGGTAATCGATGCCGATGTTATTCTATTGGTCACGCCGGATGACGCGCTTGCCGACGCGGCCCGCAAATTGGCGAGTGTCGCCGGTAGGAGCTGCCGGGGAAAAGTTGTGCTGCACGCCAGCGGCGCGCTGGACAGTTCGGTTCTGTGGCCGCTCGCCCGGTGTGGCGCCGCTGTTGGCTCCATTCATCCTATGCAAACATTCACAAAGCGGTCACAGCCGAGCCTGAAGGGCGTGATATTTGCCGTCGAAGGTGAGCCTCGTGCGCTCCGCATGGCCAGCGGGATCGCGCGCATTTTGGGCGGCGTTCCGGTGATCGTTACAAGCAGCAACAAACCCTCCTACCATGCTGCCGGCACTCTGGTCGCAGGTCATGCTTTGGCGCTTACTGAGGCCGCAGCGCAGGTGCTCATCGAAATCGGATTTACGCGCCGACACGCTGTTCAAACGTTGATGCCTTTGATGCGCCAGATGCTCGACAACTTTGAAAAATACGGCCCGCGTGCCGCGTGGACTGGCCCCACTGCGCGCGGCGACTATGCAACGGTCAAAAAGCACCGCGACGCTTTGCGCCATCATCCGCACGAATTCGGCGATTCTTATGCGACGTTGGTTCGCCTTTCTGCTAGGGTTCTTACGAAGAATCCCGCCCAGACGTTGAAACAACTCGATCGCGCGCTGAAAAATTCCAGGAGGAATCAGAAGTGAAGAATCTGCACATTCCCGTCGAACACGCGAGGCTCGCAAATGGCCTGCGTGTGGTCATATCGCCAGACCGTTCCGCGCCCGTCGTCACGGTCGGCGTTTACTATCAAATTGGTTTTCGCCTTGAACCACACGGACGAAGCGGTTTCGCCCATCTTTTCGAGCACATGATGTTTCAGGGTTCGGAACACGCCGGCAAGATGGAACACATCCGCCTCATCAATTCTTCCGGCGGCATGCTGAATGGCACCACCAATTACGACATCACCAACTATTTCG
>DATEVZ010000307.1:0-6612 GCA_035258265.1 Candidatus Acidiferrales bacterium
CGCTTTATGTCGGCGACGCCGAACGGAATCGTGTATTCCTCCGTTGGGACAGGGCCTTTCAGTTTGTAACTCATTTTGTCTTCAAAAAAGACCACCGGGTTTTCATCACGAATCGCGGTCTTCAGCAATCCCTTGGCGTCATACGGCGTCGAAGGCATCACGACCTTCAATCCCGGAACATGGCTGAACCACGCGTGCAGCGATTGCGAATGTTGCGCGGCGGAGCGCCGGGCGGCGCCGAGCGTCGTCCGCATGACCATAGGAACTTTCCATTTGCCGCCCGACATGTAGTGAACTTTCGCGGCCTGATTCACCATCTGGTCCATTGTCAGAGTGATGAAATCGCCGAACATGATGTCCACCACGGGACGCATGCCGGTCATCGCCGCGCCGACCGCCAGACCCGTGAAGCCGGCTTCCGAAATCGGCGTATCGATCACGCGTTGCGTGCCAAATTCTTCCACCAAACCTGAGAGAACTTTGAACGGTGTACCGGCTTCCGCGACGTCTTCACCGAATATACAAACGCGCGAATCACGCCGCATTTCTTCCGCTAGCGCTTCGCGCACAGCCTCCGCGAAGGTGATTTCTCGCTGTGCGGTCATGGTCTCAGGCATAGACATCTTGCTCCGCTTCCGCCGGAATTGGATAAGGCGCGTCGACCGCGAATTTAACGGCTCGTTCCATTTCTGCTTTGATTTCGGCTTGAATGCGGTCGAGGGCAGCAGCGTCCGAGTGATTCTCCCGAATCAGCCAATCGGCGAATCGCTTGATGGGGTCGCGTTCGGCCATCCATTGCTGCTCTTCTTGCTTCGGCCGGTAATATTCGCGGTTGATGTCGCCGACGTGATGGCCGCGATAACGGTACGTATTACACAGCAGGAATCCAGGGCCTTTCCCCTGCCGGGCTCGCTCGACGAGTTTTTGTGTGACGGCATACACTGCTCGCACATCCTGCCCGTCCACGGTTTCCGCCCGCAGGCCAAAAGCAGTCGCGCGGGCCGGAATATCACCCGAAGTTGTTTCCGAGAAATGCGTGTACTCGGTGTACATATTGTTTTCGCAGACGTAAATAACCGGAAGATTCCAAAGCCCCGCGAGATTCATCTCTTCGTAAAGAACGCCTTGCCCGAGAGCACCTTCGCCGAAGAAGCAGACGGCGACTCGCTTGTTTCCCAAATGCTTGGCGGAAAATGCCGCGCCGGTGGCGATGCCAACGCTTCCCGCGACAATCGCATTTGCCCCCAGGTTGCCGGTGGTCGGGTCCGCGATGTGCATGGAACCGCCCTTGCCCTTGCAATAGCCCGCTTCCTTACCGAGCAATTCGGCAAACATGCGATCGGGCGACGCGCCTTTCGCTAAGCAGTGACCGTGCCCTCGGTGTGTGCTGGTGATGTAATCATCCGGCTGGAGGGCTTCACAGATTCCGACGGCCACCGCCTCTTCGCCGACGTAGAGGTGTGCCAGGCCAGGCATCAGCGCGCGCGTGTACAGGTCGTTTACCTGCTCCTCGAACAGACGGATGGCGGACATCTGGCGATACATGCGCAGCAGCTTTTCAATTCCGAGCTTTGGATCCGTCGTTGCCCGATCGGCGGCGATCGTCATTTCTCGACCCCTGACATATGTGCGAGCACATCGAACACGACTGCAAAATCCTGCTTTTCCTTCCCCATACCGCGAGCGGCGGTGAGAAATTCGTTGGTCACGGCCGTAGTCGGCAACGGCACATTCTTCTGACGGCCGAGTTCCAGTGCCAGCAGCATGTCTTTCTGCATCATATTCACGTCGAACCACGCTTCCGGCGGCATTTTAAGGATGAACGGGCCGCGATACTGAATCATGGGCGATGCGATGGCGCTGTGAACCAACACATCAACCGCAGTCTCGCGAGCAATTCCGCTTTTTTCCGCGAGCAAAACGCCTTCTGAAAACGCCAGCATCTGAACCGCGAGGCTCAGGTTCGTGGCAATCTTCATCGAAAGAGCCAGTCCGTTTTCTCCGACGTAGGTGACTTTGGGACCGATGTCATCAAGCACCGGTTTGATGCGGTCAAAAGTTTCGCGGCGCCCGCCAACCATCACGGACAGCTTTCCCTGTTGCAGAGTAATCACGCTGCCTGAGACAGGAGCGTCCACCAGGTCCGCGCCCTTCTCGCGAACTCTGGCGGCAAGGGCACGGCTGAACTCGGGGCTGACCGTGCTCATGTCGATCAGGATTTTGTTTGTGCTCAACGCGGCAAGAATTCCGTCTGGCCCATCGGTGACGGCAGCGAGCGCGGCCGAATTGGTCACCATTGAAAATGTGAATTCAGCAGCTTCAGCGACGGCACGTGGCGAGCCGGCCCAGCGCATCCCTCGGTCAATCAATCGCTGCGCCTTGGCGCGGGTGCGATTGTAACCGGTGACGCGATGGCCCTTCTCAAGCAGCCGGTTTACCATCTCGCCGCCCATCACACCTAAGCCGACAAATCCTAAGTTAGCCATCGTAGAAGATCTCCCGTGGTCCTATCGAGCGCGCCGAGCTGCTACACGGCGCTCAACTTGCGGAACAACTTGTCCGTCTTCGCGGACCTGCTTCAAGTGCGCGCGCATCGTCGCACGAGCCTTCTCGGCGTCGCGAGCTTCCACGGCCTCCAAGATGCGCTTATGATGCGATTGACCTCTTTCCGGTCCGCCATCCACGTGGAATATCTTGATACGCTGCTCGCGCAACAGCCCCACGATCGAGTCAATCAAGGAAAGAATTAAAGGATTCCCCGCGGCTTCGGCGAGCGCCAGATGAAAGTCCAGATCCGCTTCGATGTACGCATCCGGATCGTTCAGGGACTTCTCCATGACGCCATATGCTTCCCGCATCATGGCAAGGTGTTGTTCTTCGATGCGCGCGGCTGCGAGCGCCGCGATTTCCGGCTCCAGAATTTGCCGGATTTCAGCTAAGTGCGGCATGCCGTCAACCTGCCCAATCTTCATCATTAGATCGAGCGACTGGCGAATCACTTGAGTCGTGCCGTTGGTGACGAAAGTCCCGCGTCCTGGATGCGCCGCAACCAATCCCTTTTCGCGCAGCGCCTTAACTGCTTCGCGCACGGCGGTCCGGCTGACGCCAAATTGACGGGCGAGATCGCGCTCCGCTGGCAGCTGATCCCCGGGCTTGAGGGCACCCTCTGAAATTGAATCCTCTATCTGCTGCACAATTTGTTCGTAAAGACGAGAAGACTGCACGGTCTTATACATGCATACTCCCCAACGCTTGGGCCCAGCAGTCGCGGTCACAAGCATTTCGGTAAGCTCCATTCTTCGCTGAACGTGATCTTGATATTTTCCTCCGTGGCGACCTTGAGCGTACAGCCGCTGGAATCCCGCAAATCCGAATGCGATCGCATCGCAAACACCTACTGGATCCAGACTGTCTTGATATTTGTGAACTCGCGAATTCCGTAAACGCCCAATTCGCGGCCGTGCCCGGAACGCTTCACGCCTCCGAATGGCACGCGAGCGTCGGAAGCCACCATCTTGTTGATGAACACCATTCCCGATTCAAGTTCGTTGATGAGACGCTCCTGTTCGGCTGCGTCGTTCGTCCAGGCACTTGCGCCCAGGCCGAACGGGCTGCTGTTTGCAATTCGGATCGCGTCATCAAGATTCTTGGCGCGAAATATCGAGGCCACCGGGCCGAACAGTTCGTCGCACTCTGCTGGCGAACCTTTGGGTATGTCCGCAAGCACGGTCGGCGCGTAATAATTGCCCGGGATTTCCATGCGCTTGCCGCCGGTGAGGAGCCGCGCTCCAGCCTTGATCGTCTTCTGCACATCGACATCCAGCGTCTCGACGCCATCGGCTGTCGCGAGTGGGCCCAACTCCGTACTTTCGTCCAATGGATCACCGACTCTGAGCGATTCCATCTTCTTGACGAACATTTTTTCGAATTCGGCTGCGATGCTCTCGGCCACAATGAATCTCTTGGCCGCGATGCAGGACTGACCATTGTTTTGGACGCGCGCCTTCACCGCGGTCGTGGTGGCTTCCTCCAAGTTGGCGCTGGGCATGATAATGAACGGATCGCTCCCGCCGAGTTCCAGCACAACCTTCTTGATTCTTTTCGCGGCAGCGACACCCACCTGTATTCCCGCACCTTCACTACCCGTGAGCGTTGCCGCAGCGATACGCGGATCGGCCAGAATGCCTTCCACTTTGTCGGAACCGATCAGCAGCGTTTGAAATGCGCCCGCGGGGAAACCTGCCCTGCGGAAGATGTCTTCAATCATCAGCGCGCATTGCGGCACGTTCGAAGCGTGTTTCAAGAGGCCCATGTTGCCCGCCATAAGCGCCGGCGCGGCAAATCGGAACACCTGCCAGAAAGGAAAATTCCACGGCATGACGGCCAGTACCGGTCCGACCGGCTGGTAGCGGATGTAGCTCTTCTTCGCAGACGTCACTACGGCCTCGTCCGCCAGGAATCGCTCGGCATTTTCGGCGTAGTAGCGGCAGGCCGACGCGCACTTGGCAGATTCGTCCACTGCTGCGCGATATGGTTTGCCCATCTCGAGAGTCATCAATCGGCCAAAGGTCTGTTTTTCCTTTTCGACAATATCAGCCGCGCGCAACATCATTGTCGCCCGCTCTGAAAACGGCACCTTTTTGTATTCCTTGAATGTCTTGCACGCCAGGACAATTTTCTCTTCAATCTGCGCGTCTGAGAGCGGCTCAAACGACTTGAGTAACTTACCGTTCGCGGGATTGATGCTCGCGATCGCCATTTGCTTCTTCCCTCCGGGAGTAATTCGTTTCCGACCGCCGAGCCGCAGCCCGCCAACCCTAGGACCAACTCGTAAGGTTATCTGGTCGGACCACTCTACCACATCAGCCGATTATCGTGTCAAGAGGCGCTTTAGCAGCCAC
The DNA here is from genome assembly GCA_035258265.1 of Candidatus Acidiferrales bacterium. Classification (GTDB taxonomy): domain Bacteria; phylum Acidobacteriota; class Terriglobia; order Acidiferrales; family UBA7541; genus Palsa-295. The sequence continues at coordinate 4,902 of DATEVZ010000307.1, forward strand.
TAGCATTATTATTTTCAATACTCTGCATTGTCAAAACCTCCGAAACCTCTTGACATGGCCTAACCATCAGGTGGTACAGTCGCCGCACCATTCGGTGGGGGGACAGCCAATTCCCATTGGTTGAGGAGGCTTGGATGACTTCCATTTCGTTCCGGTCAGGCATTGCAGCGCGCCTCGGCGCGCTTATTGTTTCGCGGGTTGCGATTGCAGCGGTGCTCTTTCTTGTGGTCTCCGCAGCCTTGCCTGCACAAACAACTACCGGCCGCATCCTCGGAACTGTTCAGGATCAATCGGGCGGAGTGCTGCCGGGAGCGACTGTCACAATCACGGACATGCAGCGCGGTGTCACGCGCACTCTCAGCGCCGACGACGCGGGCGAATATGTTGCGTCAGACCTCATTCCCGGTACCTACAAACTCCGCGCCGAAGCCAAAGGGTTCAAGACCGTCGAGCGACAGAACATTCTTCTGGAAGTCGCCCAGGATGTCCGCATCGATTTTTCGCTTCCGGCGGGCGATGCAACGCAAACAATCACAGTGACCGAGGAAGTTCCCCTGCTGAACACCACCAGCGCCACTCTCGGTGGGACTCTTAGCAACGAAACGATCAACGACCTGCCTCTGAATGGGCGCAACTACGAGAACCTGCTGCAACTGCGTCCTGGCGTGGTGCGCTATCCCGGCGGCGGCTTTTCCACCACAAGCACCAATGGCCTTCGTGCGGAGGACAACGCGTACTTTATTGAAGGCTTGTTCAACAGTGAGCCTTACTCCGGCCAGGGCATCATCAACGGCGCCAGCATCGCGGGAGATTCCGCCACTATCTTGCCTATCGATGCCATCCAGGAATTTAACCTGATGGAAAATCCGCCGGCCGAGTACGGCTGGAAGCCGGGCGCGATCGTGAACGTCGGCATAAAGTCCGGCACGAACGACCTTCATGGTACGGCTTACGCCTTCGGACGCGATACCCCTCTCGACGCGCGCAACTTTTTCAACACCGTCGGCAACGCTAAGACGCCGCGAGAACTAGAACAGTGGGGCGTTACGGCCGGCGGTCCGATTGTGAAAGATAAACTGTTCTTCTTCGGTGCCTACGAAAGACAGCAGTACACGGTGGGAAACACTTTTGGCGTTAACGTGCCGACGACGCTCGCTTTGCCTGATGCAGGGAATTGCGTGGCGATCGCAGGCGACTGCGCTAACAGCATTCCCAATGCGATTGCCGACCTCCAGGCGAAAGGAATTCCGATCAGCACACCGAGTCTAACGGTTGCCGGTTGCACATTGGGGCCGCCGGTTACGTGCAATGGGAAGGGCTTCCCAACAAACAACACGACAAGCGTTGGCATCCCTAACGGATTTCCAAACAGCATCACGTCGGACAACGCGATCGGGAAAATCGACTACCACATCAATGACCATCACACCGTCAATGGGATGTATTTCTTCGGCAATAGCGGCGGCCCTGTGGAAGATCTGCCCGAACTTCAAACGTTCTGGAAGTCGATCCTGCACACCCGCGCACAAGTCGTCGGAGGCTCCTACGCTTGGGTGCCGAATTCCCGCTGGGTCAACGAATTCCGTGTCGGGTATAACCGGCTCTACCAGCCTACCTTCAACGGAGATCACAACACGCCCGCGTCTGCCTACGGCCTGGACACCGGCGTCCCAGTGAATTCACTGACGGGTGGGTTACCCCGAATCATGAT
>DATEVZ010000308.1:0-11785 GCA_035258265.1 Candidatus Acidiferrales bacterium
CCGCCCGCGGGAGTTCACGTCGCCAATATTGATGGTGCTTCGCGCGGCAATCCCGGCCCGGCTTCGTATGCCGTAGTGTTGCGCGACCCCCAGGGAGAAATCGTGCTGGAGCTCGCGAAAAATATCGGACGCGAAACCAACAACGTCGCGGAATATTTCGCCCTGCTAGCCGCGCTCGATTACGCTACGAGCCACAACATCTCCGCGCTGCGCATCCGTAGCGATTCCGAGTTGCTGGTGCGCCAGATGCAGGGCCGCTACAAAGTGAAAAGCGCGGACCTGAAGCCACTGCACGAGCGCGCGGCGAAACTCGCGCGCCAGTTGCAATATTTCGCCATCGAGCACGTGCGCCGCGAACTGAATCGCGATGCCGACGCACTGGCGAACGTCGCGCTCGATTCTGCAGGCGTCCCCAAATTCGAAGATCGCAAGACTCGCATCGAGCCTACGAAGCTCGAACATCGGGTAGCTCCCGCTCCCACTCATTCGCATGAACATTCACCGCGCCCACTCCGCGCGCGATTCGTTAATGGAATGTTCGTACCTGCCGAACCGGTAAATCTGCCTGAAGGCAGCGAAGTCCTCCTCGATATCCGTATCCAACACAAACAATAGAACTTACGTCTGCGCTGACACCTCCAGCCAGATTCGGACCGCAGGGGGAGTTTGGTACTAATGCTCCATTGTTCGGACATGCTATGGACCATACTCTCTATGACTGCCGGGGCATCCATTGACTTCATTGCTCGACAAACTTCCCACGATTCTGGTGCTTTTTGTATTAGTCGGGATATTTCTATCCCTGCGCAAGCACGCGCCTTCTGCGCGGACCCGTTTGTGGACTTACGCATGGGCCCTGATTTTCCTGCACTTCTTCATTCAAGCTTTTGAAACGCACACTGGCGCGCTGGAAAAATCTCTTGAGTCGATCGATTTGGGCGCGCTGGAACTTTCCGGCATGGTTTTCGCGGTCTCCATGACGCAAGCCGTCGAGGACCGCAAGAAGCGGCTGACCATGCTGCTGGTTCTGACGGTGCCGACGGCCTTTCACGCAATCGCTGCCACTTTCGAGTGGCACATTTATGCGGTGATGGCTGCAGCGCTTGGCGTGATTTTCCTGGGCGGCGCTGTTTTCGCGCTGCGGGCGTATCCGCGTCCTAAGCCTTATACGCTCGGCGTCGCGGCGGTGCTGATGATCACCGCGGCCTGGACGATGTCCACCCAACTTCACGGCAGCCCGGACCTCGGCGTCAACGCGATCCTGACGCTAAGCTTTGGTCTCTGCGGCATTTTGTTCTGGAAGCGCTTTCCGCGCCGCTCGACGGGCGTGCTCGCTGTTGCCGGAGGATTTCTCGCGTGGGGAGCTGTGTTCCCTACTGGAGCGCTGCTCGATCAGATCGCGCCGAAGCTGCAAGTGAACCCCGAGTTGTGGAACGTGCCGAAATTCTTCGTCGCCTTCGGCATGATTCTTACTTTGATCGAAGACAAATCGCGGGTGATCGAACAATCGCGCGAACGCGAGCGCGCCGCGAATAAGCTATTGATCGAGCTTTCGCAAATCACTTCGCGCCTGCTGGCGGGCAGCGATCCCGCCTCGCTCGCCACCGAAGTTACTGCGGCTGTCACCGCTGCCAGCAGTTTCCAACGCGCCGCTTTATTCTTGGCCACAGAAGATCGTTCCTTGCGGCTGAGCGGCATGACAGGCTTCTCACCAAAAGAGAGAGCGCGCTTCGAAGAGCGCTCCGCTGGATGGACAGTGGATAGATTGCGAGAACTCTGCAAGCAGGGCGAGCAGCTTGGGAACAAATCCTTCCTTATTACATTCGCCGACGACAATCGGCCTTCAAATCGCGAGCCCGACAGCACGGTGTTGATCCCCCTGGTCTCCGGACGCGGCGCTCATCTCGGCTGCCTGTGCGTGAGCGGCTCGCAACCCGTGCATGCAAGCGATGAGGTGGATGCTTCCGAAATCATGAAACTTGAGGTGCTCGCGTCCGATCTTGCCGTGACTATTGAAAATTCCCGTCTGCATCATCAACTGGTGCGCTCCGAAAAATTGGCGGCGCTCGGCCAGTTGGTCGCGGGCGTTGCTCATGAATTGAATAATCCGCTCACCGGCATCATGGGTTATGCGGATTTGCTCAGCGAGGAAGTGGAAGGCGAGAAGCTTTCGAAGCGCGTGCAGAAACTGGGCGGCGAGGCGCGCCGCATGAAGCGCATCGTGGACGGCCTGCTGCGTTTTGCGCGTCAGAATAATCCAGCCACGCGCGCCGCCGATTTCGAGGCTGCGCTGCACGACGTGATCCAGCTGCGCGAATTCCACATCCGCAAGCTCGGCATTCATATGGACGTGCACGTCGAGCAGCCGCTGCCGCGCCTTTCGATTGGCGAAGACGAACTCAAACAGGTGCTGCTGAATATTCTGAATAACGCGATCGACGCGGTGGAAGAGAGCGCGCAACGCTCGATTTTTATCTCCGCCACGCGCCACGGTGACTGCGTTTACGTGCGCTTCGAGGATTCCGGCCCGGGCTTCAGCGACATCAATCGCGCCTTCGACCCGTTCTTCACCACCAAGCCGGTCGGCAAAGGCACCGGCCTTGGCCTCAGCATCTGTTACGGCATCATGCAAGAAGCCGGCGGCGAAATCGTAGTCGGCAACAAGCAGCCTTATGGCGCCAGCATCGCCATCGAATTCCCCGCCACAGTCGCGGAACCCACCGCAATCCTCACCGCGTAAAGCGCATTCGTAAGCGCCCCTCGAAGCGTGATTTTTTCTCCTGGCGCAGGGGCGCTGCTTGCTGCGCCCGCCTTTGACACCTGTGAATCCCGGCGACCTCATTTGCGCAGGGAATATCCCCCGTTTGGTTAGATTGCCGTATCACCTGCATCCGTCATGAGCGACTACCAGCGAGAATGGCAAGAGTATAAGCGGCGCAGGAACCAGTTTTGGCTCGTGTTTGCCGGTTACGCGCCGGTATGCTTCGCCGTTGCGCTGGTCTCAACGAAGCTGTTCCAAACCTTCACCCCAGACTTCATCGCCGCGTTCCTCTGGATAGGATTATTTAGAATTGCAGGATGCTGCGTGCAGATGTGGCATGGTCCTCGCTGCGGAAAATAGTTTTCAGGGACGTGGTGGTACAACCTAGGCTTCCTGGCGAGGCGATGCGTTCACTGCGGCTTGCGCAAATACGAAAACTGAATCCACCAACGAAATGGAATGACAGCCGGATCGCGGCGCATCACCGAAACGGCCTCGCGCAACTACTGCTTTAGGGCGGCCGTCTGTTTCAGGGAATACGAACGATACAGCGTGTCGCGCTGCGCGGGGATGTAACCGGCGTCGGAAATGATTCGGCGAAGTTCTTCTTCATTGGTGCGGTTGCGTACGCCGGCGGCGTACACCACGTTTTCTTCGATCAGGATGCTGCCCACATCGTCGGCGCCGAACTGCAAGCCGACCTGGCAAATTTTGATTCCCGGCGTCAGCCAGCTTGACTGGATGTGATCAATATTGTCGAGATACAGCCGGCTGATGGCCAGCGTCTTCAAATAATCGAATGCAGTAGCTTCCGGAATCTTTTTACCCAGCGGCGTATTTTCCGGCGCGAAAATCCAGGGAATGAACGCGGTGAACCCGCCGGTATCTTCCTGAATCCGACGGATCGTTTCCAAGTGGTTCACGCGGTGGCGATACTCCTCGCCGCAGCCGAACATCATCGTGGCGGTGGTGCGCATGCCCAGCCCGTGCGCGACGCGGTGCATCTCCACCCATTCGTCGGAGCGGCATTTCAGCCGCGAAATTTTCGTGCGAATTTCGTCATCCAGAATTTCCGCGCCGCCGCCGGGAATCGAATCGAGCCCGGCATCGCGCAGCCGCGCAATCGTATCGCGCACGGAAAGCCCGGAAACTTCCGCGATGCAGCCGATTTCCGGCGCCGAAAAGCAGTGCAAGTGCACTTGCGGGTACTTCTGCTTGAGCGAGCGCAGCATGTTTTCGTAAAACTCGATGCGCAGATCCGGATGCAAGCCGCCCTGCATCAGCACGCCCGTGCCGCCCAGTTCCAGCATCTCGTGGATTTTTTCGTAGATGGATTCCAGCGGCAGAATGTAGCCGTCCTTAGCGCCCAGCGGCCGGTAAAATGCGCAGAACGAACAGTACTCTGTGCAGAAATTCGTGTAGTTGATGTTGCGATCAATCTGATAGGTGGCGATGCGCGGATCGGTTTTCGCGCGGCGCACTTCGTTCGCGGCCATGCCGATGCCGATCAAATCATCGGAATTGAAAAGATCGAGTGCTTCTTGCTGTGTAATGCCCATGGATCGGCCTCTTGCTCGCCTCCGCTATTCAAGTTAAGTATACAGGATCATCGGTTCGAACGACGCCTTCGCGCAAGACGGCGGCATACACGCCCGTGCAGCGGTCGCGCTGGTGCGTGACTTTCTCCAGCACGATAGGCGAGGGCGTGGCGGTGTCCGGATCCAGCGTAATCATCACGCAACGAATGTCTTTCTTGACGAACTGAATCGTCACCTTCTCGCCGATCCGCACCGCGCGGCCCACCAATTGATCCTCAAAAAACGGCTCGTCGCGCTCCCAGCGCACATAAAAATTCGCCCGAAAGCGGCGTGGGTCGAGCTCCAGCCCTGTTTCTTCTGAAAGCGCGCGGATAGTGGCGAAGCCAATCACGGAAACTGGTGCGCCATCAGTCATCGAACGCTCTGAAAAACGAAATCGCAACGAGCGGCCGTACCGCTGCTCAAGAAATTGTGTGAAGTTCGCCTCGCCGACCGTGAATTTCTCGCCTTGCGGACTAACCACTTCCACCGCGTAGCGATCGGCACAGGGAATTTCTTCTTCGATCGCCGGCGGCTCCAGAAAGCGCGGCCGAAAAAGCAGCCAGTCGTGTGCCTGTCGCGCCGTCATCCATGGGAAACTGGATTTATTGTTCTCGTCCACGAACGCATGCACGCGATCGCCGATCAATCCTGCAAACGTGAGGCGCGCGGCACTAAGCTGTTCGCCGGCCATGCTTTTTACGGGATACCGGCACAGCGACGCGAGTGTTCCAATGCGTTGCTGGTCCAAGCGCTCAGGCTCCGTGGCAAGCCGTGGAGGACGATGCAGGCGCTTCCGCATCAGGGAGAGCGGCGAATTCCAGAGGACGACGGCGTGGAATCAATCCAGCGGCGGCGGCTTTTTCGTAGTAGAGATTAAGCCCTTCGAGATATTCCCGCTCCAGGCCGAAATGAATGTTGTCGAGGAGATAGTGTTTCAGCGCGCGCGGCGGCATATCCAATTTAATGGACGCGGCCTCCGCAATTTCACGCACGCGATGCAGGCCGTATTCCTTCGACGCTTGAAAATCCGCGATTACTTCCGGCGTCATGAATTCGCGGCGGCCCGCCCAGATCGCCAGGACGCACGGCTTGCTAGTCATTTCGCGCCACTGGAAGGCCACATCGTAAACGAAAATCGTCTCGAACCCCGGTACCGGCATGTCTTCTGGATCGCCTTTGCAACAATCGCCGCCACTCGCGATCTTCACCGATAGCGCTTCCATCTTCAGCGAGATGCGCAGCGCCGGATCGCCGATCACCAGCGCCGCGTCAGCGTCTTTCAGCATTTCGGAAGGGTCTGGCGCGGCTTGCACATATTCGGGACGAATGCTCCAGTGCTCGGCAGCCAGGATTTGCACCAGTGCTTGCGAGGCGCGCGAACTGGAATCGAGCGAGATGCGCTTGGCGAGATGGATCGGCTTCTTCGAAACCACCAGAATGCTGCGGACTTCGCCCTTGGCCGCGACGGCCATTCCCGGCAGCGCCACCACGTTTTCGATGCGCTGGTATTCGATCGAAGGAATGATGGCGACGTCCACTTCGCCGTTGCGCAGCGCGTCCGCGCACTTCGACGGCACCGTAAACGATAAATCGTACTTCCCGGTCAGCGGCCCGTCGGTGAATCCCCACACCAGCGGCGCCGTATTCAAATATTCAACGATCGAAATGCGCAGTTTTCTCATTCAGTAACTCGCGGTATGCCAATCGCCAATATAACACAAAGGCCGTAGGTGTTCCGGAGTGCCAGACACTGAGGTCTGCCGCGAGTTGCCATTTTCCCTTTTCATTTTTCCAGGTTCCTTCGTGTTTAGTTTCCGCCGTCCTGAAATCGCACAACTTCATCTTCCGTCGGAATTTCCATCTCATGCTTAACGGTGGGCGAACGCGATTCCGGGGGCTTCCACATTTCGCCCTTCCCTTGCACCTCGAACGACGCGAACGCGTAGGGAAGTCCTTCCGAGCCCAAATCCGAGTTGGCGTTGCAAATGTGAAAATGCAAATGCGGCTCGGTGGAATTTCCTGTGTTGCCCAAAAGGCCCAGCACCTGTCCGCGCGTCACCTTATCTCCCAGTTTCACGCGCACCGAGCCCGGTTGCATATGGGCGTACAACGCGTATAGCCCGTTGCCGATATCCATGATCACGTGGTTTCCGCTGATTGTTTCCAGAGTCATCGGGACTGCCCGCGAATTTGCACCCGGAATATTTTGCGGGATGCCGTCCTTTACTTGCGTCACCACTCCATCGGCCACCGCGTGAATTTCCGCGCCGTACGCGCGGTAATTCTTGTTGTCGCTGGGATCGCGCGCATAAGTCCTGCCGTCCGGATTGAGCTGCACCCAATCAATCGCGAAGCGCTGCGAAATATAAGCACGGCCGTTGATGGGGATTAGGGCTCGGCGGTGCAATGAAGTATTCGACGGCCCATTGGCCGCTAGCCAATCTTCTCCAGTGAGCGGCGGCGAAATCACCACGACCGGATTTTTGTCCACGCTGGCGGGCAGAGTCACCACCGCTAGCGCTTCCGGATAGTCGCCGATTTTCACGCGGATGCGGTGCGCGATCGCCGCGGGAACGTCATCGAGCGCATCGAAGGTTACCCACATGAAAACCGCGCCGAATTCCCCCGGGACAAGCTTCGCTACCTTTTCCGCGTTGGGCAGTCCGGGATGCGAAAACATGTCATCGAGCTCGGTTCCCGAAAAGCTCGCCAATGTTTTTTGCGCCGAGTCACCGGACGAAGTTGCCGAAAGCACGTCAATGCGCGTGAACGTGTAGTCCGATTTGTCCATGTTCGCGATATGCAGCTCATAGACCAGGTGCCATTTGCCGTCGGCTTTGAACGCCCTCGGCGAAATCGGAATCACACTGTCGAACAGCGTTCCGATGGGTTTCGGCGTGTGCTGCTGTGTCGCAGCAGGCGCTTGCGCGGCGCTCGATTCGGCACTGCGTTTGAAATCGAGCGGTTGCGCCGGCACACCCGTCTGCGTCCAACTTCCCGAAAGTTTGCCGCCGTCCTTGCTTAATTTCCCTTCGTAAACGCCGCCGACGCGCGGCACTTCGAATCGCACGGCATTGCTCTTCAGCGTTACGTTGCTCAATGCGAGGACCGCGTACTGATCGACGCTATTCATCGTGCCACCGAGTTCCCCACTGCCAGCCTTCGTGATCGTGACGACCAGATGCAATTGCCCGCCGAGGACTCCGGCCCATGTGCCCTCAATGCCGGTCTCGGCGCCAACGGTCTGCGCGGTCGCCCTACCGCCACCAAGTAGCAAACAGATGAACGCAGCAACAGCAAATAGAAGGATCCCGGCTGGGTCTCGCATCTAATTCCTCCGATCCGTAAGTGAATTGCGCGTATTCTGCTTGGCGCCACGTAATTCTGTCCAGCGAAGAACACCGGCATCTAGCAGCGTCCGCACCCCGCTGTGGCCATGCTGGAACTTTTTTCGCTTCGAGACGTACTCTTGTACGAGACTTGAAGACGATCAATTCGGGGAGGCCATACATGCGATCATTCCGCCGCATCATCTGGGTTGTCGCCGCCACGTTTTTGGTTTTGTGCTGCGCGATTCCACCCGCCAGCCAGACCGCCGCCGGCGACAGAACCCTCATCCTCGCCGGCGGGAAAATCTACACGTCTCCAACGGCGCCGCCGATCGCAAACGGGGTCCTGCTCGTTCAGGACGGAAAAATTGCCGCGGTGGGCAAATCGGGCGAAATTGCACTCCCTGCTGACGCGCCAAAAATCGACTGCACGGGCCTCGTGATCACAGCCGGATTTCAGAATAGCCATGTGCATTTCACCGAACAAAAATGGGACGACGCCGCGCATCAGCCAGCCGCGAAGCTGTCGCAGCAACTCGTGGACATGCTCACGCGTTACGGCGTCACCACGGCTGTGGATTTGTCGTCATTTCTCGAAAACACCGTGGGTTTGCGCGCGCGGGTCGAGTCGGGAGAAATCGCGGGCCCACGCATACTGACGGCAGGCAGCGGACTTTTCCCTCCGGATGGCATTCCTTACTACGTGCGCGAATCCATGCCTCCTGAGACGTTGAAATTCATCGCGCAACCCTCCACGCCCGAGGAGGCGGTGAAAATTGTGGACCAGGAGTTCGCGGGCGGCTCAGACTTAGTGAAACTGTTCACCGGTTCGCTAATCAGCCGCAAAGAAGTAAAACCGATGCCTCTTGATATCGCGCGCGCCGCCGTCGAAGAAGCGCACCGCCACGGCAAGCTCGTCTTCACGCATCCCTCGAATATGGCCGGCATTCAGGTGGCGCTCGATGCGCATGTGGACGTTCTCGCCCACACTACTCCCATCATCGGCAAGTGGGATGATGCGCTGATCGCAAAAATGAAAGCCATCCATATGTCGCTGATTCCAACTCTGAAATTGTGGGAATTCGAGGCTTTCAAAGACAAGGCCACGCCGGAGGAAGCACGCAGCTTTGCCGAAAAAGGAATGGTGCAGCTGCAAGCCTTCGAAAATGCGGACGGCCAGGTGCTATTTGGGACTGACGTCGGCTACGTGACAGATTACGATCCCACCGAAGAGTACGTTTTGATGGCCGGCGCGGGCCTTACTCCGATGCAAATCCTCGCTTCGCTTACGAGCGCCCCCGCTGAGCGCTTCACGGAATCCGCCACGCGCGGAACAATCGCGCGGGGAATGGACGCGGACTTCGCCGTGCTCGCAGCCGATCCCGCACAAGACGCCGCGAATTTCGCCAAAGTTCGCTACACAATGCGCCACGGAAAAATAATTTATCAGGCGCAATCGAAGTAAGAGTTCATCGCATTCGGACGCTCTAATGACTTCGCGGGATTCGTGCTGTTTTGCAAGTCTAGCGGCCGCTCAACGCAGCCACCCGGCTGCCCTGTTCGCGTTCGTAGCGAACCTGGTATTCCTCGCGATTCTTCATTTGAGCAATCGTGCCGTTTGGTCCCACGGCCCACCCGTGCCAGATGTCCTGGATGGCCAGCGCATTGAGATTGAGGGAATCGGTGTGTTTCCAGTGCACGCCGCCGTCTTCGCTGACGTCCTCGCCGTTTGGTCCGACCGCGGCCAACGTCACTCCATCCACCCACGCCACCGCGGAACGATATCCGCCGGGCTGCTGCGCCGCCAACGTCCAGGTTTTCCCACCGTCCTGCGAGTAGGCAGCCACGCGGTCAGGCCGATTAGGATCTTTGTAGTCGCCGCCGACCACGACTACTTGTTCGCCATGAAAGGCGATCGAAAAAATTCCCGATGATGCGTTGCCGTGAACGATCGGCGTTTCTGTAACCGTCCACGACCTGCCGTGATCTGGCGAATGAAATACCCGCGCCGCGGGCCCACCGGTGACAAAAGTGATCGCCGGACCGCCATACACGAAGCAAGTTCCACTCGCCGCAAACGCGCCCTCATTGGGCAGAGCCGCAGGCATATTGTCTCGCGCCATTTCGTTCCAATGTTCACCATCCGCGGCCGTCAAAATCAGGAATTTGCTATCGACGGGATCGCCCAGCGCCATGCACTCTGGCGAGGAACCGTCGCAAGCCAACGCGTCCAGAAAAATTTCCTTGCGCTGCCCTGTATATTGCAATTTCCAGTTCGCTCCACCGTCCGTCGTCCTGTATATCCGCGATTTGTCGCCTTCGCCGCTGGACATCACGTAGGCTTCCTGTGCGTCAAACGCATGGATGCCGCGGAAATCCAGTTTCTCGGCCCCAAGTATGTGAAATTGTTTCCAGGTTGTGCCTTCGTCCTTCGATTGCAAAATCACGCCATTCGATCCGGAAGCCCAAATGACGGGAACCGGGCCGTGCTGCGGTTCCTGATACTCGCCGACGGCGACCGCACGTAAATTCGTGTCCAGTCCGCTGGTCTGCACGATCCACCACGGCCCCTTCGTCGCCGCGGCGCATACGAAGATCGCTGCAATCAGGACAACAGGAAATAACATGAGGAATTGCTGTGGGAGGCGTCGCACACCGCGCATTCTAGCAGCAGTTTTAATACCCTGCGGAATTTCCAGCGACAAATGGCCGGGCGCGTCCCGGCGATTCGCATGCGCTTTGTAGCGGCGGTCTTTACACCGCCATCGATAATCGCCGCAACACCGATGGCGCCCTAAAGTGCGCCGTTACGAAACCGAGGATTCAGGTTGTCGCGCTTGCGTAGGTCCGCCGCTCAATCCTCCGGCAACACGGGCAGCACCACAGTGCTTACCATCCCCGGATCATCCCGCAGTTTGATATACAGCAGCGTTCCATTCGGACGCGGCACGCTCAGCCTGCTGTCCACGAATCCCACGGGCACCGAAACCGTGTGAGTGAATTGCGCGTTCGACGCCACGGAATCAATCAAGAATAAATTCGTCCCGCTCAACGCGCACTGCTTGTCCGGACTATCCGGGCAGCGAATTTCTTTCAGCGCGGGCAAGCGCACCAGATTGATCAGCGGCTGCCAGTCTCCTTTCGCGTTGTCCGCGTCCACCGCGCGAAACTGCAGTGGCCCGAACGCCGATGGCCCAAAGCTCTTCAACGGGTCGAGCAGCGCCAGCACGCTATGCGAATCCTGCAGGATCAAATTGCCGTCCGCCACGCTCAGCAGCACGTCGAACGAATCATCCACAGTGGCGACCTCGATTTTTTCCGTGCGCGGAAAATTTTCGGGCACTTCGGTTTTTACGAAGAACGAAAGGCGCCCATCGAGCGGCAATTCTTCCTGATTTCCCAGCCGTATCGCCGACGGCACCGGCCCGGCCTGCACACTTTTGCTCACCAGTGTCACCTTGGGCCGCGGCGCTTCCACGGTGGTCTGCAAATCGAGCACGCGTCCATCCTTCAGCGCCACGTGCGCCACCACTTTTTCTTCGGGCTGCAGATTCGCGGCCGGCGCGGCATTCGCAATCGCCAGCCCCAATTCGTCCCTTTGCTGCACGCGCGACAATTTTGCTGGAACAAAGTGCACGCCGTTTAGTTCGAAGCCGGCCACTTGATCCAATCGCGTCCCATTCAGCACGCCCTGTTTGTCTCCCGCATTGATCGTGAAATGATCCAGGTGCGCCGCTTCCGAATACGAAAGCAAAGGGAGCTCGTCCGGCGCGGTCAGCCCGAATTGTTTGATCGCCAGCGTCACAGGACCGGCGCTCTTATCCTTAAGCGGCACCTTTACTTCCAGCTCATCCGGCTTCGATAATTTCCACGTCGCCTTGAGGTCGTGGCCGTCGTGATCTTTCACCGTCAGCTTGTCCACGCACGCAGCACATTCCGACGTCACGTGCAGCAGGTCTTCGCGACCCACGATCAGCGCCTCCTGATCCGCGGATGGAATCGTCCATTTCTCGGAGTGCGCCGAGCGCAGCAGAAAACGCGGCCCGTCGAACGCCTCAAATCCCCAGTGCCCGCGCAACGTTCCGGTAACCTCCGGCCCGAGCTTCCCCGCCTCG
>DATEVZ010000309.1:0-3931 GCA_035258265.1 Candidatus Acidiferrales bacterium
TGGTTACTTCCACCGCGTTGGGGCGGAAGACGCGGATCGCCAGCGATCGTTTGCCGTCTGCCGTGATCCAGTGAGGCCCGAGAATCCCGAACGGGTCGGAATGTTCACCTCGGACAATTAATTCGAACTCTGCTTGCAGCTTTTCCTGGGTACTTGCCGTGAAGTTCTGTACTTTGTCTTCGGTTCCCATGGCGGTATGAATCCTTATGAGGGCTGGCGTCCATCTTCCCCAATCTTACCCAAGTAGAAGCGTTGCGCCAACCTGTCTTAGCCCAGTATATGGCGTCAATTTTCCCTGTAGCCGGATTGGAGATGGTAAACGCGGCCTAAAGCTGGACTTGATTGCAAAAGCTCGGTAGGCTAGCCGCCGACCCTGGGGCGCACGGCGAGGGCAATTCACGAAGGAGACTGCTCATGAGAAATCCGGCTCGCTCGATGTTGCTCCTGGCGGTGCTGATCTTGTTTGGATTCCCGAGGATGATGCACGCTCAGGAAGGCGCCGCGCAATCGAAGACTCCTCCCACACCGGTAAAGGCTGTTCTCGACAATTGGAACGATGTGGGCAAGCGACTCATCACGATGGCAGAGGATTGGCCCGAAGATAAATACTCCTACAAATTGACTCCTCAGGTGCGCAGTGTTCAGCAGGTCTTTCTGCATATCGCGGGAGCGAACTACGACATGGTCAACCGCTTGACTGGCACAAAAGCCGGCGACGCCCGAAATGATCCGCCGATTGGCGAGTACAAGACCAAAGCGGAAGTAGTGGCCTTCCTAAAGAAATCAGTAGCAGACGGCACGGCGCTGGCTGAAAAGGAAGGCGACGCGGGAGTGATAAAGCAACTGGAGGATTGGATCGGATATACCGAGCACATGGGCGAACACTACGGATTGATCGTGGCTTGCTACCGCGCCAATGGCTTGGTGCCTCCGGAATCACGTCCCAAAAAATAGACGCGTCGAAACAGGCCAACACCATTGTGAAAAATTCGTAGCTCGGATATGGCGCGTGAAATTGCGCAGCGCCGAGCCACGACGATCTTCAGTCATCTGGAAGTGACATTCGTCGAAGAACTTGTTTCCGGCCTTGAATCTCAACTGAAAAGTGCACGAGTGTTGTGCCCCCCGCGGCGAATTTCACCGCCTCAGCACACCGGCTTTTGCGCGGTGCTAATGCCGCTAATTAGCGGTTGATTACGCCCCTAAGTCTTGCGGAATGTGAGCATTTGGTACGAACGTACCATTGTCGCAAAAGCGGCCGCTATCTATACCAGTACATGGGTTAATGGGCAGCGAGAGAGCCTTGCTCCGCACCTGACAACATGCCGAAGAAAGCCACTGCGTTTACCCACGGTCTTGTGCCCTCTAAGGCGCATGAGAAGCAGGGCGCGCCTCGAGGGTCGCAGCCTGGTTTCGAGGGTACCGATGCAGCCGTGAACGATCAGACCCTGCAACTCCTGTTTTCGAGTAATCCCCACGCCATGGTGGTTCTGAATGGGAACCGCCGAATTCAGATGTGCAATCCCGCGTTTGAAGATCTCTTCCAGCATCATCAAGCGGACATTCGCGGCGCGGACCTGGATTCGCTGCTTGCGCCAAGCGAACTAACGAGTGAAGCGCGAGGGCTTACGGCGCGCACCTCCGCCGGCGAAGTGATGCGGGCGGCCACGCAACGCCGCCGCCGTGACGGGTCGCTTGTCGACGTGCAAATCACCTGCGTGCCTTTGATGGTGAACGGCCAGCCGGTCGGAAGCTTCGCGATCTACGAGGACATTACTGAACGGCGCGAGGCCCAGCGCGCGCAGCAACAGGCGGAGGAAAAACTCAGCCAGCTTTTCGAAAACGCGGTGGAAGGAATTTTTCGGGCGTCCGTGGATGGCCAGCTTCTCAGCGTGAACCCGGCGCTCGCACGCATGTGCGGGTACTCTTCTCCGGCTGAAATGATTGTGAGCGTTCGCGACATGAGCCAGGATTTATACGCGGATCCGCAAGCTCGCGCGGAATTCCAGCAGCGGATGGCCGAACAGGGCTCGGTAGAAAGCTTCGAATACCAGCTTCGACGCAAGGACGGCGCGCGAATCTGGGTTTCGGAAAACGCTCGCGTTGTGCGCGTCTCCAACGGTGAGATCGTAGCTTACGAAGGGACCATGGAGGACATCACCGAGCGGAAGCGCGCGGAACTCGAGCGTCAGGTGACGTTTGAAATCATCCATGCCGTGAACGTCACGGACAACCTCGACGATCTGCTGCATCTGGTTCATCAAGCTCTCAAGAAAGTGCTCTACGCCGAGAATTGCTTCGTCGCGCTCTACGAACCTAGTTCTGGAATGTTCCATTTTCCTTTTTTCATCGATCAGTTTGACGAAGCGCCGCCACCCCAACAGGTGGGCCGGAGTTGCACGGCGTACGTGTATCGCACCGGGCGCGCCATGCTGATCCCGCAGCAGATTTTCGATCAGCTGGCCGAGCAAGGCGAAGTGGAACTGGTCGGCACGGCGTCGCCGGCATGGCTCGGGGCGCCCTTGCGCACTCCGGCGGCTACCATCGGCGTTTTGGTGGTTCAGCATTATGAGAACGAAGCTGCCTATACCGAACGCGACCTTGAATTCCTGGTGTCGGTGGGAGGCCAGATCGCGCTGGCTATCGAGCGCAAGCGCGCGGAAGAAAAAATTCGCGAAAGCGAAGCGCGGCTACGCGTTCTTGTGGAGCAGTTGCCCGCCGTGCTCTGGACCGTTGGGAAAGACCTTCGCTTCACGTCGGCTCTGGGCGCGGGCCTCGCGCGCTTGGGCCTGAAGCCCAATCAAATCGTCGGCGTATCGTTGATGGAATATTTTGAAACGAGCGATCAAACCTTCCTGCCCATCGCCGCGCATCGGCGCGCCACACGAGGCGAGCCGGTAACCTTCCACGTCGAATGGAAGGGCGGGTCGTATACCTGCCACGTCGAGCCCCTACGCACCGCGGAAGGCGACCTGCAGGGTGCGATCTGCATGGCGCTGGATATCACCGACCGCAAACAACTCGAAGAGCAGCTCCGCCAGGCGCAAAAAATGGAAGCCGTGGGACGATTGGCGGGCGGCATCGCGCACGATTTCAACAATCTATTGATGGTCATCCAGGGCTACGCGGATCTATTGACCGAGCGGCTAGCCGATGGCGACCCGCTGCGACGGAACGCCGAACAAATTCAGACCGCGTCGCAACGTGCCACTTCTCTCACGCGTCAGTTACTCGCCTTCAGCCGCAAACAAATGCTCGCGCCGAAAGTGCTGAACGTGCAAAGCGTGGTCGCGGAGATGGAAAAAATTCTGCGCCGCCTGATTGGCGAAGATATTCAGCTGGAAACTTCCAGCGCTCCAGATCTGGGATTGATCAAGGCCGATCGTAGCCAGATCGAGCAGGTGATCCTGAATCTCGCCGTGAATGCGCGTGACGCCATGCCCGAGGGCGGCAGGCTCACGATTGAAACCGCAAATGTCGAACTCGATAAGGCTGCCGCGCATCCACCTGCGGTGCTGTCGCCGGGCAAGTACGTGATGCTTGCGGTCACCGACAATGGCTGCGGCATGGATGCCGAAACGCAAGCGCACATTTTCGAACCCTTCTTTACTACCAAGGAAAAAGGGAAGGGAACCGGGCTGGGACTGGCGACCGTTTATGGAATCGTGAAGCAGAGCGGCGGATACGTGTGGGTTTACAGCGAGCCGGGCCGGGGAACGAGTTTCAAAGTGTACCTGCCGCGCATCGAAGACGAGCCGACTGCGCGCGGGCGCGATGGTAAGACTGAGGCAAGGGCGTTGCCGCGCGGCTCGGAAACAGTATTACTCGTCGAAGACGAGAAGGGCGTGCGCGAACTGGCGCGCGAGTATCTCGAACTGGTCGGCTACACCGTGATTGAGGCCGAGGACGGTCACACCGCTTTGGAACTCGC
>DATEVZ010000310.1:0-2444 GCA_035258265.1 Candidatus Acidiferrales bacterium
TCTGGCAGAAGAAGCAGCCCATATTGCACCCTGCCGTCCCCATCGAAAAAATCCGCGTGCCGGGAAGGAAATGGTTCAGAGGCTTTTTCTCGATGGGATCGATCTGCAGAGCCGCGGGATGCGCGTAGCCCAGACTGTAGAGTTTTCCGCCTTCGTTCACGCGAATGAAGCAAAATCCGGCCTGCCCTTCCCCGATGTGGCAATGCCGCGGGCAAAGATAGCAATGGGCTTTGCCGCTCGCCTCTGCCTCCCACCAACGGGCTTCATGCAGCTGCGCGGATTGTTGAAGAATCTTGAGGTCCTGCAAGGGAGTCGTCCTTCACGATAATTATACGCCTGAACTCCGCGCCGGGCGCCGTGGTGCGAACGTGCATGACACGGCGCTGTTGCGAGCACGCCAGAACATGGATATCGTGGCATGGTGGCAATAGGGTGTGTGTTCCTGGTTTTGCGAGCCGCTCGCCCGCGATGAGAATTTCCGGACCAATCAAGTGCGTTGCCGTCGTTTGCTGCCTGCTCTCCAGCGCTGCAGCAATGGCGCAGTCTTCTGAAGGCAACGCCGGCAAAATTCACGAATACAAGGACGATGTGGCGCTCTCAACGGGCCAGATTCGCAAGGGCGACGTGTGCGTGAATTTCATTCCCGTACTGCAGTCGGCGGGTTTCTTCAACGGTCTGGAACGAATCGACACCGAGCAAGGCTCTGAATTCCGCAAGAACTCCCGCGTCATTACCAATTTCCCGGACTACATGACGGTAGAAATGAATGTGCGCATCGAGGACTGCGACACCGACGTTTACACTCCCGCACGAACGCCCGATTTCGTGAAGGGTCTGCACTTTCGTGTGCAATGGAAACGCGGCGTGTATTTGCGTCCCGTGGCCAACGTTTTGATCGAAAATAAGCCGGTTTCGATGCAAGAAGGCGACAATCGCTTGCTGTTCGTGATAAAAATTCGCGATCACGACGTCCCGCTCACGGATCACCTGATCATTTCAGTAATAGGGTCGGACGGAAAGCTGCTGTCGCGCATGTCCGCGCGTCTGTGATATTCCGTGCTGCTGGCGAGGCACCGGCCCGCCTAGCGGCGGACGGCCGCTACGATTGTGCTTGCCGCCGATCCGCGACCCAATCGAGAAACCGTTTCATCCGTGCGCGCTCGCGCCACATGAGTCGCATAAACTTGCCCGCATCGAGATCCGCCGCTTCCCCGCCAAAAAATGTTTCCAACCGCCATCGTATGTAAGGAGACGCCCACGGCCGCAAGCGATATCCTTTGGCGATGATCCAGTAATACAGCAGCGCGTTCAACACAGCACAAATCCTGCGCGCCCACGAACGTGCATCACCGCGCCGGCTGTCATCCCGAGCGCAGCGAGGGATCTCTCGTCTTTTTCGGCGCGATTGACCCCAGTGCCGAGGGGTGTTGCGCGCCGCAACTCCGACGACACCCCCCATGTGAATGATAGAATGACGGCGTGAGCGGCACTCCGAACAACATCGCAGAAGATCACTACTACGCCGGAATTGATCTCTTCGGCGAGGGAAAACTGGCGGAGGCCATCGTGGAATACACGCGGGCGCTCGAAGTCGATCCCCAATTTAGCGACGCGCTGCATGGCTTGGCGCAAGCCTACCACGCTCAACAGGATTTTGACCGCACGATTGAAACCGCGCAGCGCATCCTCGCGCTCGATCCTGAAGACATCCTCGCCTGGACCACAATTTCACGCGCCTACCAGCGCAAAGGCATGGTCCCCGAAGCCGAAGAAGCCGGCAACAAAGCGCGCATCCTCGGCTGGAAGCAACAACTGCGGGAGCAAAAAGCTGGTTCCGGTAAACCTTAGGTGGGGACGACGGACGCGTTTCGCTAATTTCAGCTCGCAGTTCTGGAACGCCCCGCTCGTTTCACAGCTTCCGTAACCAGCGCTACGTTGCTTGCGGCTTGCGCGCCGTTTGGCAGCTGGAGCGTATCCTCAAAACCGATCCGCGTGTCGTATCCACGCTTCACGGCAGCGTCAATCAGATCCCACGCGGTTCCGTTCAATCCGTGAAGCAGTCGTGGAATTTTCACCCCGGCACGGTCCAGCACCTTCTCAAGGCGCTCGACAACTTCAAGCGCAACCCGCAGGTCTTGCTGCTCCGACTCAAACATTACGCGGATGCAGCGATTCGCGGTCCCGCTCGCCACGAACGCCTCGACAGCTTGCGCGCTGCCGACTCCTGCTTCGATACCAACGCCTCGCGATAGCAGCAATTCGGCCAGCGCAACGCCGCCCTCTTCGTTGAAATTTATAGATGCAAAGGGAGGCAGCACTTTCCATTGCGCCACTTTTTCATGCCGCGCTTTTGCATCCGGCACGATCCACGTGCCCGTGCTGACGCCGAACGGCGTCCCAGGAATTGCAGCGCGCACAGCCTCGACGGCCCTCGCCACATCCTC
>DATEVZ010000311.1:0-10956 GCA_035258265.1 Candidatus Acidiferrales bacterium
TAATGACGCAGTTGCAAACGGTCGAGCCGCGCTATGTGATCGAGTGTTTTCCGGCGGTGCTGGCGTTTGGCGCGCTGGCGTGGGCGATTCCGTGGCGGGAGGCGGCCGTGAAGCATGATGCGCTACGCGCGGTGCCGGATATAGTCAGCGAGTAGGTGTCGCCGAGAGCAGCGAAAGCGCGTGGCTATGACGCCGCGCCTCAAGCCCACTATGCGCAAGATTTTCGTTTGGGCTCAACTCAAAGGCTCGCGGGAAATGCATCACGAGCGGAAGGCGCTGCGCGCCGGTGTTCCTGGATGTCGTAGCTAAAGCCACCATCCACAGGATTCATTCTCATCTTCCGCACGGACTGGCCAGCCGGACTGGTATTTCCCGAGTGCCGTAATTTCAATGGTCTGCGCGTCGCGGATGTGAGATATTGCGCCTGTATCGTTATGTTACGAAATATAGCTTTTTACTTCTTTTTGCAACTGGGGAACTCATGAGCGTTGCGCTATGCGTGAAACGAGAACGGCCGGCGACTTCTCTACGCTTGACGAGGCTGACGATTACTTTTGCCGGGTTGCTGCTATTTGCGAATGGGTGCGGGAAGCAATCGACGGCGATCGGCCCAGCTACAAAACCGCAAGAATCGCAGGTTCGAGTGACCGCAACAGCGAATGCAGTGCTGGTGGATACTTCTGCCGCGGAATTCACAATCGCTCCGAACGGATATGTTGCTGCGAGCCTGGTAACCGGCGACCGGAAAATTTCGCTGGATGAAGCCGGGAACGATTCGGGCGTCCAGGTCGCCGCTGACGCAAAGGAATTGCCACCTGCGGTTTTTGACGTGGCGCATCCTCAGATATCGGAAAGCCACGGACGGCTGGGAACGAAAGGAAAACGCGTTGAAGTCACCGGCGGGAATTCGGCGGCAGACCTCGAAGAATCGCTGATGGTTGAAGTGTACGACGACTTTCCGCAGACCGCGCTGGTGTCTGTTTCGATTCGCAATGCGGGAAAAAGCAAATTGAAACTGGACGCTGTTGACCTCGATCGCCATCGTTTCAATGCTTCGCAGGCGGATTCCGCTGCGGCGCCCAACGAAATGTGGTCTTTCCACGGAGCGAGTATCAAATGGGGCAAAGATAACGTCTTCGAAATTCCGCGAAACTTCTCGCAACAAAATCAGATGGGTTCGCTCGTGGAAGTGAAGGGCGACTTAGGACGAGTGGGCGGAGGGATTCCCGTCGTCGCGTTCTGGACACGAACGGTGGGCGAAGCGATCGGGCACGTCGAGACGCTACCTCTGGTGCTTTCGATTCCCGTGAAAACAGAATCGGACGGCCACGTGGACGCGAGCGTCCACCTCACGCCGAGTAATTGGTTGCAGCCTGGAGAAACCTATTCGACTCCCGGGACATTTATCGCGGTGTATGCCGGCGATTATTACGAGCCGCTGCGGATTTATTCAAATGTGATTGACGGCGAAGGCTTGAAGAAGCCCACGAACAATAATGAAGACTACGCGGTGAGTTGGTGCGGCTGGGGCTACCTTGCCAACGTGACGCCGGCGCAAATGCTGGGGACAATTCCGAAGCTCAAAGAATTTGGCATCCATTGGGCGACGCTCGACGATCGCTGGTTCAACAACTATGGCGATTGGCAGCCGCGCAGCGACACTTTTCCCGACGATGAAATTCGCAAAATGGTTGGGCAATTCCACGACCAGGGAATCAAGGTGCAACTGTGGTGGCTGCCGCTCGCAGTCGAAGATGGGGGGCCGGGATACGAGTCACATTCTTACGGCGTTTCGGAAGTCGTGAAGCAGCATCCAGATTGGCTTGTTCTCGATAAGAATGGCAAGCCGGCGCGCATGACGCGGAATCTTGCGACGTTGTGTCCCGCGGTTCCGGAGGTGCGCGAATACTACAAGCACCTGACCGAGAAATTCATACGCGATTGGGATTTTGATGGGCACAAACTGGACAATATCTATAGCGTCCCAGCGTGTTACAACCCAAAACACCATCACAAATCGCCGTACGATTCGGTTTACGCGATGGGCGAAATCTACAAGACGATTTTCGAAACCACTCGCGCGCTGAAGCCGGATAGCGTGACGCAGAGTTGCCCGTGCGGCACGCCGCCCAGCATCGCGTGGCTCCGCTACATCGATCAGGCGGTGACGGCCGATCCAGTGGGTTCCGCACAGGTACGGCAACGCGTGAAAATGTACAAGGCGCTGCTCGGTTCCAATGCCGCGGTGTACGGAGATCATGTGGAGTTGACGCGGATCAGGAACCCGAACGGGGATGAGCGCGATTTAGGGTCTGATTTTGCTTCTACGGTGGGGACGGGCGGCGTTGTAGGGACAAAGTTCGCTTGGCCGGACTACGGTCCGAAGCTAAGCGATGTGTATCTCACCCCGCAAAAAGAGGAGTATTGGAAAAAGTGGATCGGTCTTTATAACGAAAAAATGCTTTCGCGCGGCACGTTTCGAAATCTTTACGTTTATGGCTACGATGTGCCGGAGGGATATGCGATCGAAAAGGATGGAGCGATGTATTACGCGTTTTTCGCGCCGGCGCCGACGACGGGGGTTGCTCACGCTCATGCCGAACCGGCGGCGTGGTCGGGAGAGATCGAGTTGCGCGGACTTGGTTCGGGGAAATACCACGTCGTGGACTATGTCAGCGGGAAGGATCTTGGCGAGGTGACCGCGCCGGACGCGAAGCTGAAGGCCAGCTTTACTGACCACCTGCTCATAGAGGCGACGAAGGAGTGAGAATCTGCTTTGGTGGAAGGATTTGAGCGAAAAGAAGATCCCCCGGTGACACCCACTTCACATTTTCGCGCGTTACGAAACCGACTGAGGCTCAGCGAGGCTTCAAGTGATCGCTAAAAAATTGCTGGACGTTTCGGCGATCTCTGAACGCTTCGGTCCCGCCTTCGCTGGTGGTTGAGAACGCGCCTGCCAGGTCGGCGTACTCGAGACATTCCTGCGGACTCGCGCCCTGCAAGAAACGATGAATGAAACCCGCGTCGAAACTGTCGCCGGCGCCGACAGGGTCGACCGATGCTACGCGCATGCCGTTGCGTCGCCATTCTTCGGAGCCTTTCCGCGCGACTGCCCCTTGCAAACCGAGTTTTACAACTACCATTTGGCAAAGTTTCGCGAGCTTATTGATCGCCTGCTGGAGATCGTCGCTTCCGGCGATCTTTTTTGCTTCGCGCTCGTTCGGAAAGAAAATGTCAACAAACGGCAGTACATCCAGCAAATCGCTGCCCCACTTGCCTTCGGGGTCGTCGTTCGTGTCGAGCGAGGTGGAGAGGCCCTTGGTCTTGGCTTCGCGAAACAAGTCCGCCACTCGGGGCCGCAGGGCGCGGTGCAGAAAATACGACGAGAGATGCAGGTGCCGCGCGGAAAAAATGTAATCGAGATCCAGATCGGCGTGGCCCAATTCGAACATAGTGCCAGGATAGGTCAGGATAAAGCGATGTTGGGGCTGGGCGAGAATCACGGTGAGTCCGGTTGCGGTGCCGGTAGATGCGAAACGCACGTGTGTTAAATCCACGCCGGCGTTCGCAAGCCAATCGAAGGCCATCTTCCCCAGCGAATCGGCGCCAATTTTTGAGACCATGCCAACGCGCGTGCCTAGCACCGCGAGGTTGTGCGCAAAAATCGCGGATGAACTTCCTAGCGTGAGGCGAAATCCCTTGATCAACGCTTCTTCTTCGGGCTTTAATTGCGCCGGTACGCCGTAAAGAATCAAGTCCGGGTTGATCTCGCCGACAACGCAAACATCGAGCGACATTCTCGCGGCCCCTATGACTTGGCTTCCAGCATTACCACCCGGGACAGGTTCCGAGGCTCGTCAGGATTCAGACCCTTCTTGATACCGGTGTAAAAACCGAGGAGCTGCCCCGGAATTAGGCTGGCGGCCGCGCGAGCGGCTTCCGGCACGTGGAGAGACAGTTCGACAAAGTAATCAGCCGCGCGGCGAACGACGGAATTGCCAGCGTTGGAAACAACGAGTGTAGTTCCGCTGAGTTTTTTAATTTCTTCGAGGACGGCTATTTCCGCGTCAAAACCGGATTCGCTAATGATGAAAGTAATCAGCGTCTCGGGACTGACGATCGCCTTGGGGCCGTGGCGGAACTCGAGGGTGTGAAAGCACTGTGCGTACGAACAAGACATCTCTTTCACTTTCAGCATGGATTCCTGCGCGATCCCGAAGAAGGGTCCCTGGCCGAGAAAAACGTAGTCCGCGAAATTGCGGGCATCCACCAGCGATTTGATCGTGCTTTGAATTGCGCCCATGTGTTCCGCGACTTCCTCGGGAAGGTCGCGCAGCTGATCCAGAAAGCCGCTGCGTTCTCCGCGAATCGCCGCGAGCGATTGAAGTGTGAGCAGCATCGAGGTGAAAGACCGCGTCATGACGGTGCTTTTTTCATCGGCGAAAGGGAGACTGATCGACTGCGATGCGATTTTTTGAATCGGCGTATCCGCGCCGCAAGTAATCGCCAGAGTGCGAAGGTTGAGACTGGTTTCGAGATACTCGGCGGCCTGCAAGACCTCCGAAGTATGGCCGGAACGAGTGATCAGAACGGGTTGGCAGGGAACCGGAAACAATTGCGGGAAAAGTGTGATTTCGGATGCGGGAATTGCGCGCGATTTTTCGCCTGTTAGCAGCGTCCAACTGGCGGCCGCGGCTTGGGCCAGATAGAAACTCGATCCGCAGCCGATGAATACCCGTTCGATATTTCTCGGCGGTTTCTCTTTGAGGGATTTTATCGTGGCGCTGTTCTGCACGAACTCGAGACACAATTTCCAAGTTGCCGGCTGGGAAAGAATCTCCGCGATCGTGTGAGCGCCAACTTCTGATTTCAATTCCGCCAACTGTGCCTCCGCATCAATTCCGAGATGAACAATTCAAACCAAGTTGACCTTGATGTGCGCCGCGCGCAGTCCTCGAAGATGCTGGGCGGAAATTTTGCTGTCCGTGATGGTGTGATGGACCGCCGAAGTGGGAGCGATAAACGAGAGACTGCGGCGCCCGAATTTGCTGGAATCGCAGACGATGATCGTCGTCTTGGCGTTTTCCATCATGACGCGATTCGCGCGTGCTTCGAGCAGATTAGGAGTCGTAAGCCCGTATTGCAGATCGAATCCGTCAACGGCGAGGAAAAGCAGATCGGCGGTAACGTGCCGCAAGGAATCCTCGGTGAGAGGCCCGACCAGCGAAAACGAATTCCTGCGCAGGACGCCGCCCGTTAGAATAAGTTCGACATCGGTGCCGGCGAGCTCGGCGGCGATGTTCACGGCGTTGGTAATCACGGTGAGATCGCGAACATGCTTGATGGCGCGCGCAACGGCCGTGGTGGTGGTGCCCGAGTCCAGAATCACGACGTGGCCGGGACGAACGAAACGCGCAGCCGCTGCGGCAATTTTTAGTTTTTCGCGG
The DNA here is from genome assembly GCA_035258265.1 of Candidatus Acidiferrales bacterium. Taxonomy (GTDB): domain Bacteria; phylum Acidobacteriota; class Terriglobia; order Acidiferrales; family UBA7541; genus Palsa-295. The sequence goes on from DATEVZ010000311.1 coordinate 5,448, forward strand.
CGGTGCAATTGCTCTTTTTCATGCAGCGTGGGATCACGCAGCGCGGAAGCGTCCAGGGGAAGCGCGCCGCCATGCGCACGCTGCAGGCGGCCCATTTGATGGAGCGACTCCAAATCTTTTCGAATCGTGATCAGGGAAGTGGAGAAGCGGCGAGCGAGGTCCTTGACGACAACGCGGCCGTCGCGTTGCGTCAAGTCGAGTATTTTGCGCCGCCGCTCTTCCGCCAGCATCGGTGAAGGCTACTTTCGATTTCTTACTTTTTGTTACTATTTCGTGCCCGAGGGTGATAGCTTGGCACAAATGCGAACCAGGAGCAAGGATTTATGGCCGGTCCAACGATCGTTTGCGTGAGCGCCAATCCGGCCATGGACCGGCGGTTGCGCGTCGAGTCTCTGACGGTGGGCGAAGTGAATCGCGCAACAAGCGCGCAGGGTTTTGCGGGGGGCAAAGCTGCGCACGTGGCCATGGCCGCACGCGCGTTGGCCGCCAAGGCAGTGTGGATAGGATTTCTTGGCGGAGCGATTGGGGAGGAATGCGCGCGGCAACTGGAATTGCTGGGCATTCAGGCGGCGACAATTCGCACGGCGTCCAGCACGCGCGTGAACCTGGAGATGATTGACGTGTCGGGACGAGTTACGGAGCTGCTCGAGCCGGGCGCTGAACCGAGCGCTCAAGAACGGGACAACTTTCTGCAAGCGTGCGTTCGTGGAATGCGCGAGGAGTGGAAGCCGGCGGTGCTGGTTATTTCCGGCAGCTTGCCGGCGGGTCTTGGCCCTGATTTTTATGTTTCGCTCATCGAAGCTGCGCGAACTGCCGATGCGAAAGTTTTTGTGGACACCGGCGGCGAGGCGTTGCGTGAGAGTTCGAAGGCTCGTCCAGATTTTGTGAAGGTAAACCGCGCTGAGGCAGGAGCGCTGGTGGGAAGGCCGCTCACGACGGTGCAAGAAATCGTTCATGCCGCCGGCGAGATCGTTGAACGCGGAACGAGAAGCGCGGCGATCACATTAGGCAGCGACGGGTTGATCTGGGTCGAGAGCAAGAATGGGCCGGTTTGGCAGGCGCGGCCGCCGCACATGAAAGTAATTTCAACGGTGGGTTGCGGCGACACGACGCTGGCGGGTTTTGCGCATGCCGCTCTTCAGAGTATGGCCGGTGAAGGGGCGCTGCGGTTGGCAGCGGCTTGTGGCGCTGCGAATTGTGTGTCGCCTGCACCGGGCAGGATCGAGTTCGCGACCGTGCAAACGCTCATGCCACAGATCGACGTCCAGCAACTCTGTTAGGGTGCGGTGTGCGGTTCGTGAGTGTTTCTTGGCGATGCTATTTCGACGTGGCGACTATGCCGGGAATCCAGTGCGTGGCGTTATCGTGATAAATGCGGCGCAGAACCGGCTCGGGCAAGTCCAGTCCCTCGATTTGGCGGCTTTTGTATTGCAGGACTTGATCAGTCGCCAGGAACTTCCAATCTCTCGCGTAGGTATCCCGCCAGTCTTTTAGCGCTTCGGGCGTGGCTTCGTTATTGAGGAATTCGAGGTCCGTACCATACAGTACGCGGTCCTGATATTTGATCAGGAAGTTCCGTACTTTTTCTCGAGGCTGAATCATCAGGTATTCCATGCGCGCCGCCGTGTCCACCGCGAAATTTGGATAGCGATCGAAGCGCTTCGCAATTTCGTCCACGTCGGTTTCCATGCTTCCCAGGTGCGCGCCGACGATGCGAAGCTTGGGATTTTCCGCGAGCAAGTGATCGCGCGCGGCCAGAATGACTTCCTTGCGAGGATGATCGGGATGAAGATACATGTACCACTGGGGATTTTCTTTGTAGTAGTCGTAATCGGGACTATCGGGATTCGGCGGCTGCCAGCACGAGGAAGGCTCGGCAACGTGAGCGACCAGCGTTTTGTTTTCGAATGCGATTTCGTGGTAAATGGGTTCAAATGCCGGATCGTCGGGCATGACGTAGCGGCCGTCGGGCGTCTTTAGCTCCATCCCAATATTTTTCCAGATTTTCACGGCGACGGCTCCGTCGGTGAATTCCTGGCGAAGCTGCTTGACGGTAGTCTGCGCAAAGTCCTTCTGCTGAAAAGCAAATGGATCAAAGGTGACGCAAAGCCTGGCATGGCCCTGACTGGCTTGCACGAAGCCCTCGGCACGGGCGGTTTCAGTTGCGAGGTCCCCGAAGCTGCGCCGGGTATCGGCGACGCAGATGTCCAGCACGTGCAAGCCCAGGCGCGCCATCAGATCCGCAAAGGCTGGATCGCTCTTGAACGCGTGAACGTGGGTATCAATGGGTTCGAGCGCTGCGAATGCCTGCAATTCATCGCTGGATGTGGAGGATTGTTCGCGTGCATCCGTCGCCGTTGCTGCAAATAAAGGGCCGGCTGCAAGTCGGCCAACCTGGAAGGCCGCGAACGTCACACCGGCCACAATCAGCCATGGCAAAAACGCTTTCTCGAGTTGTGTCCGCATGTTTTCGGTCAGTGCTTCGGGGTGCCAGAACGCGTGCGGCTTCTGGCCGGCTCATTCCCATCCGTCTCAGCTCGCTGCTCGCGCACATCGGCGAGAATTAATTCCACGCCGGCTTCGCGAATGGGCCGCAGATATTGTGGGTCCGTGGCTGAATCCGTGACGAGGATGTCGATGTCAGTGATGGGCCCCACATACGCAAAACCCTGATTCCCAAATTTGCTGTGGTCCGCGAGAGCAATGCTCACGCGCGCTGCCTTCAGAATCATTTTTTTGATCTGTGCTTCGGCTTGGCTGGCGGTGGAAATGCCGTAACCGGGGTCGATCGCGCTGACGCCCAGCACGGCTTTATCAACACGGATTTCCGAGAGCGCACGCTGGGCCCAAACTCCCGACAGATAAAACACGTCCTTCTGCAGTTCGCCTCCGGTGGAAATCACCGAGACGTGCTGGCTGCGCTGAAATTCATCCACGATGGGAGGAGAATTTGTGATCACGGTGAGCCGGTTGCGATGAAGCAGGCGGCGCGCCAGTTCATAGACCGAAGTGCTTCCTTCGAGGAAGACTGTTTCGCCGTCGAGTATTAGGCGTTCGGCTTCACGCGCGATTGCCTGCTTTTCGGCACGATTGCTGCGTCCCAGCGCGTCGTAGGACGGCTGGAAATTCGTGCTCGAGGTGCGCGACACGGCACCGCCGTGGGACCGGACTAAAACTCCCTCCTTTTCCAATGCAGCGAGATCGCGACGGATGGTGGCAGCAGTAACGCCAAGTGTGCGTATGAGGTCGGAAGCGGTAACAGTTCGCTCGCGAGACAGAATCTCGCGGATGCGAAATCTACGTTCTTCCGCTAACAGGCTCATCAGTAAGTTGCTCCGTTGGCTCTCGACGCCAGAAAGCAGCCGGATTGTGCCACAAACCGGTAAAAACTGATCATATAAAAACAAAATACTACATTTTCGATAAAAAAAGTTGACAAACGAGCAAATTGGGACTAATTACGTGAGCGATTCGTGATTTCTCCTAGCAGACCGGATTGACGGGGTGGTCTATCCGCGATCATTCAACAGGCGAGTGGGCTAAAGCTTCCATCGGAGGGCTACCGGTGAACGAGTCATTTCGTTGTGTTCTTGCTCGACGAACAACTCCCGCGGCCAAGCTTGCGCGACGCTGGCGTGACGCGAAGCCTCTGGTGCTTTTTATCACTCTGCTTCTGCTGCTGCTTTTTTCCTGTGCAAGCGCCTGGGCGCAGAAGGACACCGGGGCCATTGCCGGAACGGTGAAAGACCCCTCTGGAGCCGTTGTAGCAGGAGCGAAAGTTAGAGTGACTGACATCGATCGCGGAACTGAGATTGATTCCATCACTAACGAGGTGGGCGAATACACGGTCAGCCCCCTAAGAGTCGGCCGCTACAAAGTAGCCGTCGAGAAGACCGGATTCAAAACCGCTATCGCCGGACCTGTAGTTGTGGAAGTTCAAGAACGTCCGTCGGTGAACGTGATGCTGGAAGTGGGCCACGCGGACGAGACGGTGACGGTTACAACGCAGAGCCCTTTGCTCGAAACGGAAACCTCGGATTTGGGGCAAGTCGTTAGCGGCGACAGAGCCGTCACGCTTCCGCTCAACGGGCGAAACTATGCGCAGCTCGCCCTGCTCGGTGCGGGCGTAGTCCCCAGCGAGCCCGGCTCGCGCGTCGAAACCAGCTACGGCTTCAGCTCGAACGGCGCGCGGGCGCTTCAGAACAATTATCTGCTCGACGGCGTGGACAACAACTCGAACCTGGGTGACGTGCTGACGGGCCAGGCATATGTGATTCAGCCATCCGTCGATGCCATCGAGGAGTTCAAGGTCCAAACCAACGCGTACAGCGCGGAATTTGGTCGCGGGAATGGTGCAATCCTTAACGCCATCATTAAATCGGGAACGAACAGCTTTCACGGCGACGTCTACGAATTTTTTCGCAACGATGCGCTCGACGGACGGAACGCATTTGACTCCAGCCGGCAGCCTTACCATCAGAATCAATTTGGAGCGACGCTCGGCGGGCCAATCCTCAAGGATCGAACCTTCTTTTTCATAGACTACGAAGGTTTTCGTGTCATACAGGCTTTGCCGCAACTTTCGTTAGTGCCCACCCCAGCGGAAATCGGCGGCGATTTCTCGAGTTTTCTTACGAGCACGCCGGCTATGGCGGTAGACATGAATGGTAATGTGACGAATCAAGTCGCGCGTGATTGCAGCGCTCACCCCACATTCGTCGGGGAAATTTTCAATTCGCGGCTGGCGCAAGTTTCCGGTTTGAATCCAGGCGGCTTCTGCGGGGTGCCCATCGGCGTGGACCCAGCGGGGAACCCGACGAACATATTTCCGGCGGGTTCTATCGATTCTTTGGCGGCGCGGCTTTCCGTGTTGTTCCCAACGCCGAACACAGATACTAACGGGAATAATTTTATTGCCGACCCGAAACGGACCTATAGCCGGAACAATTTTGATATTCGCGTTGATCATAAATTCTCAGATAAGGACAGCATCTTCGGCAGGTTCAGCTACGAACACCAGCCAAGTTTCACACCGTCACCATTCCAAAACGCGTTGGACGGCGGAGCCTTTCAGGACGGGACGGAAGATGACTCCTTTCGGAGCGTGGCAATCAGCGAAAGTCACGTATTCGCTTCGAATTTAGTGAACGAGTTCCGTCTCGGATACAACCGGATCAACTCGCATCGTCTTCAACTCAACGCCAATACGAACGTCGCACAGCAACTCGACTTTCCCGGCGTCCCCTTCGGGCAGGATCTTGGCGGCTTGCCGCAAATCAGTATCAACGATGGAACGGCGACGATCGGCAGCTCTGGCTTTCTTCCGGCCATCGAAAAACAGAACAGCTACGTGGTGACGGACAATTTGACGTGGATTCATGGCCGGCACTCCGCGAAATTCGGAACCGAAATCCGGAAAGAGCAATTCACTCTTTTCGAACCATCCGCTCCTCGCGGAACACTGAATTTCGCGAGCGATTTCACTGATAACCCCGCTGCTCCGACGACC
>DATEVZ010000312.1:0-47737 GCA_035258265.1 Candidatus Acidiferrales bacterium
TCGCTTGAGCTACAGCTGGGTAAAGAAGGCTCTGCAAGGAGCGGGCCTGGTGAGCCGGGAGCGCAAGCGCGGGGTGCATCGACGCAAGCGGGAGCGCCGCCCCCTACCGGGGATGCTGCTGCACATCGATGGGAGCCGGCATCACTGGTTTCAAGATGATCGCTGGTATGACCTGTTGGTGATACTGGACGATGCCACGAGCCGGATCTATTACGCACAGTTGGTGGAAGAGGAATCGACGATGACGGTGTTGGGGGCTTTGCGCAAGGTGGTGGAACAGGAAGGAATTTTCTGCGCCCTGTACAGCGACCGCGCCAGTCACTTCTTTTGGACCCCTCGCGCGGGAGGGATGGTCGATCCGGAACGGCTGACGCAAGTGGGACGAGCTTTGAAGGAGCTGGGGATTCGGATGATCCCGGCCTACTCCCCGCAAGCGCGCGGGCGTTCGGAGCGGGGCTTCGGGACTTGGCAGGGACGCTTGCCTCAGGAATTGCGCTTGCGCGGGATGAGCACGCTGGAGCAAGCCAATGCTTTTCTGGAGCAGGAGTACACGGCCGAGTTCAATCAACGTTTCCAGGTGCCGGCCTTGCAGGCGGGTAGCGCGTTTCTAGCGTGCCCCAGGAAGGATCTGGATGTGCTGTTTTCGGTGCAGCAGGTGCGGGTGGTGAGTCGGGATAACACGGTGGTGGTGGGTGGGAAAACGCTGCAGATCGAAGCGACGCGCTGGAGAGGAACACTCGCTGGATGTTCGGTCACCGTCTGCGAACATCTCGATCAAAGCTGGAGCATTCGCTATGGGCCTCACACGGTGGGTCGCTACAACGCGCAGGGATGGCCCTGCCTGCCAGAGACGAAGCGAACCGAGCGGGGGAAGACTGTGGAAAAGACGCTCCGTGGAAAAGTCCTTCGGACTTTCCCACCGCGCTTGGGAATCCCGCCCAAACCGCGGGATTCCCACTTTCCCACAGTCACGGCGGCGGTGCTCTCTCAACCTCAAACCGGACATATCGTGTGCTCTAAAAAGCGGACATTTTAACTTGCTAACGACAGTTTCGAACATAATTATGACGAAATTTTCATAAGAGCTGCAGCAAAAATCTCGGGATCATCGCCGAAGCCCTCGAGCCAATGAACCGCACCCTCTTTGCGGAACCAGGTGATTTGGCGCTTTGCAAAATTGCGCGTGGCTTGCTGGATGCGCCCTACGGCTTCCTCTTTGCCAAGTCGTCCCGCGAGTTGCTCACGCCATTCAGCGTAACCGATGAAGTGAAAAGGTTTCGCGTCCGCGGAAACGCCATCTGCCACCAGTTGCCGCACTTCCTCAATCCATCCATCGCGAATCATGGCCTCAACACGCGCGTGAATTCGCTCGTACAACGCCGCGCGCGGCGGCAGCAATCCAATCTTGATCACTTCGTATCCGGCGAGCGGGTCGCGACCGCTGCGATGAATTTCGCCCACAGTCTTGCCGGTCACCAGCCGCATTTCGATTGCGCGAATTATCTTTTGCGTGTCGCGTGCGGCGATTCGCGCCGCTGATTCGGCATCAACGCGCGCCAGCACACGATGAAGATGCTCGGGCCCATGCACTTCAGCCTTCGCGCGCAGTCGTTCGCGCAATTCCTCCGAGCGCAGCGGCGCTTCGGCTAGCCCTTCGAGCAGCGCGCGCAGATAAAGCCCGGTGCCCGCGGTTAGAATCGGCAATTTCTCGCGGCGGCGCATATCGTCCAGAATTTTCAGCGCGCGGCGCCGATATTCTCCCGCCGTGAAAACCTGATCCGGCTCGACAAGATCAACCAGCTGATGCGCGATGCCTTGCTGTTCTGCAGCCGGAACTTTGGCCGTGCCAATATTGAACCGGCGATACACCTGCGTGGAATCACAGACCAGAATTTCGCCGCCGAGCCGCTTCGCCAGCGAAATCCCCAACGCTGATTTGCCGGAAGCAGTAGGCCCGAGAATCACAACGAGCCGCGGCAGCGCCCTCATCCCGAAAATTTCCAGTAGCGAAGCAATAGGGCGAGCAAAACCAGAGCAGCCAGCAGAAGAGCGCCCACGATCTGTACGCGGCTGAGTTTCATGGCGAAGTTACTGCGCGTTATTGATGGGAATATTATAGAAGAAGATGAATCGAAGTTCGATGTAAGGCCCCTTGAACTGCGGAGGCAGCGGATCGAAAGGGTTCGTCGTGCGAATTGCAGACATCGCCGCCGTATCGAGAGGATCCTTGCCGGAGGTTCTCTCGAGATTGAAATTCTCGCCCGGGAAGCTGCCGTCGCGATTGATGCGAAACGTGACGGCCACGATTCCCTTGTCGCCCATGTAAGCGGATTCGGGCATCACGGCATACCAATTCTGCTTCACTCTCGCCACAAGCCGCGTGATGTAGCTATTGAAATCAACGCCTTCCGTCGGCGTTAGAATCGTGACGGCGTTGCCAACCTGCCCTCCGCCTCCTCCGCTGCCGCGCCCGCGACCATCGCCTCCTCCAGTGCCTCGCGGAATGCCGCTACTCGAGCTATACGTTCCGCCGCTGGCGTGCTTGACCGCATCCTGCAATTCATCATTCATCGACTTATTTGGTGACGAATTCGATAGCCCGAGATTCAAGTGGCCGGGCACGGGTTGTGGTGCAGCAGGTAATAGGCGCGATGGCGACGGCGCTGCGTCCACAGGCGGGGTAGCAGCCGTAGGTGCAGGCGGCGTCCGATTCGGTTGCGGTGTAGGTGCAGCGGGCAAATCCGAAGGCGGTCGCTCCGGATTCGCTTTCGGCGATGGAGGCGCTTCGATGCGATGTTCTTCCGGCCGCGGAGGCGCCACTTTATTCAAGACTTTTGGACTGATCTTCACTGCGGGGCCCGGCGGGGGCGACGGGCGTCGCGAGAGTTCCCCCACATCCGGCGGCAAATAAACCACGCCCAATTCCTTGCTGGCCAGTTCGATTTCATCGCGCGTGGGAACGTGCGGTGGGAAAATTTTCGGCAGAAATACGAGAAAGACGATGAAAGCGATGTGCGCCGCCACCGAAGCTGCGCGCGTGATGGCGTCCTCTTTGGCATCGCGCTTATCTTCCGACTCGACGAGAAGATTGGCCTCACCGGTCATGAAGATATCCGGCTCCACCACTTCGCGAAGCTGCGCGGTCATCTCCGGCGGCTGGTCGAATTTGTCAATTTCCTGCTGCTCGGGTTTTTCGACGAACGCCGGCACGACCACGCGCGAATCCAGGATGGCGATCGGAACATGCTCGCCCCACGGCTCAATATTTTCGAAGGGCTTGGCCGCCATGCCGCGCGGCACCAGCGTGCGATCCACCAGAACGCCAAGCGGCAGATGCTCGGGGATGTTCGTCTTGCCCGTAAGCGGCGGAGCATCGGACAAATCCGAAGGCACGACGGTGCGATCGTCCATGTACGTCGTCAGCCGGCGTGGCGGTCTCTTGGCTTCGCCGTTCTCGAGCGGGCGCACGTCGGTCGGAACAAGTGTCCGGGGAATCATCGAGTTTCCTGGGGACTGAGAGCTTCCAGTTTGACGCGGCGGGCATGTTCCTGGATGCCTGCCATCACACGGTCCGCCAATTCCAGCGCACGGCGACCGGCGGCACCATCCACGCGCGGCGGACGGCGCGTGCGCACCGCGTGCACAAACGCGCGCAACTCGCCGCGCAGCGGCTCTTCCGGAACCGTGGGCACCTTTTCAAAATTGATCTTGGGAAGATTCTCGGGCTGGCTTTCCCGCTGCCCTGCGCCCTGATCCACGCGAACGCGCAGCAAATCCTGCCGCGTGAAATCAATCGAGACATATTCGTGTGCCTGAAAGAAACGCATCTTGCGCACTCGCTCTGTGGAAACTCGGCTCGCCGTGAGGTTCGCAACTGCGCCGGTCGCGAATTCCAGTCGGGCGTGGGCGATGTCCACCTTGTCGGAAATCACCGGGATACCCACGGCTTTCAGGTCCGTTACAGGCGAATCCACCAGCGATAGCAAAATATCCAGGTCGTGAATCATGATGTCGTACACCACGTCAATATCCAGGCTGCGCGGCGTGAAAACCCCGAGGCGGTGCACCTCAAAAAACATGGGGTTTGAAACAATCTTCTTAACCGCCGTAACGGCGGGGTTGAATCGCTCAAGATGTCCCACCTGCAGGATGCGATTCGCGCGTTGCGCGGAAGCAATCAAGCCGTCCGCTTCGCCGACCGAAGAAGCCATCGGTTTTTCGACCAATACGTCCATTCCCCAGTCCAGCAGGCGGCAACCAAGGGAACCATGTTCCCTGGTCGGTACTGCAACACTCACAGCATCTATCTTTTCCACTTTGAGCGCGTCGATGTCGCGGATCACGCGCGTAGTGAATTCCGCCGCGACCTGTGCCGCGCGCGCGGCGTTCGTATCGACCACGCCGACCAGTTCCACGCCCTCCATTTCGGCCCACACCCGCACGTGATTGCGCCCAAATTCGCCGACGCCGACCACCGCAACGCGTATTGGCTTCTCGTTCACGATTTCCTTTTAGACCTAGCGTCTCGCGTCTCGCCGCCGGTGCTGACGCCAATTTCCGGCGCGAACGCCTCGATCGCAATTCCTGCATCGTCCGCCGCGCGAATCAATTCGTCACGATCGAAAAGCAACGTGCGCCCCGCGTCAATCGCCAAAGCAGTGGCGTTCGACCTTTTCATTACTTGGATGGTAGCCAAGCCGATCACCGGCACATCAAAACGCATATCCTGCTGCGGTTTGCTGACTTTCACTACCACTAGGCGCTGTCCACCCGTGATGCGCGCGGCGCGCTCGATGGTTTCATCCGTGCCCTCCATGGCTTCGATCGCCACGCAGGCGCGATCGCGCACTACTACCATCTGTCCCAGGTCTAGCCCCGCGATCTGCCTCGCCACCTTCCTCCCGTACTCAATATCCTGGGCTTCCGCCACATCCGGCGCGCGATGAGTCAGAATGCCCGCCTCAGGTAGCAGCGCTCCCAGAAATTTCGTCGAGTCCACCAGTTCGATGCCTTCGTCTCCCAACACGCGCGCAACTGCGCCAATCAGCGAGTCAGTGTTTTTGGCCGGCAGCGAAAGCAGCAGCTTCGCCAAACGCCAATCCGGGCGTATCGCGCTGAAAATTTTATTGTGCTTCACCTGCCCGGCCATCACCGCGTGCTTGACGCCTTCCTGATGCAGCAACTCAATTGTCCGGCTAAGCTCCCCGAGGCTCACCCAGTGCAAACGTTTCGCGACGCGCTCAAGCCCCTGCGAAGCCTCTTCGCGAATCGCAATCACCGCCATTTCGATCCCGCGGCTGCGCGCCCCTTCCAACACCAAAAATGGGAAATCGCCATTTCCCGCGATCAAACCCCAGCCCGAAGGGACCTGATTTTCTGTGTGTTTGGATAAGGCTGACACCATCACCCTATTTTGTCAGACCGCGGTCGGACGAGGCCGACTCGATGAACTGGACTAATGTTATGACGTCCGGTGAGTCCGCGAGGGTTCCACGCATTTTTTCCACGGCCTGCGAAGTGTTCATTTTTGAACGTAGCAGCAACCGGAAGGCCTTTTCGATGGACTGGATTCGCTCCGAGGAAAAACCCTGGCGCTCCAGACCGACACGGTTCACTCCCAGGCATCGCGTTCCTCGTGGTGCCACGATTTTGGAAAACGGCGGCACGTCCTGCGTGATCACCGTGTGCGCCGCGATATAAGAATATTTGCCGATGCGGCAGAATTGATGCACCGGACAAAACGCGCCGATTTGTGCGTTGTCCTCCACCGTCACGTGGCCAGCCAGCGTTGCGCCATTCACAAAAATCGTGGAGTCTCCAATTTGGCAATCGTGTCCGATGTGCGCATAAGACATGATCAGGTTATTGCTGCCCATCCGGGTTATGCTCCCGCCCTTCACCGTTCCGCGATTCACCGTCGAGAATTCGTGGAATTCGTTCTTATCGCCCACTTCCAAGGACACCCGCTCTCCCTTATACGTCAGATCCTGCGGGTCGCCGCCCACCACGGCGAATGGGTAAAGGTGGTTTTCGCGCCCCATCCGCGTTGGCCCCTGTACCACGGCATGATGCTCCAGCACAGAAGCGTCGCCCAATTCCACTTCATCGCCCACCACGGCAAAGGCGCCGACTTTTACGTTTTTCCCAAGCTTCGCGGTGGAAGAAACGATCGCCCGCGGATCGATTTCACTCATCGGGCTCACTCATCGAGCTTCTTCACCGGAACTCGCGCGGCGGAACTCGTTGACACGGCAGGCGTGCCGTCTGGCCCGACGTCCACCATCGCGCACATCAGCGTGGCCTCGGCGGCCAGCTCCCCATTCACGCGCGCGTGGCCCTGGACCTTGCAAAACGGCCCGCGAAACGTGATTACGTTCACTTCTACTCGCAATTGATCGCCCGGCACCACCGGTCGGCGGAAACGCGCGTTATCAATCGCCGCCATGTACATAACCTTGCGGTCGCGATCTTCCACATCCTGCAGCAGCAGAAGCCCTCCAATTTGTGCCATGGATTCGACGATCAGGACTCCGGGCATGACCGGCTTGCCTGGAAAATGTCCTTGGAAGAAATACTCGTTGATGGTGACGTTCTTGATTCCCACAATGCGCTTCTTTGGTTCCATTTCTTCAATGGCGTCCACCAAAAGGAAAGGGTAGCGATGTGGCAGGATCTTCTGGATCCCTATACTGTCGAGGATCATCGTCTATGGGCCTCTGCTTGCTATGGATTGCGTGTTGCGCGCCTGGTCCGCTGTATCGCGCGCGCATTGTCAGCGCATTGCGTTGGGAATTTGAGTCGCGCCGCGCGTTTGCAATTTCTTCGCGCTCTGCGCGGATGACAGCACCCCACCCCACCCAATGGTAGTCGCCACCGACGAAAATTTCCATCGGCGCACAATCAAACAATTCTATACGAAACCCGAGCAGGTGGGAATCGCAGTGGCAAGCAGTAGCCGACCGTAGCCGGATGAACGAAACGGCACATGCGACCAAGCGCGAGCTTCTGCTAGGATGGCCGCGGGTTAGAAGCGGACGGATTAAGGAAATGACTTTGAGAAATGTGAGCATGAAACGAATCCTGAGCCAGTTGCGTGGGCGACAACGCGAGATGGTGAAGTTGCTGGGTGAGTTTGTGCGCTGCGAATCGCCCAGCCACGATAAGTCGGCCGTGGACCGTTTCGGCCAGATCGTGGCGCGCGAATGGAAACGGCGCGGGGCGAGCGTGCGGATTCTCCGGCAGGACGAACGCGGAAATCACGTGCGCGCGGAAATCTGGTTGGGCAAAGGGAAACCTGTGGGACAGGTCGTGGTCCTCGGCCACCTCGACACCGTGTATCCACTCGGCACGCTCGCAAAAATGCCATTTCGCATTTCCGGCGGGCGCGCTTGGGGGCCGGGAACATTTGACATGAAGGGCGGCCTGATTTTGGCGCTGTTTGCAGTGGAGGCTTTGCGCGCGGCCGCCATCGAGCCATCCAAGCGGTTCGTCCTTCTCTGGACCTCCGACGAAGAAATCGGCAGCGAAAGTTCCCGTCGCGCGATCGAGCAGGAAGCGTGCAAGAGCGACGCCGTTCTCGTCCTCGAACCGTCGTTCGGGACCGATGGCCGGCTAAAGACAGAACGAAAAGGCGTCGGAGGCGCAGAGATTATCGTCACAGGACGCTCCGCCCACGCCGGGATTGATCCCGAAAAGGGCGTCAACGCCGTCCATGAGCTTGCGCTGCAAATCGGGCGCCTGATGAAGATGAACGACCCGCGGCGCGGCATCACGGCGCAGACCACGGTAGTAAGCGGCGGCACGCTTACGAACGTGGTGCCCGAGCACGCGCATGCGTCAGTGGATATTCGCTATTCACGCCAGGCAGATGCAGCGCAGCTCAATAGGAAGCTGCATGCAGTGCGGCCGATTTTAAAAGGCGCACGCATCGAAGTGCGACCCACAGGCGACCGTCCGCCGCTCGAACGCACCCTTGCCGTGCGGAAGTTATTCAGCCACGCACAATCATTGATGCGCGAAATGGGATTGCCGCTTGGCGAAGCATCGACAGGAGGGGGCTCGGACGGCAGCTTCACCGCGGCACTGGGCGTGCCGACGCTCGATGGGTTAGGCGCGGTAGGCGATGGCGCACACAGCCCGCGCGAGCACGTGCTGATTCGCGCGCTGCCCGAACGCGCCGCGCTACTCGCGGGGTTGCTGGCAACATTGTGACGAAATTTCGTAGCGGCACACTTCGGTGCGCCGTCGCTGTTGCCGCGACAATCGATGGCGGTCTGAAAGACCACCGCTACGAAACCTTCGGTGTTTCGGCGAACCTAGCGCACATCTTCGTGCTGCAAAAACACGATCGTCTGCTGCTGCAAATCCGAATAATCATCGTGGAAGGTATCGCGTAAGGCTTGCTCAGTGTCAGGAGACGCTGCAATCGCGTTCAGCAAGCGGCTGATGTCGACAATGCTCCCGGTCTGAATGATGGATTCCACAGCAGCAAGCGACCAAGCATAAGCAACGGACGCCGACCCGCCGGAAAGCCCCATCCACGATCCTTCCAAACTAGCTAACGCAGGAAGCCCACCCTGGCTCCCAACATTCAATAGAGATCCCGCGGAACCCGTCGTGCGACGGCCTTCCATGTACTGCGCCACCCCTTCCTGCAGCCAAGTGGGCGCGCGATTGTGCGTCTTCTGACCGATGAAGCTGTGGGTCAATTCGTGCTTCAAAACGCGCGCAAGCTCCGGCGTCACGCTGGTAAGCCCTTGGACGGGAATCCGCATGCGCCCATCGTTCAAAGCGCCGACCCAACTCGGCGCCCGCGTGATGTCCGCGAATCCTTGCTCTGTGTACAGAATCACGCCGACAGGCTCGGGCGGGGTGAAATCCAGCTGCGATTCCAGATCGCGGAAATCATCTTCAAGCACGTGCAGGATCCCGCGAGCCAGGTCCGGCGTCGCGCTGCCGTTGTACTTCAAAACAAAGTGCGCCGTTTCGCCTTCGCGGTAGCTCTCTTCCTCGGCCTTATCGCGCTCCGCTTTTTCGAGCGCACGCTCGACTTCCGCATCGGGTCGCAGTTTCTCCGCGCGCCGCCACTCTGCGACAGCCTGATCCATTTTGTTTGCCCCGTAGTAAGCCCAGCCCATCAGCTTTGCCACGTCGGCGGAATCGGGAGAAACGCGCCGCGCATGTTCCAGCGGGTCCATTGCCGTGGTGAACTGGCTCTGCCGCAAGTAAAGAACCGCGAGATTCAGCAACAATCCCAAATTGTCCGGCGCAAAACTGAGCGCTTCGCGGTAATGATCAATCGCCGAATTGTTGTCGCCCTTGCTGACCAGGAATTGTGCCGCGGCATAGTGTCCCGCCGCCACTTTATCAATGGCGGCCGCACCGCCAGACCGCGCGTTCACTTCCAATTGTGCCAGGTACGTAAAATCAATCGCGTTGTCGTGAACCGCGAGGTGCGCCACATCGTCGTAGCCACGCACGGGATCCACCTGCGGTGCGGAAACAGGCGGCGCGGACGACGCGCTGGCCGCGGAAGAATATCCAAACCCGTCGCGGTCAATCCGCGCCACGATGGATTTAGGAATGGACATCTGCCCGGCAGGGGTGTCGTAGCTAACGTGGTCGCTATCTTCCGTAACGTTCGAGGCTGCGATCCGGCGGCCATTCTTCAGCACAATCGTATCTGCCGCCGCGGAAGACACGACCAGCAGCCCAAGCAACGCCATGGACGCTGCGGAACGCATACCCATGATTTTACCAAGCGGCCTCACGGCGACGGGCCGCTCCTTGCTGAGCGATGCCCTAAGCGGTACAGTCGGGGCCATGCTGAGATTTTGGCG
Source organism: Candidatus Acidiferrales bacterium (assembly GCA_035258265.1). Taxonomy (GTDB): domain Bacteria; phylum Acidobacteriota; class Terriglobia; order Acidiferrales; family UBA7541; genus Palsa-295. The sequence goes on from DATEVZ010000312.1 coordinate 9,840, forward strand.
ACTTTCGCCCGCCCTTCTCCTAATCCTCGCCTGCGCAAAGACGCTCAGTCTTCCCACGGCTACAAGAGCCATGCAGTCGCCACAGAACTCAGCGGGCGCTCCGGTGCTCGGGCCTCAAGCCGCGACACAAATTCCGCCAGCTCCCGCGGCGTCACCAATCCCGACGGACCCGCGCTTGTTGTATGAAACGCTTAGCGGACTTCGGCCGGATGCCACGCACGTTTACACCGTGCATGATCTGCGATTGCGCCGCGACGTGATCAATTTTGTGTTCACCGAAGGGAAGCTCGCATTTTTCGAGCCGCTGGGCGGGCGCGTAACCGGCATTGTGTTCTCGGGCCGCGGCCACGTGATCGCCACTCCCCACGATCGCGGCGAACGGCGCTCGCTCGCGCAGTTTCTGGGCGTGCCCATCCTCGACCAGAGCTTCTTCAACGCATATATTCGCTTCACCGACGACACTGCTGCTGAAGTCGAACGGCAATTGCAGGATGCGAGCGCTGAATCCACCAACGATCCAGCGTTCGCGGAGCGTTGGAAGCCCGAAGCGTCGGCGCTGGGTCCGTCGCAGTCGCTGCGCATCATGACCGATTACCTTTCCAGTGATCCGTTGCCATATTTCTACACGCTAGTGGAAGGCGATTCCGTCGGCCCCTTCGAGGTTTCCGTAGACCAGCGGCGTAACGAGCAGGTCCTCATCGGGCAAGCGCGCATGAACAACGGCATCGCGTCTTTCGATGTGTGGGCTAGTTTTCGCACCGAGGATTCTCGCAGCGCTCCGCCCGATGCGTTTGTGCCTCTGGATTACCAAGTGGATTCCACGATCGGCGACGATCTCTCACTGACTGGCAGGACCACGGTGCATCTGAAGGCACTGCGAGCCGGCGAGCGCGTCGTTCCGCTGGAGCTTTCTCGGTATCTCACCTTAACCGAAATACTCTCAGACGATGGCCGGCCACTGCCTCACTTTCCAAACGAGGAAGAGGCCGAGCGAAATATTGCGCGCCGCGGCAACGATTTCATCATGGTTGTCCTGCCGACGCCGCCGCTTGCCGGACAAGATTTTCACTTCCAGGTCGCCTATCGTGGCAACGTAATTGCGGATGCCGGCAATGGAGTTGAATTCGTCGGCGAACGCGGCACCTGGTACGTACACATTGAGGGCGCGCATTTTGCGCGGTTCGATCTGTCGTTCCACTGGCCCCGGCGTCTCACTCTGGTTGCCACCGGCACGGAAAGCGATGCGCGCCAGGACGGCGACGTGAAATCCGGCCGCTGGCGCTCGGACGTTCCTTTTGCTACAGCAGGTTTCAATCTGAGCGACTACAAAACCGAGGCCGCCACGGGCCAGCCTAAGGTTCAAGTCTTTGCCAACCAGCAATTGGAAGAAGCCATTCTCCAGCGTCTCCGTATCAACACTGCCAACCAACTGCCCAGCACCATTTTCGACCCATCACGGCCGGGCGACGTGGTGCCGGCGATTCCTCCTCCGCCGCCTCAACCCAATCCTTCGGCGGCGTTGAAGCAAGTAGGCGCGGAGATCGCAGACTCCATTCACTTTCTGGAAAAGCTGAACGGTGACTTCCCTTTCAATCATCTGGACGTGACGCAAATTCCCGGCTCGTTCGGGCAAGGCTGGCCGGAGCTTGTGTACCTTTCCACGCTTGCGTTTCTGCCTCCTGAAACTGCCGAGAACGCGGGCTTGAACGCGTGGGCGCAGGGCGCAGCACGCGACTTGATGCCCTGCCATGAAGTCGCGCATCAGTGGTGGGGCAACGTGGCCGGCGCCGCCAGTTATCGCGACATGTGGATTCAGGAGGGCATGGCAAATTATTTGGCGCTGCTTTACGCCGATAGCAAAAAGCCGGGCGAGCATCGCCTGACGAAATGGCTCGATCATTATCGCCTGGAGCTCACCGCCAAGACTCCTGGGTCGGACCATGCCATCGAAGATGTTGGTCCGCCGGTTTTGGGCCCTCGGCTCAACTCGTCGAAGATACCGGAAGCTTATGAGATGGTGATCTATGGCAAAGGCGCTTGGGTAATGCACATGTTGCACGAAATGCTGCGAGATCCAGCTAGCAAAGATCCGGACGCAAAATTCCGCGAGTTCTTGCGGGCGGTACTCAGTGAGTACCGGTTCAAGACGCTCTCGACGGAAGATTTTCAGCGCGCGGTCGAACAGCACATGACGCCCGCGATGGATCTCGAGGGCAACCACAAGATGGATTGGTTCTTCGAACAATGGGTGCGCGGCACGGCCATGCCGCATTACACGGTGAAATTTGAATCCAAAGCACACGGCCAGGAATACATCGTTTCTGGCCAACTCGAACAGTCGGGCGTGGAAGACGTGTTCACCGCCCCGGTCCCGCTCTACGCCACGCCGCCTGGAGGTGGCAAGCCTCAGCGTCTGGGTGTAGTAGTCACCAACGGGCCCGAAACGCATTTTCGCTTCACATCGCGATTCCGTCCTGCGCGCATCGTGATCGATCCCAATATGACGCTGCTCTACCGCAAGGACTAGAAGCCTCCGGGCGCCGGGTTTTCACCCATATTCTCTGCAACCACTATAGATGTATATGCATCTATTCTGGATGAGCGAACCATTCTTGCCACCTTTGCCATGCATGTGCGCCAGCTTCCGGCGGTCTTCGCGAGCGCTGACCCAATTCTATGAGAAGGAAATTCGACCGCTGGGCCTGCGGGCGACGCAACTCACAATTCTGCAAGTGCTGTCGCGCGCCGGAGAAATACCGCAGGGCAAACTCGGCGAAATTCTGGCGATGGACAGCACCAGCCTCACGCGAACTCTGGCAATCATGATCCGGAGGGGCTGGATCACAGAACGCCGTGGCGAAGACAGGCGAGAACGTTGGCTACACCTGAACCGCGCCGGAGAATCACAACTGAAACGTGTCGAGCCGGTGTGGGAGAAAGTTCAATCACGTCTTCGGCACCAATTGGGAACGCACAACTGGAATAGCTTTCTAGAACTTACGCAGCAACTTACAAGCATCGCTACGATGCAAGGAGGCTCGTTATGAAAAATTATGGGAAGTTTACCATTGCGCTTATCGTCGTTTGGTTCCTGTTTGCACTGTCCGCTTCGGCGGCAGGTCTCTTCACAAATAATTCAAACCGCATCGGATTGGCGGTTGCGATCGCTGCGGTGGCGCCGTTTGTTGTGTTTGCCCTTGGGTTCGCATCGTCGGAAGGATTTCGAAAGTTCGTGCTGTCTTTGAACCCGAGAATATTGACCTCGGCGCAGGTCTGGAGAATTATCGGGTTTACGTTCCTACTGTTGGAAGCCCGCGGCGTGCTGCCGGCAATTTTTGCGCTCCCCGCTGGGTACGGCGACATGTTCATAGGGGTGACGGCCTTTTTCGCTGCGTGGCAACTTGCCAATCCCGATCGCCGCAATGCTTTCATCGGCTGGCAACTGCTAGGAATCGCCGACCTGGTCGTGGCAGTGGGCACGGGCACCACCGCGCCCTTGCTGGACCCACCTGCCGTCTCGATGGCGGCCATGACGGTTCTGCCGCTGAGCTTGATCCCGACGTTTCTCGTGCCGCTATTCCTGATCTTCCATGTGATTTGCATCGCGCAAGCCAGGACATGGAAACCGAGTTCGGAACGCTCGCGTCAAATCGCGAGTCCACTGCAGCATCGCGCGACGTAAAGAGTCTGTGTGAGAACAGTGTGTTCATCAGAGCACGGCTAGCCGTGCCCTAACCTTAAGCCACTGAGGGTTCAAGCGTTCACGAAGCATCTGGTCATACAACGCGTCCTCAGCGGGTAGTGATCGGAGTGACCTGCAACAAAGAAATGGTCCATCCTTCGCTTTCCGGCGCAAGGACGAGCGTCATACGGTGCATCGCTTGGGGCAATTGGCCCGGCACGGTCACGTTCTCCCACACGATGCTGGCCAAAACAGTTCCGGACGGTCCCCGATAAAAGCCGTCTTCGCGCCAGCTAGCATTTCTCTTCGCGTAAGGAGCCAAAAGCATTTCAAGTTGTTTTTCGATCTCTGCGCGCCCGGTCCAGAGCTTTCCTGCGTAATCAACGAATTGGGAATGCGGCACGAAGAAAAAAGCCAACTGTTTGGAATTATTTGACTTGAGCGCCGACAGAAAATTCTCCAACGCGGCAGCCGCCTCTTCGAGCCGCCGCGCAACTTCTACTTCTCGGCGCGGCGGTACCATCTCTGTTTCTTCCAGCGGGCCTGGTGTCTTAGCTAACTGCTCTGGGACCGCTTCCACCTCGGCGCCTCTTTCGCGCAAGAGTCGTGCCGCATGCGAAGTCTCCGCACCCAGCAGCCCAAGCAGAAGGTGCTCTGCCCCAATGCGCCGGTGGCCGAGGCGATCGGCTTCGTCCTTAGCGCGCATGAGGACTTTCTTGCACTCTTCCGTTAGCGGCACTTCCTGCGAAGCCGGGATCCGCTGTCGCAAAGGTATCTGTTTGTCGATTTCACTCCTAAGGTCGGCCGCCGTACAATTAGGTCGCAGAGATCGCAAGATAATCGCGCCGTTCTCTCGCATGAGTCCAAGCAGCAAATGCTCGGTTTCGATGAAAGAACTTCCGTATTGGCTCGCCTCATAGCGCGCGAAAAAGATCACTCTACGAGCTTTTTCTGTGAAGCGTTCAAACATCGAATTTACCTGCCTCGTTCTGCGCCGAAATGCTCTGACCCACTGGCAGAAGGAAAAAAAACGAGTATATGGTTGAAGTAGGCAGGGTGCAATTGCACTGACGCTGCGTTACCGCCGAGCTCGCGTGGATTCTTCTCATTACGAATTTCTAATGATTCGGCCGCAAATTTTTCTCATTCTCACCTCGGCGCGTCGCTCCAAAATTTCTTCGCTTTGAACTTGCGTCCAAACGTTGCAGGTTTTATTCTTAGCGGTCGTAAGTTCGCGGGCCAATTAAGCGGAACGTGTCCCGTTTCTGACGCACGCTAAATCGTATGCGTTAATAGAAGTTTGCAACTCATAACAACGCTTCACCGTAACTCGCCGTGGTCGTGGGGTCGGAGCACCGGCGGTTTCGCGTTTTTTTATGCCCCTTCTCTAAGCTCGCAAGCATCTATCTCATTTCTGGGGTTGCTGCGTGGATCCTGAGGGCGCTCAAAGTCCAATCGAATCAACCTCGGCTCACCCGATCATCGAGCCGGGACATACGCTTGGCACGGTAACCGACAAGATCAGCTCGATTGTGCTCGGACGCGGCACGTCGAAGGGCTGGCTTTTCGGCTTCGCGATCGCCTTTTCCCTCCTGATGCTTCTGAACTTCACGATTGGTTATTTGCTGATCAAGGGTGTGGGCATCTGGGGCATCAATATTCCCGTCGGCTGGGGCTTCGCGATTGTCAATTTCGTCTGGTGGATCGGAATTGGCCACGCCGGCACGCTCATCTCCGCCATCTTGTTGTTGTTACGGCAGCAGTGGCGCACCTCTATCAACCGTTTTGCGGAAGCCATGACGCTCTTCGCGGTCGCCTGCGCGGGAATGTTTCCTCTTCTGCACATGGGCCGTCCATGGCTCTTCTACTGGCTGATGCCGCTGCCGAATCCGATGTGGCTCTGGCCGCAATTTCGCAGCCCCCTGGTGTGGGACGTTTTCGCGGTATCCACCTACGCCACCGTGTCGCTGCTGTTCTGGTTTGTAGGATTGGTTCCAGACCTCGCGACTCTGCGTGATCGGGCCAAGCACCGCCCGGCGCAAATCATCTACGGGATGCTCGCGATGGGTTGGCGCGGCTCGGCGGTGCACTGGTCGCGCTACGAGACCGCTTCCATTTTGCTGGCGGGCTTGGCCACGCCGCTGGTCGTCTCGGTGCACACCGTGGTGAGTTTCGACTTCTCTGTCGCGCAACTGGCCGGCTGGCACACCACGATTTTTCCGCCCTATTTCGTGGCCGGTGCCATCTATTCAGGTTTTGCCATGGTGATGACCCTCGCGATTCCGATTCGCAAGTTTTATAACCTGGAAGATTTCATCACCATGCGACACCTGGGCAATATGGCCAAGGTCATGCTCGCCACCGGCCTGATCGTCGCCTACGGGTACATGATGGAAACTTTCATGGCCTTTTATAGCGGCAATCAGTTCGACCGCTTCGCCATCATCAACCGCATGACGGGGCCTTACGCCTTCTTTTACTGGATGCTGATTGCCTGCAACATCGTGATCCCGCAGGCCATGTGGTCGCGCAAGGTTCGCAATAACGTGGCGATCCTGTTCGTCATCTCGTTAATCGTGAACGTGGGCATGTGGCTCGAGCGCTTTGTGATCGTGGTGATCAGCCTGCATCGCGACTTTTTGCCTTCTTCCTGGGGCATGTACTACCCGACGCGTTGGGATTGGGCCACGTATGTAGGCACGATTGGACTGTTTTTGACGTTGCTGTTCCTCTTCATCCGCTTCCTCCCGGTGATTTCGATTTACGAAATGAGATCGCTGGTCGAGGAAACGAGCGAAGAGAAACCCAAGAAATAGGAGCGAGCGCACAGTTCGATGCCGCAAATTTTTCATCACAGCACGAACACGGTTTCGCGCCTGAGCATCTATGGCGCCGTGTTTATCGTGGCGATCCTGGGCGCCGTGCTGTACCGGATCGAATTGTCGCCGATCTATACGCGCGTCAACGAAGCTCGTGAGCAACCCGTGCCGTTCAGCCACAAGCACCATGCCGGTGAATTGGGCATTGATTGCCGCTACTGCCACACGACTGTTGAGAAATCATCATTCGCGGGCGTTCCGCCAACCCAGACTTGCATGACCTGCCATTCGCAAATCTGGACCAACGCTCCGATGCTCGAGCCCGTGCGCGCCAGCTACCGCGACGACAAGTCCATCGCCTGGACGCGCGTGAATCAGCTGCCCGACTTCGTGTATTTCGATCACAGCATTCACGTCAGCAAAGGAGTCGGCTGTACCACTTGCCACGGACAAGTCGCCGAAATGCCTCTGATGTGGAAGGCGAACACGCTGTACATGGAATGGTGCCTCGACTGCCATCGCCAGCCCGAAAAATACGTTCGTCCGAAGTCCGAAGCATTCGATCCCGGCTATGTGACGCCGTCAAATCAACTCGAGCTCGGCCGGCGGCTGGTGAAGGAATACAAAATTCAAAGCCTGACAAACTGTTGGACCTGTCACCGATGAAAGCGAACTCACGAAAATAATGAGCCCTGATCTCAATCCGAAACTTCCGAATTTACCCGCTGTGGCGGGTTCGCCCGCGGCACCGGGTTTGCCAAGTTCGATCGACCTCGCAGCCGTGCGCGCGAAGCTCGCGCAGGAAAATGGCAAGCGCTTCTGGCAGAGCCTCGAGGAATTATCTGAAACGAAAGAATATCGCGAGTTCCTCGAAAACGAATTCCCGCACGATCCGGCCAAAGATCCGCAAGGCATCAATCGCCGCGACGTCCTAAAACTCGCGGCCGCTTCAGCCGCGCTCGCCGGCCTCAGTGCTTGCACCAAGCTTCCCACCCAGAAAATCGTGCCGTATGTGAAAGCACCGGAAGAAATCGTCGCAGGCAAGCCGCTCTTCTACGCCACTTCCATGCCGCTCGCGGGAGTCGCCGCCGGCCTTTTGGTGGAAAGCCACATGGGCCGCCCCACGAAAATCGAAGGCAATCCCGAGCATCCTGGCAGCCTCGGCGGCACGGACGTCTTCGCGCAGGCTGCAACTCTCGGACTGTACGACCCGGACCGTTCGCAAACAGTGGTGCAGGAAGGACGCATCAGCGATTGGGGCGCTTTCCTCACGGCCATGGGAAATGCCAAATCACAACTCGCCGAAGGCGGCGCAGGGCTGCGCATTCTCACCGATACCATCACGTCGCCAAGCCTCGCCACGCAAATTCGTGCTGTGCTGGCGAAATTTCCCCAGGCGAAATGGCATCAGTACGAACAGTGCGGCCGCGACAACGTGCGCGAGGGCACGCGCCTGGCCTTGGGCAAACCCATGAATCCCTTGTATCGCTTCGATCAAGCGGACGTGATCGTCTCCCTCGATGCCGATTTCATTTCGTCCGGCCCGGGACATGTGCGTTATGCGCGCGATTTCGCTTCGCGCCGTGCGATCGAAGGTCCTTCTTCGACCCTGAACCGCCTCTATGTGGTCGAGAGCATGCCGACCAGCACTGGCGCTGTAGCCGACCATCGCAAGGCCATGCGTGCGTCCGACGTGGAAGCATTTGCGCGTGAGCTTGCGGCGCAGGTAGGCGTCGCAGGGGCGAGCGGCGGTGCGAATAGCAAGATCCCCGCGGACTGGAAAGCCGCAGTAGCTAAAGATTTGACGGCGCACCGCGGCACGTCGCTCGTGATGGCCGGAGGAGAACAACCGCCCGCCGTCCATGCCCTGGCCTGCGCGATGAATGCCGGGCTGGGCAACATTGGCAAAACCGTTTACTACACTGACCCGCTCGAAGCGAATCCGATCAACGAAATCGAATCGCTGCGCGATTTGATGAACGACATCAACGCCGGCAAAGTGGAATTGCTATTCATGCTTGGCGGCAACAATCCCGTGTACGACGCCCCTGCCGATTTCGACTTCGGCCCCGCGTTGCTAAAAGTGAAAATGCGCGTTCACTCGGGCCTCTACTACGATGAAACGGCGGAGCTCTGCCACTGGCACGTGCCCGCCGCGCATTTCCTCGAAATGTGGGGAGACGCGCGCGCCTACGACGGCACCATCGGCGTGATTCAACCGCTGATCCAGCCGCTTTACGATGGCCATTCACCCTATGAAATCCTCTCCGTTCTCACAGGTGACGCTGGCAAGTCCGGGCACGACATTGTCCGCGACTATTGGAAGTCGCAGCGCCCGGAGAAAGACAAAGCGTTCGACGCGTTCTGGGAGCGCTCGCTGCACGACGGCCTGATGGCAGGCACGGCTCTGCCCGCTACATCTGTTGCAGTACAACCGAATTTCTCGAAGGAAACTCAGCGACAACAGGCAGCTGAAGGACTCGAAATTTCGTTCAAGCCCGATCCATCAATCTTCGATGGCCGTTTCGCTAATAACGGCTGGCTGCAGGAATTGCCCAAGCCCAACACACGTCTAACCTGGGACAATGCCGCGATGATCAGCCCCGCCACCGCGCAGCGCATGGGCCTCGAAGCCGGCGATTACGTGAAATTGCAACTCGTGACGCGCGAAACCAAAGCCGGCATCGTGATCGTTCCCGGCCACGCGGAAGATTCCATCACGCTGCACCTCGGCTACGGTCGCCGCCGCGCCGGCAACGTTGGCACCGGCCCGGGCTTCAACGCCAATTTCATCCGCACATCCGCGACGCCCTGCATTGCCACCGGGCTGAAAGTGGAAAGAACCGGCGACAAGTATTATTTCGCGGTCACCCAACACCAATACATCATCGACCAGGAAGGCCATCCGGTCGAAAAAGAAAGCGTCGAAGAAGCGCGCCGCGATTTGGTGCGCATCGCCACGCTCGATGAATTCCGCAAGAACCCGGACTTCGCACAGGACCCGCGCGAAGAAGCCACCAAGAGCCTCACCCTGTATCCCGGCTACAAATACGAGGGCTACGCGTGGGGCATGGCCGTGGACCTCAACAAATGCGTCGGCTGCAATGCCTGCGTCATCGCCTGCCAGGCGGAAAACAATATTCCGGTGGTCGGCAAGGAACAGGTGATGAAGGGCCGCGCGATGCACTGGATTCGCGTGGACACTTATTTTCGCGGCGACATTGACGCTCCCGAAACTTATTACGAGCCGGTGCTGTGCATGCACTGCGAGAATGCGCCTTGCGAGGTTGTCTGCCCCGTCGGCGCCACGGTGCACAGCCCCGAAGGCCTGAATGAAATGGTGTACAACCGCTGCGTCGGCACGCGCTACTGCTCGAACAATTGCCCTTACAAAGTCCGGCGCTTCAATTTCCTGCTGTTCTCCGATTACACCACGCCCAGCCTTTTCGGCATGCGCAATCCCAACGTCACCGTGCGCAGCCGCGGCGTGATGGAAAAATGTACCTACTGCGTGCAGCGCATCAACGCCGCGAAGATCACTTCCGAAGAAGAAAATCGCAGCGTGCGCGACGGCGAAATCGTCACGGCATGCCAGGGTGCTTGCCCGGCAAACGCGCTGGAGTTCGGTAATATCAACGACCCGCATAGCCGCGTGGCAAAATTAAAAGCCCAATCGCGGAATTACAGTTTGCTGGACGATTTGAATACGCGCCCGCGCACTACGTATCTCGCGCGTGTGCGCAATCCGAATCCGGAGATTCACGAGTAGATTCATGAAGCGCAAACCAATTTACGGATTGCTGGCCGAGTTCGAGACGCCCGAAGAATTGCTCGTAGCGGCGCGTCGCACTCACGACGCAGGCTACCAGAGCATCGACGCGTTTTCGCCGCTGCCCATCGAAGGACTGGCCGAAGCTGTCGGCTTCCACGGCACGATTCTTCCCGCCGTGGTCTTCACCGGTGGATTGCTCGGTGGCCTCACCGGATTTTTCATGCAGTACTACGCGAACGTGATCAGCTACCCGCTCAACATTGGCGGTAAGCCGCACAATAGCTGGCCGGCCTTCATTCCAATCACCTTTGAGCTAACGGTACTCGGCGCGGCACTCTGCGCCGTCTTCGGCATGCTCGCGATGAACGGCCTGCCCACGCCGTATCACCCGGTGTTCAATGTCGCGCGATTCGCGCTCGCGTCGAAAGATCGGTTTTTCCTGGTGGTGAAGAAGCGCGACAAGAAATTCGATTTGGCGGGAACCAAGGCATTCCTGGAAAGCCTGAAGCCACACGGAGTCTTCGAGATTGAGGTCTAATCCACAACTCGCAATCGCCCGAGCCCGGCTCGCGCGCTGCTCTGGCATCGTCTATCTCGCCGCGGCAGCGATGCTGCTTTGCGGCTGCCGGCTGGATATGCATGTACAGCCTAAATATTTGCCCTACGAGCCGACCACCTTCTTTGACGACGGTCGCTCCGAACGGCCGCCAGTTCCCGGCACCGTGGCGCGCGGCCACTTGCACCTGGATGAATTGCTCTATACCGGCAAGGAGAATGGCGTTGAGTCCAATCGCTTCCCCTTCCCCATGACGCACGAAGATCTCGAGCGCGGCCGCCAGCGCTACAACATTTACTGCACGCCGTGTCACGATTACACCGGCAGCGGTCACGGAATCATCGTGCAAAGAGGGTTTCCGCCGCCGCCGTCATACCACATTGACCGGATCCGGCAGGCTCCGGTAGGACATTATTTTGATGTGATCACGAATGGCGACGGTTCGATGTACAGCTACGCCTCCCGCATCGAGCCCGAAGACCGCTGGCGCATCGCGGCCTATATTCGCGTGCTGCAATTGAGCCAGCACGCCTCGCTGCAGGACGTGCCGGAAGCCGAGCGTCAGAAATTGACGCAGCAGCAGACTCAAACCCCAGGACAACCGCAATGAGCGCGCTAGTTCACGCATATCTGGTTGCCTATATCTATTGGCTGATGATTCCGCTCGGATGCACCGCAATTTTGATGATGCATCACCTCACCGGTGGATGGTGGGGCTATCCCATCCGGCGGCTGCTCGAAGCGGGTTCGCGCACCTTTGGGTTGATGGCCATCCTCTTCGTCCCCATCCTGCTGGGCATGAAGCAGCTGTACCCGTGGGTGACGGGCCCCGGAGATATGGCCGACGATCCCAATTACCGCTTCAAGCTGTCCTATCTGAACCCGCAATTCTTCATCGGGCGTGTGGTAATTTACTTCGCCATCCTGCTGATGCTTTCCTACTTCCTTAACAAGTGGTCGCGCGAGCAGGACCGCACCGGCGACCCATCGCTCGCCAAAAAGCTGGAAGGAATCAGCGGACCCGGCCTCATTCTCTGGGGCATCGTTGTCACCTACGCGATGATTGATTGGGTCATGTCGCTCGAACCCAAATGGTTCTCCACCATCTACGGAATGATCTTCATGATCGTCGGCGCACTCACCGCTATGTCCTTCATCGTTTTGATTCTGCGCCGGCTCTCCGACGAAGCTCCTTTCAAGGGCGCGGTCACTCCCGGACAGTACAACGACCTCGGCAATCTGATGCTCGCGTTCACGATGTTGTGGGCCTACCTGTCGTTTTCCCAGTTCCTGATCATCTGGTCCGGCAACATCAAAGACGAAATTCCCTGGTATATGACGCGCGCCTTCGGTGATTGGGCCATCGTTGCGGTAATTCTGATCGTCCTACATTTCGCGCTCCCGTTTTTGCTGCTCTTGCAACGTAACGTCAAGCGCCGCGTCGAGCGCCTCTATCTCGTCGCAGCCATGATGCTGATTCTCAGCATGGTGGACGTCTACTGGCTCATCGTTCCGGCTTACGAACAGGACAAGCCGCATTTCGGCTCGTTGCTGCTGGATATTTTGTTCCTGGCCATTATTGGCGCAATCTGGATCGGCCTGTATTTCCGCGAATTGAAGAAAATGCCGATGCTGCCGCTGCACGACCCGCGCTTTGAAGGAGAGCTCCAGCATGAGCATGGAGACTAAACACGGGCCCGGGCGCGACCCGCACGGCGCGCCGCACGAAGGCTACGAACACAGCGACGCCAATCCGCGCAGCTTGTCAAAATGGGCGGTAGCGCTGGCGATCGTGATGGTCATCGTCTTTGTCGCCATGAGGTGGCTGTTCTTTTTCTATGGAAAAGTCCAGAGCCTGGGCCGGCCTGCTTCACCGTTCGAAAACGCGCGCGTGTTGCCGCCGCATCCGAGATTGCAAACCGATCCTCGCGCGGACCTTCACGCGTACTGCGCTCAGCAGCTCGCGACGTTGAATAGTTACGGATGGGCGGACCAGCACAATGGAGTGGTGCACATCCCAGTTGACCGCGCCATGGAGCTGACGCTGCAGCAAGGTTTGCCGGCGCGCGCTGCGGGAGAAGTTCCGCCCGGCATCAGCAATCCGGCGCCCTTCGTGCCCAATGTCACAGACGCGCAAGGCCCCTGCGGCTTCGTCACCGAGCGTGATGCGGACCACGAAATGAGCGAGGAAGCGAAGCACTAGCCGCAGCCCGTTGCTGGGGTTTTCAGGAGGTCGGAGCTTTAGCTCCGCCAATAAACGTGACTCTGTTGCAGGGGCTTTCGTCTCTGCGGGCGAGTTCGGATCTTTTAACGCGGTAGAGGAAAATCTTAGTTGCGTGGATCTGCCAATTTCGACTTGAAACAAAAATGTCTCGCGGCGCTCGCGACAAGCGTCGCCGCCCTGGCGCTCGCGTCCAGCGCCAGAGCCCAACTAACATCGGACCCCCTGCAAAGCGTGGGCGTGCGCCCGGAGCTCCTGAAACAGGTGGGAATCGACCAGAAACTGAACCAGCCCATCCCCCTAAATCTCGCGTTCCACGATGAAAACGGCAAGACCGTGCAACTCAACGAATACTTCGGCCAGAAGCCGGTTATCCTCACACTGGTGTATTACAACTGCCCGATGCTCTGCACGCAAATCCTGAACGGCGTCGAATCGGGACTAAAAGAACTGCCGATGGATATCGGCAAACAGTTCAACGTGGTCACCGTCAGCATCGACCCAACCGACACACATGTGCTGGCCTCGGTGAAACAGGAGATGTACACCGGAATGTACGGCCGCACCGGTGCCGCTCAAGGATGGCATTTCCTTACTGGCGATGAACCGCAAATCAAACAACTCGCCGCCGCCGCCGGCTTCCGCTACGCTTACGATCCCGATACCAAGCAGTTCGCGCACGCCAGCGCCATCATGATCTTGACACCCGAAGGAAAAATTTCGCGCTATCTCTACGGCATTCAGTTCCCTTCGCGCGACCTGCGTCTGGGCCTGGTGGAAGCGTCGGAAGGAAAAATCGGCTCGCCCGTGGATCAGGTTTTGCTCTTTTGCTACCACTACGATCCACACACCGGAAAATATGGCTTACTGATTTCGCACATCATCCAGGCCGGTGGAGCGCTTACCGTGTTGATCATTGGAGTGGTTGTGCTGATTTTGTTTCGCGGCGAGCATTACGCGCTGCCGCAAAGAAAGGCATGAACGCGGACGCTGCGCGAAAGCCCGCTCCTCCGCGAAAGGCTTACTCAGAGAGATTATGACTGGTCTGATTCAATCGAGCTTGCACCCCCTAGCCGCGGCGGCCATGCTGATCCCGCTCAAGCCGAGGGCCGCTTCCTCCATCGCCCAAGGTGTGGATAACCTATATTTCGCACTGACGGTGATCACGCTCTTTTTCACCATCCTGATTTTCTCCACCATTTTCTTTTTCATGATCAAGTACCGCCGCCGCTCTCCGGACGAAATCCCTGCGGACACCGGCGAGCACCTGGGCCTGGAACTGACCTGGACGATCGTCCCCACCCTGATCACTGTGTTCATTTTTATCTGGGGTTCCAGTTTGTACTTTGAAAATTCCAGACCACCGGAAGCTGCCACCGAAATTTTTGTCGTCGGCAAGCAATGGATGTGGCATATCCAGCATCCCGAAGGTGTGCGCGAAATCAATGAGCTGCACGTCCCGGTGAATACGCCGATCAGCATCACCATGACCTCAGACGACGTCATCCACGATTTCTACATCCCCGCATTCCGCGTGAAGAAAGACGCCGTTCCCGGCCGCTACACTTCACTCTGGTTCCAAGCCACCAAGATTGGCACCTATCACATTTTTTGCGGCCAATACTGCGGCGCGGACCATGCCGAAATGATCGGCTGGGTCTACGTAATGTCGGGCACCGATTACGCTGCGTGGCTCTCCGGCGGCGCAAGGAACGAATCAATGGCGCAAACCGGCGAGCGGCTCTTCAACCAGCTCGGCTGCGTCACCTGCCACGTTACGGACGGCACCGGCCGGGGGCCCTCCCTGGTCGGCCTCTACGGCAAACCGGAAAAATTGCGCGACGGCAGCACAAGGGTCGTGGATGAGACCCTCATCCGCCAGGCCATCGTCAATTCCAATTCCATCCCGTTACCTAATTATCCGCCGATCATGCCCTCCTTCCAGGGCCAGGTTAACGAGGAGCAGGTGCTGCAGCTGATCGCCTACGTGAAATCGCTCGGCGCGGAAGAAAGGAAGACCAACGGCAAATGAGCACCACGGTCATTGCGGAACCGCCCGGCCATGAAGTTCCGGCTGGATCGCGCGTCAACTATCTGAACGCGAACTACGGCGTGAAGTCCTGGCTCTTTACCACGGACCACAAGCGCATCGCGCTGCTGTATCTCGGCTCGATCACTCTGATGTTTTTTGTTGGCGGCTTTTTCGCAGTGATGATGCGCCTGCACCTCATCGAGCCCCAGGGCGCCTTGGTCGCTCCCGAAACCTACAACAAGCTGTTCACCATGCACGGAGTCATCATGGTGTTTTTCTTCCTGGTGCCTTCGATTCCCGCCACCTTGGGCAATTTCCTCGTGCCCATGATGATCGGCGCGCGCGACCTGGCTTTCCCGCGGCTCAACCTTCTCAGCTGGTACATCTACATCATCGGTGCGGCGTTCACGCTTTACGCCGTCATTTCCGGCGGCGTGGACACCGGATGGACGTTCTACACGCCCTATAGCAGCACGTTTTCGCACACCAGCGTGATCCCTACGGCTCTCGGCGTGTTCATCACCGGATTCTCCTCGATTCTCACGGGATTGAATTTCGTCGTCACCATTCACAAAATGCGTGCTCCCGGGCTAACCTGGTTCCGGCTCCCGCTTTTCATCTGGGCCATGTACGCCACCAGCATCATTTTCATTCTGGGCACGCCGGTGATCGCGATCACGCTGTTCCTCTTGTTCCTCGAACGCGTCATGCACATCGGCATCTTTGACCCCGCCATTGGCGGCGACCCGATTCTGTTCCAGCATCTTTTCTGGTTCTATTCCCACCCCGCCGTGTACATCATGATTCTGCCCGGCATGGGTGTGATGAGCGAACTGATTACCTGCTTCTCCCGCAAGCGGATTTTCGGCTACAGCTTCGTGGCTTTCTCCAGCTTGGCGATCGCGATCATCAGTTTTTTGGTCTGGGGACATCACATGTTCGTCACCGGCCAATCCATCTACGCGGGGCTGATTTTCTCGGTGCTGAGTTTCCTGGTGGCGATCCCCTCCGCAGTAAAAGTTTTCAATTGGACGGCCACGCTCTATAAAGGCTCGATTTCCTACGACGCCCCGATGCTCTACGCGCTCGGCTTCATCGGCCTGTTCACCATGGGCGGCCTCACGGGACTGTTCCTGGCGTCGCTCGCCACCGACGTCCATCTCAACGGCACCTATTTCATCGTCGCCCATTTCCACTACATCATGGTCGGCGGCGCGGTGATGGCGTACCTCGGCGGCATTCATTTCTGGTGGCCGAAAATTACCGGGCGCTTGTACCCGGACGGTTGGGCTCGATTTGCCGCGCTGGTAATCTTCGTCGGATTCAATCTCACTTTCTTTCCGCAATTTATGCTGGGATACCTGGGCATGCCGCGCCGCTATGCCGTTTATCCCAGCGAATTCCAGGTCTTGAACGTGATGTCGTCCGCCGGCGCTTCCATTCTCGGCATCGGCTATTTGATCCCGCTGATCTATTTGCTCTGGTCCATTCGTTATGGGCCGGTCGCTGGACCGAATCCCTGGCGCGCCAAGGGCCTTGAATGGCAAACGCCTTCGCCGCCGCCCACTGAAAATTTTGAGGAGATTCCTATCGTTACCGAAGACGCCTACGATTACGCGGGTGTCACAGGAGCAGGCCGTGGCTGAGATGGCCGCACATGGCGCGCATCCCGAGGGATTCGCACATCAATTCGAAGATATGGAGCAGCAGCGCGAGGCCGGTAGCCTGGGGATGTGGGTGTTTCTGGTCACCGAAATCATGTTCTTCGGCGGCCTGTTCGCCACCTACATCATTTACCGCTCGCTGTACTTGCCTTCCTTTGAAATCGGCAGCCGCTTGCTCAATGTGAAGTTTGGTGCGGCCAACACGGCCGTACTGATCGGCAGCAGCCTGACCATGGCTCTTGCGATCCACGCCGCGCAGGCCGGCAAGAAAAAATCCGAGCAGGTGATGTATCTGGTCCTCACCATGATTCTGGGCGCCGCTTTCCTGTTCTTGAAATTCAATTTCGAGTGGCGCGCCGATTATGCCGAACACCTGATCCCCGGATTTGGCTTCATCATTCGCCCCGAGTGGGGCGGCGCCGGCTCGCATGTCCCCATGTTTTTCTGCTTTTACTTCTTCATGACCGGCTTGCACGCGCTGCACATGATTATCGGGTTCGGCATCCTCAGCGTCCTGACGGTCATGGCCTCGCGCGGCCGCTTTAATTCAGAATACTACGCGCCTCTTGAAGTTAGTGGCCTCTACTGGCACTTCGTGGACATCGTGTGGATTTTCCTGTTTCCGCTGCTCTACTTGATCGGCGGGCGATACGTCATGGGAGGCCACTAGTGTCCGCGCACATCGTGCCGGTGAAAACCTACGCCGCAATATTCATCGCGCTACTGGTCCTTACCGCCCTCACCACCGCCGTGGCTTTCGTGGACCTCGGCCCGTTGAATACGGTCGCCGCGCTGACGATTGCGGTGATCAAGATGCTCCTGGTTATCCTGTTTTTCATGCACGTGAAATACAGCAGCGGCCTAACCAGAATCGTCATCATCGCCGGCTTTTTCTTCCTGGCGATCCTCGTGTCCCTTACGCTGGCTGACGAATTCACCCGCGGCTGGACTCCCAACCCCGGCGCCTGGAGCATGATAGCCCCATTCCTCCGCGACCTCTTCTAACGCCGCTCCTTCTCGCTGGTTGAAGTCCGTGAAAAACCTTCATCCGCTGAGGCCGCGAGTTTAAGGTTCCCTACACATTCACTAACCCGCCAAAGTAAACGTCACGAATAGCGCTACCGCTCCAACGCATCCCAGCGCGCCGAGAAACAAGAGGTCCGCGGCCCGCGCGAGCCTGATTCTTCGCGGGCGGCTCTCCGACCGCAGCGCCACATACGACAGGATCGTCGCAATCAGAAAACCGAGCGAAACGAACGAAAGAAAATTGTCAGCCAGCGTCGTGATCTTTTCGAAGCGCGTGTAGATTTTGATCAGTCCGATGGCAGTCAGGCACAACATCAGCATGTTCGGCGCGTTCGCAAATATCTTTTCAGAAATATCAACCTCGTGTTGCTGTTCCACCCTGGCATTGGACATGGGTCCCCCTTGATTTTTGCAATCGTCTCGCGCGTGAGTGTAACTCAGCCGGCTCGCCCTCCGCACCTGCGAGAACTATTTGCGAGTGCGGGAGCTTCTCCCGCCTTTTCTGAGGCGAGGCTTGCCCGCTGCCTTTCGTCAACACCGACGGAATTGGCACAAAAGCGAGAGCTGAATTCAGGCGAAGCGGAAACTAACGCGGAACAGCGCGGAAAGCGATCACAGCGTTCAAGCCACCGAACGCAAAGGAATTCGAAAGCGCGGCTTCCACCTGCAAAGCGCGCGGTTGATTGGGAATGTAATCCAGGTCGCACTCGGGATCGCGCTCGTTGTAGTTCGCAGTAGGCGGCAATATGCCGTGATACAGCGCAAGCAATGTAGCCACAGCTTCCAGCGCCCCAGCCGCGCCCAGCACGTGCCCATGCATCGATTTAGTGGAACTCACGCCGATCTTGTCCGCATGCGCCCCAAACACCTCGCGGATCGCGCTGCTTTCCACCGGGTCGTTCCCGGGCGTCCCCGTTCCGTGCGCATTAATATAGCCCACCGACTCCGGGGCAAGCCCCGCTTCGCGCAAAGCCCCGCGCATCGCGCGCGCCGGTCCCTGCACGGTAGGCTGCGTCAAGTGGTGCGCGTCGGCCGTCATCCCGAATCCGCAGATTTCGCCGTAGATTTTCGCCCCGCGCGCCTTTGCTGCTTCCATCGGCTCCAGCACCATCATTGCGCCGCCTTCGCCCAAAATCAGCCCGCGGCGATCCTTGCTGAAAGGACGGCACGTATCCGGTGCAACCACCCGCATCGCTTCCCACGCCTTCAACATTCCGATCGTGAACATTGCCTCGCTGCCGCCGGTCATCGCGAGTTCGGCCTCGCCGTCGCGCACCAATCGAAACGCCTGGCCGATAGCATGATTCGCCGACGAACACGCCGTCGAAACCGTGTAAGTCGGTCCACTCAGACCCATGTCCATCGCGATGTGGCTAGCCCCGGCGTTGGCCATCGTCTTAGGAATCGTCAACGGATGCACGCGCCCGCGCCCTTGAACCCACAGATCCTCGAAACCCGATTCAATCGCGGCCTGGCCGCCTACGGCCGAACCGCACACGATGGCGGAGTTCTCGCGCAGCTCCGGAGTCAGTTGGACGCCGGAATTGCGCAACGCCTCGCGCGCTGCCACTACTGAAAATTGCGCGAAGCGGTCAATGTAAGCGTCCTTCCCACCTTCGAAATGTTTCAGCGGTTCGTAGTCGCGCACCTCGGCGCCATTCTGAAAACGCAATGCGGAACAATCCACACTCTTGATGGGGCCAATCCCGGAAAGGCCGAGCTTGAGGGACTTCCAGGAATCCTCGAGGTTCAAGCCCAGCGGAGAAATAATTCCTAGACCGGTGACGGCGACTCGGCGCGGCGCCATTCGTCAATCCGCCGGTGTGGCCGAACCCAGCGAAGAATCGGGCGGTGCGGCGGCGAGCAATTTCTTGATCCCGTCCACCACATCATTGACGGTGCGCAGGGAGCGCACGTCATCGTCCGGTATCGAAATCTTGAATGCGTTTTCGAGCTCGAACAGCAGCGTGAATACGTCCAGCGAGTCGATGCCCAGGTCCTGCAGATTCGTTTCCAGGGTGATCTTGTCGGCCGGAATTCGCTTCACCGACGCCAGCGTGCTGATCACCTTCTCCGCAACTGCATCAGACATCGAACATACCCTCCGTTGGTTAAAAGCCCGCCGAACCCCTCAGCGAACGCGCTCTCGCCCGCCACAGCGTCCGGAATCCCGCTGTGCACAAACTTAAACCGTAGCCGAACTTTCGCCGATAATCAAATTCTAGCAGGACTGCGCGCCTCCCGGCTCCATGTTTTTCCGCCCTGAAATTCCCAGTTCCCGCTAGCGCTTTGTCGCCGCAGGCGGAGCCGTCGCGCTCACCGGTGGCTCGAATTCCATCAGGGCCGGCGGCGGAAGTTTTTGAATGTTGCTCAAGAAAGTGACGAGCTGCCAGGTTTGCGTCTCGTTGAGCGTCTTGTTCCAGTAAGGCATCCCAGTCCAGCGAATGCCATGCTGGATGATGTAAAAATTCTGGTTTTCCGGCATGTCCGGCGCGTCCTTGAAAAATGCCGGCACCGGCGGATTGAATGACTTCCCAAGCTGGCTTTCCGGATTCGAAGGCACTCCGTGACAGCCTGCGCAGTGGTCCACATACAGCTTCGCGCCGGCGACCAGATTTTCCTCGCTCGCGGGAATAGGATTCTTCGAATCGGGAGCGTTGCGTTCGGTCGCCGCATCCACGGCGGACATCGCCATGTGACGCTCGACCCGGGACGGCGGCTGGTCGGCACTGAAGTTCACGTAACCCTCATGCAGCAAGAAATATCCACCGACGAAGATGACGATAAGAGTGAATAAAATTCCGAAAAGAAAGGCTCTCATATGAGAATCGCCTCCTCCTGTTTAGATGTGCCGTATCCCTACCCAGCTATTTTGTGTCAGCCAGCCGGTTATATTTCTTCAGCACTTCGCGCAACCGGTCATGCGGCAGCGCTTCCACGGTATGTCTGTCCGCTCCGGTCATCGTCTTGGACGCCACCAATGCGTTCACCACCGCTTCTTCCGCCGCTTGCACGGTGGCTTCGAAGAGCGCATCCAGGCGGTCGTTGGGCAGCATCTGCAACGTCACAACTTTCTTCTGCTCCAGGCCTGCTCCGACATTCGCAGTGGAAAAAGCGATGAAGATATCGCCTGAACTGTCGCCCGAAATGCTGCCCAGGCGTCCGAGTCCCAGCGTCACGCGCTTCGCGATTCGCTTCATCTGGCTCGGCAGTAAAGGCGCGTCCGTCGCCACCACCACGATAATCGAGCCGGTATCGTCGCCCCAAACCGGCTTTCCGGTGATTTCGTACCCCACCGGAGTTCCGGCGATGCGCAAGAGATGCCGCACCCCGAAATTGCATTGCACCAACACGCCAACGGTATAGCCTCCGAGCTTCTCCGACAATTTGCGCGACGCTGTCCCCGTCCCGCCCTTGAACTCGAAACAAATCATTCCTGTCCCGCCGCCGACATTGCCCTCCGCGATTGCTCCGCCATGCGCATCCTGCATCGCCGCGTCGGCGTCTGCCGCCGTCACATGAAACCCGTTGATGTCGTTCAAATATCCGTCCCAAGTCTCGGCGACAACCGGCAGTGACCACCAGTCCTCCAGCGGAAGCATCGGCCCATGCTTCAACTGCCGCGCAATAACGGCGTCGCGCACCACTCCCACGCTGTGGGTGTTGGTGATCATCACCGGGCCATAAAGAAAGCCCGATTCCTCAACCCAAGTTGTGCCGGTCATTTCTCCGTTGCCGTTTTCCGTGAACCATCCAGCAAACACAGGATCGACGCTGCTGTTACCACGCGGGAAGACGGCAGTGACGCCCGTCCGCACCGGCCCCTTCCCAACTTCCAATTTCCCTTCGCCGGATATCAACGTGCGATAACCAACCTCGACGCCTTTCACGTCGGTGATCGCATTCAACGGTCCGGGTGTCCCTTCGAAGGGCACACCCAATTCCCTCGCTCGCGGTTCCGCCTGCGCGCGCACAATCGAACAAGACGCCAAAGCAATAACCGCAGCAAGAAATATCACAATAAAACGTCTCATTGTTTCCCGGCCTCTGAAATGGAATCCAACTGTTTCCTGATCTGCTGCAATAGCGCCGTATTTTTCTCGAGTTCGCCTTCCAGAATTTTTGCCTGCTGCGACGCCACAGGCCAATTCCCGGCTTCGACCGCTTCGGTCAATCCCGGCAGTTCCAGGTGCGCGTACGTGTAACGCGTGGCATAAATCGAATGTTTGAACCACGGTCGCCCTGGTATTCCCTCCTGATTACACCAGTTTCGCTCGACCTGCATCATTTCCTGATTCACGCGCCCTGTGGAACCCGCGTCCCACCGCCCGCTCGCAACCGCCTGTGTCAACGCGATGTTCAGATCGCGCCCCGCCGCTTCGAAATCGGCAACGTGCCGCTGCAAGGAAGCGAGATCAATGTGCCCATTCACTTGGTTCGCCAAATTCAAATCCACCACGAACTGCCGGATGTTTTCTCCATAGCTCTGAAAATCAAACGGCAAAATTTCGGCATTGGCCAAGCGCAGCGCCAGCACGCCCCACAGTTGTGACATCAGCCGGTGATAGCGGTACTCCGGATCACCGAAGTGATTCATCCAGAAAAAATCGTCGTACATCGAATGGTAGACGCCGTAGGGGCCGACGAACGTCAAGCCCATTACGGGAATGCCTAGATAATTCAGGAAAACTGTATGGTCGGAACCGCTGCCAATCCGCGTGTTCGGCAGATCGAAATCCGGCACTGGCTGTTTCACACCGAGCTGCGCCTGGCGCGAAACTTTCCACTCGTCATAAAGAGTGCCTCCCGAAGGAGCAGGCAACGTGTGGCTCACATCCACCAGCAACGGCGCGAGCGAACCCACCGCATCACCCTGAAAATTCCTGCCGGACGTCGCCTCATCCACATTCAGATAGGCCACGGCCTTCTGCTTCAATTCATCCGCGTACTGCTCGCCCCATTCCGTCGAACCCGTCAGCGCGTATTCCTCGCCATCCCAACTGCAAAAAACCAGGGTGCGCTTCGGACGAACTCCCTTTTGCAGCAACTTGCCCAGGCCGCGAGTCGTCTCCAGCAGCGCCGCCGTGCCACTCGAAGGGTCCACCGCGCCGTAGACCCAGGCATCGCGATGATTGCCCAGGATCACCCACTCGTCGGGCGATTCGCTCCCTCGGATTCGCGCCTCCGTCACGTAATACGGCTGAACGCGCGTATCCATATCAACTTTCAAATGCGCCACCACACGCTCACCACCGATACGGTACTTGATGGGCAATCCGCCCTGCCACGCATCCGGCGCGACGGGACCATCCATTTTTTCCAGTAGCGGCTTCGCATCGTGCCACGATAGTGGAACGCCCAGGATCTTTGGCAGCGTTTTCGCTTGCTCTACGGGAATTCGCGGCGCTCCAGGGACCGACCCGTAACCCGGCGTCTGGGGATCGCCCGGCTCTAGAAAATCGTAAGTGATTGCGCCGCGCTGAATGTGGCTTTCCGGCCCCCACGGTCCATCCGGATACACCGCGCCCTTCGTATAACCATCCTCAGCAGGATCGGAATAAATCAAAATCGCCGCCGCGCCCAGCCGCTCCGCGGTCAGCGCCTTGAATCCGCGATAGCTGTACGGCAGCGAATAGCGCACCAGCACGATTTTCCCGCGGACGTCAATTCCGTGCTGGCGCAAATAATCGTAGTCCTCGGGATTGCCGCTATGCGCGTACACCACCGGCGCGGTGATTTCTCCCGAAGCGGAATATCCCAGGTAAGCGCCATCCATTTTGGGATTGCTCGTGTCCGGATCAACGTTGTAAGCCTCTTCGTGTAACCCAGCACGATAGTATTTGGGTTTGGCCATCTCCAGCGAGATTTCGCGCGGCGAGGAATTCAGCACGTCGTATTCGTGGATGGTCACATCCTCCAGCCCCTGCTCGCGCCATTGGTCCGCCACCCAGTTCGCCAGATCGTTGTTGCGCGGCGAGCCGGCCGGATGCGGCTCCGCCGTCAGGTAACGATGAAATTTCATGATTTCGCTGGAGGAAATCGAATCGCGAAACGCAAGCTCCGTGGCATTTTCTGCCACAGCCGCCCGCGGTGAGAATCCCGACATTCTCGGGACGTCGGAAGAAGCTGCCGCCAGCGCCACGCTGAAAAGCACGATTACCGCCGCTAGAGAAAACACGCGTCGCCGATCGCCACGCCCATGCTCACAGCGCTCAGGCCGGCGCAGATGTGCCTCCCGCCCCAGCCGTGTGAGTTCTCTCAAGCTCCCCGATCGCGCGTTCCAACCCGCTGACCAGCATGTGAATCATCCCCGTCGTAATCGTGAAAGGCGGAGCGATCAAAATGTGATCCCCGCGCACGCCATCCACGCAGCCTTGAATCGGATATGTCATCACGCCGGCCTCGAACGCGTCCTCTTGAATCCGCACGGCCACGCGCGCATCCGCCGGAAATGGTGCTCGAGTCTTCGTGTCACTCACGAATTCAATGCCAAGCAGCAAGCCCACGCCTCGAATATCGCCAATCACCGAAAATCTCTTCAGCGGGTCCAGCGCCTCGCGCAACTCGTTGCCCACCACCTGCACGCGCTCGAAGAGTTGTTCGCCCTCGATATAATCGAGCACAGCATTCCCCGCTGCCACCGCTACTGGATGCGCGTTGTACGTAAAGCCGTGCAGAAACGTGCCGGAGCCGCGCGAAATCGCATCCACCACGTGTCCCGCCGCGATCACCGCGCCCAACGGGGCATACCCGCTCGCGATTCCCTTGCCGACCAAAACCATGTCCGGCGTCACGCCCCAATGTTCGATCGCGAAAGTTTTGCCGGTACGTCCCATCCCGCTCATCACTTCGTCCGCGATCAGCAGAATTCCGTGTCGGCGGCAAATCTCGGCCAACCGCTGCACGTAACCTTCAGGCGGAGCCACCGCACCCAAGGTCGCGCCAGATACCGGCTCGAATATGAAAGCCGCGACGTCCTTCGATCCGTCGCGCTCCAGCACGCGATCGAGTTCGTCGGCGCAATCCACATTGCATTCCGGATAACGCAAGCCAAATGGACACCGGTAGCAATAGCACGGCGGAATGTGCCCCCATTCCTTAAGCATCGGCGCGAACGGCTCGCGACGCCGCACATTGCCCGAAACAGAAAGCGCTCCCAGCGTGCTGCCGTGATAACTCTGCTGCCGCGAAAGCACGCGGTGACGTTTCTTCTCGCCCCGTTCGATCCAATATTGGCGCGCGAGTTTCAGCGCGGTCTCGGTGGCTTCGGAACCGCCGGAAGTGAAATAGACGCGCCCATCCTTCCGCATTCCACGTGGGGCAAGCGCCAGAATCCGCGTAGCGAACTTCTCGGCAATGGCAGTTTGAAATTGCGAGGAATGAACGTAGGCCAGCCGCGCGCCTTGCTCCGCCATCGCGCGCGAAATTTCTTGCACGCCGTGCCCGATGGTGACGACCGCCGCCCCGCCCGACGCGTCCAGATAACGGCGCCCCTCCGCCGTATAAATGAAGCATCCCTCCGCCCGCACCGCCTGCGGATAAGCCTTCAAGAAACTTCGCGGGAATACAGCCTTGTCCGTCATTGGCCGCCGGGTGACCGCCGACTCTGCGAGCGCTCAGCTCCAAGATTCGCGCGCGCTCTTACGTAACTATGATGATTTTCGTCAGGGCACGGCCTCAGCAGTGCGGCAACTGCCGCGATGTCGTCCGCGGCTTTCACCGCTGAGGGCTGAATCTCAACTTCAAGCACACACCTAAAAGACGAGCGATTCTAGCAGAAATCCTGCTTCCAACAATCGCACGCTTACCTCTGTTTCAATTTCTTCACGTCCATCGTCGGTGCCGGAAACTTCAGTTTCATTCCCTCCAGCGTCTCGGAGATGATGTGCGAAACCGCGAGATTGCGGAACCATTTCTTGTTCGCGGGAATAATGAACCACGGCGCTGCTTTCGTATTGCAACGTGTGAGCGCGTCCTGGTACGCCTCGGTGTAATCGTCCCAGAATTTCCGCTCGTTGAAATCCGCTTCCGAAACCTTCCAGCGCTTCTCCGGGTCGTCCACGCGCTTGATCAGGCGTTTCTTCTGTTCGTCCTTGTTGATGTGCAGAAAGAATTTCAAAATCTTGACGTTATTTGCGTCCAGATACTCCTCGAACTGATTGATTTGATCGTAGCGCTGCGACCACATCGCCTTCGGCACCAGATTGTGCACTCGAACGATCAGCACATCCTCGTAATGCGAGCGGTTGAAGATTCCGATATCGCCATATCCCGGCACCGCGTGGTGCACGCGCCACAAGTAATCGTGCGCAGCCTCTTGCGGCGACGGCGCCTTAAAAGCCGTAACGCTGCAACCCTGTGGATTCACCCCGGACATTACGTGCCGGATGGTGCCGTCCTTCCCCGCCGCGTCGCGCCCCTGAAAAACGACCAGCAATGCGTGCTTACGATTGGCGTAAAGAAGGTACTGCAGGTGATCCCGTTTCTTGATGGCCTTATCTAGGCTAGCTTTCATTGTGTGATTCTTGCCCCAGCCTAGTGTCTCGTTAGGATCGAACTTCTCCAATTTCACTTTCTTTCCCGGCTTTACCATCAGTTCCTTCGTGCAGTTCGTAGCCACGGGTCCGCGCGCCTTCCTGTTTTTTGCCTGTTGCATTCCTAGCGACGCACTTTAGTGCGCCAGCGGTGTCGCGGCAACCATCGATGGCGGTCTGAAGACCGCCGCTACAAAGGCTGGTGCCGTTTCCGCGCACGCTTCAATCACGTGATGAGCGACCACACTCCAACAAATTCCAACACCCTCAATCTTTGGTTGTAACACTTTTTTCACGTTTGGGCTTATAGTTCCGCGATATCATAGAATGTTGTCGTCAGGTTCCACACGAATGGGGATACTTACGTCAGAAGTTCCTACCGCCATCGAGCCGCTCCCAATCAAAGAGCCGGCGCCCAAGCGCCAATATCCCGGCGCCCTGGTTGTAGTCGAAGGAATTGACGGCTCCGGCAAAAGCACGCAGCTCTATCTCCTGAAACGCTGGCTAGAAATCGGCGGTTACCGCATCCACTTCACGGAGTGGAACTCCTCACCGCTAGTCAAGTCCGCCACCCGCCGCGGCAAACAGCGGCGACTGCTCACGCCGACCACATTTTCACTGCTTCACGCCGCCGATTTCGCGGACCGCTGCGAACGCCAAATCATGCCGCTGCTCCACGGTGGCTATCTGGTCCTCGCCGACCGCTACATCTACACTGCTTTCGCGCGCGATAGCGCCCGGGGCTGCTCCCCACACTGGCTGCGCAATCTTTACAGCTTCGCGCCTACTCCGGACATCACCTTTTATTTTCGGGCCCCGCTCGACGTGGCCGTTAACCGCATCGTCGCTGGCCGACCCAAGCTGAAATATTACGAAGCCGGCATGGACCTGGGTATTTCGCTGGACCGCGCCGAAAGTTTCCGTATCTTCCAGGAACGCATCCTCAACAACTACGACCAGATGATCGATAGCGATCATTTCGTCTTGATGGATGGCACCGTGCGCGTAAACAAGCTCCAAAAACTCATGCGCCAGATTGTCGGCGAACGGATTTCGCTGCAACAATTTGCGCCCAAAAACTCGAAGAACAAATGACGCGCTCCGGAAAAACTTCGCTGAAAACCAATGGCTCAAACGGCCGCCCTCACAAGAAACAGAAGGCCGCCGCGGTGGAAGCGCCTTCGCGCTTTTACGGCGCTCCTCTGCCCGGAGTGAAACCCGAAGAACTCAGCGGCACACTCATCGTGATTGAAGGCACTGATGGTTCGGGCCGTTCCACGCAAATCTCGCTCCTGACCGAGTGGCTCGAATCCGAAGGCTTCGCGGTACAAACCATGGGCCTGCGCCGCTCCTATCTCGTCGGCGAAGACATTGACGGCTTGCTGGCCGAGAATGCCGTCACGCGCATGACCCTCTCGCTGATGTACAGCACCGATTTCTTCGATCAGCTCGAACGCCGCATTCTCCCCGCGCTTCGTTCCGGTCTGATCGTTCTCGCCGATCGGTACATTTTCACCTTGATCGCGCGCTCCGCCGTCCGCGGTATTGGCCGCGACTACTTGCATGGAATTTACGAAACTGCTTTGTGCCCGGACCTCACCTTTTGGCTCAACGTGCGTCCCGAAGTCGCTTTCGATCGCGAGTTCAAAAAGTCGCAGACCATCAGCTACTGGGAATCCGGCCGCGACATGTCGCTTTCGAATGATCTGTTCCAGTCCTTTATTCGTTATCAATCCATGATCAAGCGCGAATTCGAGTATCTTTCCAGGCGGCACGGCTTCATCGAAACGGACGGCGAAAGCAGCGTCTCCGAGGTGAACAGGGTGTTGCGGAAGCGCATCGCCTTGCATCTTGGCATCCGGAGCACGCACTACAAGCCTTCGCACGCCTTGTCGCATCTCTGGCGATAGACGAGTGGCCGCGCCCGT
This sequence comes from Candidatus Acidiferrales bacterium, assembly GCA_035258265.1. Lineage (GTDB taxonomy): Bacteria > Acidobacteriota > Terriglobia > Acidiferrales > UBA7541 > Palsa-295. Next base: position 38,074 of record DATEVZ010000312.1, read on the forward strand.
TCAATTGGCAGCCATTGACGCTGGCTCCAACGCCATCCGTCTCGTCATAGCCCGCGCCACTTCCCCTAAAGACATTGAAATCCTCGATAACGAACGCGCATCAGTGCGCTTGGGGCACAACGCGTTCACCCGCCGTGTCATTAGCGGTGCCACGATTTCTCGCGCCGCGCGTGCGTTTCGCCAGTTCCGCGATCGCATGGATCAGTACAATGTTGGCGCATACCGCGCTGTTGCCACTGCCGCCGCGCGCGAGGCCCGCAATTATCGCCGTCTGATGGACCGCATCCGCAGAAAAGCGGGCATCGAGCTGGAAGTAATCGGCGCGGAGGAAGAGGCACGCCTGGTTTGCTCCGCGGTCGAGTGGGCTGTAGGCGATCGGGTGCAGCCGCGGCTGATTTTCGATCTCGGCGGCGGGAGCCTCGAACTAAACTTCTACCAACGCGGCGTTCTGGAACATCGCATCGGCCTGCCGCTCGGCACCATCCGCCTGATGGAAACCTATTCGATCGAAGGCGCGATCGACGAGGACGACGCCAACCGTCTCCGCCATCACATCCTCTCGTTGCTGCGCAGTGCGATGCCTTCTCCTCCCCGGCTGAGCCGCTCGCTTGCAGTCGCCTGCGGTGGAAACGCCGAAGCTCTTGTACGCATCGCTCAAGGCCCGCCGATCGAACGCATTCCCACCATCAACACCCGGCTCCTTCGCGATCAAACCTGGCGAATGTTGAGCCTCGATATTCCCGGCCGCATGCGCGTCTTCCGCCTGCGCAAAGACCGCGCCGAGGTCATCGGCATAGCCGCGATTATTTTCAACACGCTTGCCAAATGGCTCGACCTGCGCACCATGCTCGTTCCCGGCGTCGGCGTGCGCGAAGGCATCCTGCTCGACCTCGTTGCCGAACAATATTCCGTCCGCATCACTTCCGAAGAGGAAAAGGGCCGCGCCTCCGAACTGCTAGCCAGCGCCCGTTGGTTCGCGCGTCGCCTGGATTACAATCCGCAGCACGCCGAACAGGTCGCGCGCCTCGCGCTCTCTCTTTTCGATCAGTTGCGGCCTATCCATGAAATGGGCGCAGACCTCCGGTTAGTTCTCGAAATGGCCGCGTTGCTGCATGACGTCGGCCATTTCATCTCGCGCAAGTCGCATCACCGCCACGGCGAATACCTCATCCGCAACGGCGAAATCCCCGGCCTCCGTGGCTGGCGCCGCGACATGGTCGCTGCCATCGTCCGTTACCACAATTCCAAATCTGAGCCGGAACTGGAGCACGCCTCGTACGCGGCCCTCGATAGCGAGCGCCGCCGCCACGCCCGCCTGCTCACCAGCCTGCTCCGTATCGCCGAGAAACTCGAGTCCGAGCACGCCCAGCACATTACCGGTGTGGACGTCCAGATTTCCGGCCACAAAGCCATTTTCGTGATCCGCGCTTCGGAGGGCACGCGCCTCGACCTCATGGGCCTCGAACGCAAATCCACGCTCTTCGAACGCGAATTTCACCTCAAACCAGAATTCAGGCGCGCTCAGGGCAAAGAAAAGGTAGCCTAGAGGTATGATTCTTTATCTAGTACGCCACGGGATCGCCGTTGATCGAGAGGATCCCCAAGCTCCCTCGGAGGCGGAGCGTCCTCTGACCGCCAAGGGAGTCCAAAAAACGCGCGCCGCAGCGCTCGGCCTGCAGTCCCTGCACGTAAAGCCGGATGTGCTCATCACTAGCCCCTACGTCCGCGCTGCGCAAACCGCGGAAATCTTCGCCGAAACCTTGGGCTTTTCGCTGCAAAAAATCCGCACACATGACGCATTGAAACCGGCCGCTAATCCTGCTGACATCGTCAGGGAAGTGATTCGCGTGCGCACCAAGGAAGTAATGTGCTTCGGCCATGCGCCGCATCTTGATCTGACGATCGCGCACATCGCCGGCGCTCGCGCTGTCTTCACCACGCTGAAAAAAGCTGGCGTTGCCTGCCTGGAATACACAGCTTCACATGGAAAGTGGGAATTGCGGTGGATTTTGACGCCGCGGATGCTGCGTCAGCTAGCGGATTGAAGGCGCGGTGCCTCGGTGCTCTCGGAAGTTTGCATGATGTGAATGTTTTGGAATCCGGCGCGCCATACCTGCCACAGCGATTCCTTCGCCCGGCCGTGATTCTCCGAAGCGCCGCCCGCATTGGCTGAACTGGCTCCATTGCCGCCTATCAGTGATCGGAACTCGTCCAGTCGCGTCTTTCGCGCCTCTTCAATTTTCTGATACCAGTGCAGCACGTCCGCCCGCTGCAATTTGGCGCGCTGCCGCCGGATTTCGCTGCGCAGTACGTCCATATCGTGCACTTCGCCCAGCAAATCCTGGATACGCTTCAAATTCTTGCTCCACGGCTCATAGCGCTGCGGCACGAAATTTTCCAGGGTGTAGCGGAACCCTTTCAACCCGATCCGCAGCCGGTGCCACGCAACGCGGCTGCGCCCCTTGCGCGCGCGTTGGTAAAGTTCGGCGGCCTCATTGAGCCGCGTCAACGCCAGCCGCTGAAACACCACGCTCTCCAGCGGAAAGAACTGTGCCTTGCCCCCCAGCTTCTGCGCCCACTTCCGCCAGCTCTTGCGGTCGAAGTCGTCCAGCGCTTTCTCCGCCTCTTTTTGCTGCTTGCTTTCGGCCTGCGCCAGAATCTTCAGCACATGCTTCCGGACCGGATTGTCCGCGACCGAAAGCTCTTTCAGCCATTCCTGCTCTACCTGAGTATCCCGCAACTCCCCCAGCGCGTGAAATAATTCGCGGCTGTCTTTCTTCAGCTTTCGCCACCCGCGGTCCGAATTCACTTCGCTCAGCGCCTCCGCCATTGTCCGGCAGCGCCGCAGCGCCACGCGCAGGTCATGTACATCCTTGGATTTCCAACCCTCTTGGACGGCATTCGCCAGTTCCAGGACGCGGTTCATCCAGTTCTCCAATCCAATACGTTTCGTTGAACCACCCGCGGGCAAGGAGATCGTTTGTGCCATGGTCAGTACTGGCTTGCAGGAAAGCCAAGCAGAATTGCCTATCCTACACCCGCAAATCCCTTTTTTTCAATGCGCGGCACTTTCTGGGCGATAGTCGGCTCAGCCCGGCCTGGAGGACCGACACTTCAGACTGTAAACAAATATTCGCAGAAAATTCACACAGCCTCTGTTGGCCCGCGCCTGCGCACCGGCCAAACCCGGTCGATCCAGCATCCATTTCCGAATTTCCCCGGCTCGCGCATAATGGACGCTTCGGAGGCTCCGCCATGGCGCGCAAACCCCGTAGCGTGGGTCTAACCCAGGTGTCTGAATGGAACGACGGCGTACTTCGCCGCAAAGACGACTATCTCGCTGCCGAGGAGCCGCTCGAAATCCGCCTAGGTGATGAACCCATGAGCGTCACCATGCGCACGCCCGGGCACGACCTGGAACTCGCCGCCGGTTTCCTGTTCACCGAAGGTCTAGTGCAGCAGCGCAGCCAGCTCACGGCCCTCGAAATCCCCGCGCAGGAAAACGGCTCCCAGAACGGTTCAAGAACCGGCAACGTGGTCCAGGCCCGGATCTCCCCCGATGCCGCGCCCGACATGGAGAAAATCCGCCGGAATTTTTTCGCCGCGTCCAGTTGCGGCATCTGCGGAAAAGCTTCGATTGAAGCCATCCGCGCGCGCAATCTCACCACGCCCAATCCAGACTTTCGCCTCGACGCCGAAGTCCTGTTGCGCCTACCGGAGAAGCTGCGCTCCGCGCAAGACGTGTTCGAACGCACCGGCGGGCTCCACGCCGCAGCCTTGTTCGATCCACGCGGCGAATTGCTCGTACTGCGGGAGGATATCGGCCGCCACAATGCCGTGGACAAAGTGATTGGCTGGGCGCTGCTGGAAAACCGCGTGCCCATCACGGATTCCGTCCTGCTGGTCAGCGGGCGCGGCGGCTTCGAAATCATCCAGAAAGCGATTGTCGCGGGCCTGCCGCTGGTCGCGTCCGTTTCCGCGCCGTCCAGCCTCGCGGTTCAACTCGCGCGCGAACTGCGCCTCACGCTGATCGGATTCCTGCGTGGCACAAGATTTGTGATCTATTCCGGTGAAGAACGAATCGCGCGTTCCAAGCGGGATGCTTAACGGGCTTTTGTCCTGCGGCGCAAGATCGGTTTTGCATTTGTAGCGGTGCACTTCAGTGCGCCATCCGCGCCACGGCAACAAACGATGCCGGTCCAAAGAACCCGGCTACGAAATTCTCAAATCTGGCGGTTGTGAACAGACCAACAGATGCAGAGGTGCCATGCTCAATTTACAGTCTTGCCAAAATTCTCCGGAGCCAGTTCGTTCTGGTGCTGCCGCATCATCTCGCGAAACGCCTCGAAGAGCTCCGGGTCCCACCAGCCGCGCCCTGCCTCTTCCTCCATTAAATCCAGCGCAACTTCAGGAGTGAAGGCCACCTTATATGGCCGGTCCGTCGTCAGCGCGTCATACACATCCGAAATCTGCAAGATTCGCGCAGTCAGCGGAATCTGGTCGCCGTGCAAGCCATCGGGATAGCCCGTACCATCATGCTTCTCGTGGTGGTGGCGAATAATCGGCAACACCAAGCGAAATGTTTTCAAGGGTGCGCAAATGCGCTCGCCCACCACGGGATGTTTCTTCATCACCACGATTTCTTCCGACGTTAGCGGCCCCGGTTTCAGCAAAATCGAATCCGGCACTACGACCTTGCCGATGTCGTGCACGATACCCGCACGCCGCAATGCCTTGATGTGCTCCTCTGGCACGCCCAAAATTTCTCCCATGCGCGTGGACATCTCCGCCAGACGCTCGCAGTGCCCGTGTGTATACGGATCGCGCGCTTCGATGCTATATGCCAGGCTCAATAGCACCGCCTCCGCGTTTTCCAACTCGTCCGTGTATTGCTTCAACCGCAACAACGAGCGCGTGCGCGCCAGCAGTTCGTTCAAGTCAATGGGCTTGCTCAGAAAATCGTCCGCGCCGGCGTTGATGCCCATGATACGGTCTTCGGTCGCGGTAAGCCCGGTGATCAGCACCACCGGAGTAAGTCGCGTTTCCGGCGTGGCTTTGATGTGCCGGCACACCTCGAATCCATCCATCCCCGGCATCACGATATCGAGCAAAATCAGATCGGGCCGAAATGAGGCGCATTCCGCAATCGCAGTGGGGCCGTCGCTGGCGTCGCGCACTTCGAATCCCTCGCGCCGCAATAGCAGCTTCAGCGCGGTGCGCGCGGCGGCTTCGTCATCGACGATCAAAATCTTGTCATGCATAAACGCGCGTTCAGGCTCCCAGCCGGCTAAGGGAATTCAAATTAGCGAGCTTTTTTGACGCGGACCGCAGACGTCGGGTTGCCAGCGGGCAATCGGACTCGTGGGTGGGCTTCGCTCCGCAATTAAATCAATGTATCGCGTCCGCGAACTTCGAACAACCCTCGAATTGCATCGCGATGCGAAACCTGAAACGATCCGAAAACGAAATGCGGAGCCGTTTTCGGAATTTGCTGCAGGTGTTCAACAAGCTTTAGCCCGAGATAGGCGCTATTCCTTGCGAACCGTCGCTTCAATCAGCCCGTGCGGCTCGTCGGTAGGTAAAAATACTTGAGCGGGGTTGTCCATGCCGAAGGACGAAAGGTCCACCAGGTTGAAATGCTTATTCGGCAGTGAGAGGCGAATTTCGCGGAGGCGCTCGAAGTTCCTCAGTACCGCCTCCCCCATCGCATATAAAGTGTGCTGTAGCGACTCGCTGTCGTGCTCCGCAAACGTCTCCAGCATCGTTTGGCGTATGCCGTGCCAGTGTTGGCTGTATTCGATCTCGCCGCTTTCATATAGCCAGTCCGCGTGGATGGAGGTCGAGAGGATCCTGTTGCGGTCTTCCCTGAGCGTGGTGTACGGATCTCGCAAGAATCCTTCAAACGCTGACTTCGTGGTTTTCAGCACAATCAAATCCACAATCCCCGATCGAATCAAGGTTCCTTCGCGCGTTCCGCTCAGCGTCGCAGTACGTTTCTCTTCGCCTCCACGCACAAATGCCGACGCATGCGGTTTGCCGCCGATCACGATCCGGTTCCACAGATTTTCCGCGGCCTCAATGCCGACCCGCGCGACCTGCGGGTTGTACGTCAGGAAATGCTCGATCAGGTGCTGACAAAAATCTTCCACCGCTTCCACGGGATATTGCCGCGCCAGGGCGTACACTGTGTTTTTCATCGTGTCGGTTGGCAGGATCTTCGTGTTGTCGCCTTTGGTGTGTGCGGTTTCGAAATCGCCCTCGAATGAAATTCCCAGCGTCAACTCGCGAATATCGTGGCGTCCCTCTTGCCGAAGCACTCGCAGCAAACGAATCCGCGATTTACCGTAATTGTTTTCCGCGAGCTTGATCGTCATCCATCAGCTCCCACGATATGTGGAATACCCGTAAGGGCTCAGAAGCAGCGGAATATGGTAGTGCTCTGTTGTGTCCTGAACCTCGAACGCGATCGTAATTTGCGGATAGAGCGCGCGAATCTTGCGCGCCTGAAAATAGGCGTGCGTTTCAAACGTGAGCCTGTACGTCCCCTCCGCCAGCGTTCCCGGCTCCAGAAGATGCCGCAGCCGCCCGTCCGCGTCCGTCGCACCGCGGCTGATTTCCTTCCAGCCGCCGGCCTTCTGAATTTCCAGTGTGACCTGCACGCCCGCAGCGGGCCGTCCCACAGAAGTATCAAGCACGTGCGTGGTAATCTGGCTCATACTGCTAAAAGTTTCTCCAAGCGCAGCCGCGTAATTTTCTTCTGCTCGTCCGCGGCCATTCGCAATTCCACTTCCAGGTCGTTCGCCAGGCGCTCTTGAATCGCTTTCAGAATTTCCTCGCTGGTTTTCCCCGTGGCGCAAATCAGAAACACGTGCCCGAAGGTTGTCTGGTACGCTTCGTTCGCGGCCGCTAGCACAGCGAGCGTTTCCGCGGATGCCTTCTGCGCCACGGATTGCTCGCCAGCGGACCAACGCTGCGCCGTTGCCGTTTGTTTCGCAGCCGCCTTCTTTCCGCCGATCGCGGGATGGGCGTGAAATGCCGCAAGCCAGTCTCGGCGACTAAGCGTCGCCCAAGCATCATCCGCCGCATCGTAAAGGCCCGCCGCATCGCTGAAGGGCCGACGCGCCAACACCTGCTCGACCCATTTTTTCGAAACGCAGCAATCCAGGAGCGCCTTAGCCGCCTGGGCTTGTGCCATCTGGTTCAATCGTTCAATCCCGGTAAGCCTGTCCGCCGCCTGCGACGCCCGCCCGAAAGCACGGAAACGGCTGACTCCACCGTCCGGAAAAATATTCAGCCGCACATGAGTGGCCGGACCTGCGTCGTGTAGCTGGTTGCGAAAAATATGAAGACGGTTCGCCTTCAGCGGAATCTGCGGTAGCAGTTGCTGCCAGTCCACGGCCGAGGAGTCAGACGTCAAGCGGGAGATCTCCGCTTTGCCACCTTCCGCGTAGCAAACCTCTACCGAACAGCTGTCGGGAAAATTTCCTTTGAAATGTGTGGTGTCAATTTCAATCCGATCGATCGAGCCTGCCATCCCCAATTTAACGATTGCCCAATCGTGGCCCGGTCCCCGACGGCGACGCGTTTCCCAACCGTCACTCATCTGTTTTGCGCGCCCCGGCATCAGCAAGTTCAACGGCGCGCTATAGAATTGATCGCTGGACGCAACGGCGCGCCCGCCATTTTCGACCGCCGCCAGGTCGAATTCTCCTTTGCTCATTCGCGCCGCGTCGGGGATCACTTCCCCATATAGTCGCAGCCGCGCCACGCCGCCGTCGGGATATATTTTGAAGCGCACGTGCGTGAAGCGTCCGGCGTGTTCGATGGCGACATGATTTTGCGAATCGCCTTTCAGTGCGGTTTCCGGTAACAATTCCGTCCACTTTGCCGTCGAGGCGAGGAGTTGTTTTTTTTCGTCCTTGTAGGGTACTGCGCCGCCGATTTTGCAACCCTCGAGCGAAAATCGCCCGGGATAGTTTCCCGTGAAGAAGCTGGTATCCACTACCACGCCGCGGAGAATTCCCGGCAAACCCAACCGGATAATGCACCAATCGCATCCCGGCGTGCGCCGCCGGCGCGTCTCCCAGCCATCCATCCAATGTCCGCGCGACGTGAATCTTCCTTCGACAAAAATCGGCTTCGCCTGCTTCAACAGATTTTCTTTGGGAGCGAAAAATTCGTCGTTGGCCGCAATCACGCGCCCGCCCAGCCGCTCGGCTGCCAGATCAACAAGTTGAGTGAAATCGTTCATACCGAGCCTCGCAACAGAACATGGCCTATGGGGCTCGCGGAAAATTCTCCGCGCTCGAAAATCTTGCGGCCTCGCAAGAATGTCGTGGCAACCATTCCCTTAAGTTCGCGTCCGGCGTACGGCGTGATTTTGTGACGGTGATGTAGTTGGACCGGATCCACGCGAAACTTTTCGTCGGGATTCCAGATCGCAAAATCGGCGTCGCAACCCACCGCGATGGACCCCTTGCGTCGATCCAACCCCGCGAGCCGCGCCGGGCCCTCGCATAACCACTTCGCAACGTGCGTGACAGCATAGCCGCGCGCGCTTGCCTGCGTCCAGACGGCAGGCAAACTCAGTTGCAGGGACGCGATCCCGCCCCACGCGCGCAAGAAGTCGCCCTCCTCAGGCAGCTTCATGGCTGGAGGGCACGGCGAATGATCCGTCGCTATGAAATCAATCGTGCCGTTCGCGAGTCCTTCCCACAATTTCTCGCGATTCTCCTGCTCGCGAATCGGCGGCGCGCATTTGAATTCCGTCGCGCCCTCTGGAACCTCCTCTGCGGTGAACGTCAAATAGTGCGGGCAGGTCTCGACGCTAACTTTGGCGCCGTCGTTTCGCGCGTGCTGCAGCACCGGAATCGCGTCGCACGACGATAAGTGCACGATATGAATCCGCGCGTTAAACTCGCGGCTCAAGCGCAGTAGCAGCGCGACCGCTTCGTTCTCCGCATCGCGCGGACGGGACGCGAGCCACCTGCTATAGCGCCGCGCGGACGCATTCTTGGGCAGGTTTGCAACGGCTTTCTCGATCGGCTCCGGCATCTCTGCGTGCCCCAACAGAGGCGCGCCCAGTGCGACAAGTTCCGGCAGGGCGCTGCGAAGATGTTCCTTTGTCACGAATTCGAATTCCGGAACGCCGCTGGGCACCAGGAAACACTTGAAACCGAAAACGCCCGCTTCCCATAGCGGCCGTAGCTCGGCAATGTTTCCGGGAACCAGGCCGCCCCAAAATCCCGCATCCACCCAAAGTTTGCCCGCCGCTGCGGCCAGCTTTTCGCGAAACGCTCCTGCCGATGTCGTTGAGGGGATGCTATTGAGCGGCATCTCAACCGAGGTCGTTACGCCGCCCGCAGCAGCCGCGCGTGTGGCGCTCGAAAATCCTTCCCACTCCGTGCGGCCAGGCTCATTGATATGAACGTGCGTGTCCACAATCCCGGGCATCACCACCAAGTCGCCGGCCTCGTGGATGGCAACTCGGCTGGGAACTTCGTTGAACTCGGTCAGCGCCGTTACCACGCCGCCACGAACGTGTATCGCCGCCGCTCGCTCACCATCGGGCGTGACAACACGCTTTCCGCGAACGATGAGATCATCTGTTGCGGTCGGCCCTGGCGACGAATTCCCTGAGGGATCAGGAGGCTTATTCATGTGC
>DATEVZ010000313.1:0-5295 GCA_035258265.1 Candidatus Acidiferrales bacterium
GCGGGTCACGGCGCGGAGGCACGCGCCGTCGAGGTAAACGCGCGGGTAGCGGCACCGGCGCCGGAATCGACAGCGGAACAGAAGCCAGCCGATCCGCAAACGCCCCAGGTGAAGACGGACCAGGTAGCCACGATTCTGAATCGAGAGCAGATCAGGGAAGCGGCTCTGAAGCTGCATACTACACGCCCGAACCAGCCGAAATCGTGCGAGATTTTCCCGCGGGCAGCGAAATCTCTGGAGGCGGGAATCCAGTTTTCGTGAGCGGCTCGACAGGCGCGGCCTCGGGTGGAAACTCCGCTGACGGAGCTGGTCCGAACACGTGGAATATTGTCGGCGGCAGCGGAGGCGGGACACCGCTATCGCCCGACGCGGCGGGTTTCTGGTTCAACAAAGGCGGCGGTGGCGAATCCCCTTCGGGCACGGGCACGGCATCCGAGGGTGCGCTGAACGGCATTTCGATTCAGGGTGCTGGCGGCACTGGTACGTCGTCAGGCTCAGGACTGGCGAGCGGATCAGGTAACGGCGGTTCGGGCGGTCGATCTGGCCGCGGTGGTGGATCTGGTCACGGCGGTGGTTCTGGCCAGGGAGGCGGATCCAGCCAGGGCGGTAAGTCCGGTCAGGGTTCTGGCCCAGCAACCACGGGCGGCTCGCGCACGCGTGGCTGGAACCTAGCGGGCGCTGTCGGTGGTGAAGTGGAGAGCGCCGCGCCAAGCCGTTGGGGAAATGCGACGGCGGGGATTCGCGGCAGCCGATCCGCGCGTGCAAGCGCCGGGTCCATGGCTGTGGAAACCGGCTTGATGACGCTGCACGAAGACGAACTGAAGGGCATCTTGCAGATGCTGGCGCAAATCGCGCGCACCAGCGAAGCTTCCGGTAGCAAACTTGACGCAGAACCTTTCCAATCGCGACTCTCGACCTTGCCACGGCGCGCTCGCTTCACCGTCAGCCAAGCCCTTTCTGCTTTGGCGGCGCAGGCGCCTTCGGAATCCTCCGACAAACCGACACTGCTGAAGTTGGCCGAGCACATCGCGATTCGTTTCGCCATGGAAAGTTACGAACGCGGCGACATCGAAGTGAACGCGGTCCGGCAGGTCATGGACGAAATGAGCCAGGAGCTGGACAGTCTGCGCAAGATCATGGGCGTTTACGAAGAGAAAATGGAGCGCCATGGGATCGCGGTGCAATCGCACACGGACATTCTCGCGCAGCAATTCTGGGCGCAGATTCCGGATGAAAAAAGAAAGGCCGTGCTGGAATCTTCCGAAGCGTGGTGTGTGCCTCCCGCACAGGTGAAGGGCTACGTGGAGGGACTGCTTTCGCGGAAAGAAAATGATGAAGCGGAGAAAGTCCTAACGAACTACGCCAACTGCGTCACCAATAAATTGGTGGAGACTCGCCGGCAGACGTCCATGGGCTTAGCGGAACTTGCCGGACTATATGCCAAGTGCGATGAACGCCTACTGATGAACACGATTCGCATGGTGGGCATACAACTCGCGGAGGAGCGCGATTCAGAATTGCAGAGCCTGGTGAGCGCGGCGTTTGTCCGTTTGTCGCAGGAGGCGGCGAGCAAGCGTTCCTATCCCGCGATTCAGCGTTCCGTGGAGTTGGTGGAGTATGTGGAAACCGAGCGCCCGGGGCTGGGAAAGAATCTGCGCCCGAGAATCGGCGTCGAAAATCGCCTCCCCGAGTTTATCGAAGACGCGCTGAAGACGGGCGAAGTCCCGTCAGGACTCAAGGATCTCTTGCGCCGCATGCCCACGGTTGCATCGGTACATTTGGCCGGACGCTTCAGCCGCGCCGGCTTCCGCGAAGATTGCGACGTGCTGATTTCGATGATGCAGGTGCTGGACGTCGAGGGCCTGGAGAACCTGCGCGAACAACTGCGCAAAGGCGGCCCGAACGAAGCCATCGAAACGCTTGGCTTGCTTACGAGATTGGATCCGGATACGGTCGAGCAGGTTTTACCGCAACGCGTCGCTGAGTGGAAGCGCGTCGCCCATGACCGCGTGGTTCGCCAGATTGCTTCGAGTGGCTCACCGGAGCGCGGCCGTCTGCTGCTGCAGCTTCTTGACTTCCTCGATCCGCTGATTCGTCCTCTGGCCGTGGATGAAATTGGCATGTCGGGCGATCGATCGGCGGACATGCGGTTGCTGCGCATCGCCGAAGGTGATTTGCCGAAGGACGGCACCGAATACTTGCGATTGAAGGCCATCGAAGCGCTGGGCCGTTTACGCACGACGGGTGCGGAAGCGGTTCTGCGAAAAATCGCAGAGGCGCGCCGTGCGTTTCGTTGGGCCAGCCCGAGCGAGCTGCGGTTGGTGGCATCGCAGGCCATGGAGAAAATCGATCCCGAGTGGTTACGCAGTTTCGTGCCACGCAGCGGGTTAAGCGTGGCGGAATTTTCGATCGAACCGCTCGATGTAGATCCGAATTCGTCAGCCATCCGGCAGCGCCGCTATCCGCGGCTTCGCCTAGAACGTCCCGTGCCGGCGACGACCACGAACTTAAAAGAAAATTGCCACATGGATATTCCCGAGCTTACGCTGGGCGGCGGGGTGGCCATTTGCGAGCAGAGTTTGCATCCAGGCAGCGTGGTGAATATGAAGCTGGTAACGTCGCAGAAAACCGTGAAAGTGCAGACCATCGTCCGCGACGCAAACACACAGGCGCGCGCTTTTGAAGTTGTGGATATGGAACTGGAAGAGCGGTCCAAGCTCCGCAAGCTGCTGGTGCAACTGGGCAATGCGCAGAAGCAAACTTCTCCGAAAGAACGCGCACGCCGCGGCACGCGAATGATTTTCTCCCAGCCGGCGTAAGGCGCGGGCAGGTTAGTGCGTCGCACGCGCGGCGAATTCAGACACTTGCTTCGATGACTCGGCGGCTCAGGCGCCTGCGGGCGAAGTGACCCAAGCCACAGAGCAGCCCACAGAAGCGTCGCCGCTGCTCCGATCCCGATTATCATCGTTTGCTTGAAATTACCCGTGGTGGCAAGACATCCTAATCCCGCCAGCAACGCCGTCAGCAGGTAGCAGGTAAGCGCCACTCGCTTCGGGGTCATCCCGCCGCCGCCGAAGATCGTAGAAATACCGGCGGTCTCCATGGAAAGGACAACGTCCGCTCTCCAGGCGTCGCAGAATCGTCAGAATTGCGTCAAACAACGGCAACGCCGCAACCAGCAAGGGAAATGCCAGAAGGGGCGAAGCGTTGCTTGCGCCTTTTGTCGCGATGAAATCCAGGCCGAGGAATGCGACGCTGAAGCCGAGCACTTCGCTGCCTGAGTCGCCCATAAATATTTTTGCGGGAGGGAAGCTAGAAAATTAGCAACCCTCTACACGCTCCGAGCGGGCTCCAAGCCAGTGCGCATCCGACGACGCCGACGGCCGAGCCTGGGAAAATGATATAGGCCAGGGCGATCACACCTGCGATGCCTGCGGCCAGCCCATCGATCCCGTCGAGAAAATTGAAAGAGAAAACGCGTGCGGTGATGTTGCTGGCTGCGCGCGAGCGCGCGCTGGTGGTTGTCGCGTTCGTTGCGGCGCTCACGGAGTGGTCTTTCGCGACGAGCCGCTCGAAACTCTCTTGAAATGAATCCACGCGGTGTCATCGGGGGCAAGTCTGGGCCATTAGCGAGCAGCTCGGTTACTTGATTGAAGCGCTTGCCCGGATGAAACCCATGAACCTCCAGGACGCTCGGGGCGCAAATCTTCTTTCGAAGCGCGAAGAAACCGTGGCGCGTCTTGTAGCGGAAGGCCTGACGAACAGGGAAATCTCGAACGAATTGCGCCTGAGTGAACACACCGTGCACAACTACCTTTTGGGGGATTTTCGACAAACTGCGGGTGTCGTCACGCGTGGAATTGGTGCTCTATTGCTTGCAGGATCGGCGTGCTGGAACGGTCGAGCTCGTCAGCTGACACTCAAGCCAGGCACTCCGGTGTGAGCGAGGGTTAGGTTTCAGTGCTCCCCGCAATGGACAGTGCGCCAACCGGCACGATAAAGTACTAGGCGCATTGGGACTAAGTCTCAGCAAGAAACGCATCTTTCCGGCAGCGTCGGCGTTCGTATTTGTGGTGGTGTGCGCCGCAAGCAGCGCGCAAAACCCCAACTCATCCGCGCGCGTGCCCAAGTTCGAGGATATTTCCGCGCGTGCCGGGCTCACCGTTTCACACATTGCTTCACCCGAAAAGAAATACATCGTCGAATCGATGAGCGGAGGGGTCGGCTTCATTGATTGCGATAATAGCGGCACGCTGTCAGCGCTCGTGGTCAATGGCTCGACGGTCGAACGCTACAACCAGGGCGGCGACCCCATGGTTACGCTTTACCGCGAGATTGCTCCGTTGAAGTTCGAAGACGTCTCCAAGCAAGCAGGCCTGACGCGCAAGGGCTGGGGCATGGGCGTGGCGGTCGCGGACTTCGATAATGACGGCCTGCCGGACATCTTCGTCACCGGCTTCGGCGGCAACGCGCTCTATCGCAATCGCGGCAATTGCACTTTCGAGGACGTCACCGACAAGGCTGGCGTGCGCGGCAGCGGCTTCATGACCGGCGCTGCCTGGGCCGACTACGACAGGGACGGGTTCGTGGACATTTTCGTCTCGCGCTACGTCCACGTGGACATCAGCAATCCCGGCGCGTTCGGCTCTTGCAAGTTTCGCGGCATCGTGGTGCAGTGCGGTCCGTGGGGCATGACGGGCGAGACAGACTTGCTCTATCACAATCGCGGGGACGGGACGTTCGAAGAAGTTTCGCAGAAGGCGGGCGTCAACGATCCGAGTAAGTATTATGGACTTGGCGTCGTGTGGGGCGATTACGACAACGACGGCTGGCCCGACCTCTACGTCGCGAATGACACAGGTCCGAATTATCTTTACCACAACAATCACGACGGCACCTTCACGGATAACGGTATGCTCGCGGGCGCGGCGCTCAGCAGCGAAGGCGACGCCGGCGGTTCCATGGGAGTTGACTTCGGCGATTATGATCACGATGGGCGGCTGGACATCTTCGTCACGAATTTCACCGAACAAGAGGACAACCTCTACCACAATCTGGGCGCAAAAGGTTTCGACGACGTCAGTTGGAAGGCAGGAGTGGCCAAGCCCAGCTATCCCTACGTGAAATGGGGCACGGGCTTTTTCGATTTCGATAATGATGGCTGGGTGGATCTATTCGTCGCTAGCGGGCACGTGTATCCGCAAATGGATAGCTTGCCTGACCCGCGCTCGCACTATAAGGAACCGCTGCTGCTGCACATGAACAATCACGACGGCACCTTCACCGATTCGACCG
>DATEVZ010000314.1:0-2917 GCA_035258265.1 Candidatus Acidiferrales bacterium
GCGGGATTGCCTACCGACGTGATTGCGCGGGCCAGGGAAATTCTGCGACGGCATGAACAGAGCGAGGAGAAGCTGAGGCAGGAGTTGTCGCCGGGAGCGGTTGCCGGTGGCGCGCCAGCGACGCCGGCACGCCAGACCAGCTTTACTGCGATTGACGAATCCGTCTTGGACGCGATTCGCGGCGCGGATTTGAATAAATTGACGCCGATTGAGGCAATGAATCTGCTGGCGACGTTGCAGAAGCAATTGTCGTAGGGTTGCGCTTACGCATTTGTAGCGGCGGTCCTTAGGCCTTTTCTGGGAGTGCCGGGGCTTGCCCCCGCCTTGCGTTTGCAGCCTGGCGCAGAATTTCCTGTGAGTGGCTGCGATCGCGCGGCGGGCGGCTCCGGCGAGGTGAACCTCGCCTCGCACTCCAAAAGAAAGGCGTCGCGTTTTTGTAAACATCCAGCCTATTCGGCTTTTCCGGCTTAATACGGATGGCGCACGGAAGTGTGCCGCTACAAAGGCCTATGCTTGACGTTGTGTAAACGCGCGGTTAATTCGTGGTTGTAAATGACCGGGTGCAACTTCTAGACTCATCTCACCGATGCTGGTACTGGGAATGATGTCTGGGACTTCCGCTGACGGCATTGATGCTGCGCTGGTGCGCATCTCCGGCGCGCCACCCTCCATTCGAGCGAAGCTCGAAGGCCATCATCACATCGCTTTTCCGTGGCGGGTGCGGCAGGCAATCTTACGGCTGGCGAATGGAGGCGCGACCACTACTGCCGAAATCAGCCAGCTGAATTTTCTGCTCGGCGAAGAATTTGCGGCCGCGGCCATCGAGGCCTGCAAGCAGTGGCGGCTGCCGCTGGAAAAACTGTCGCTGATCGGCTCGCACGGCCAGACGATTTTCCATCAAGGCGCGGCTTCGCGGTTTCTCGGTTCGCGCCGTGTCGCTTCAACGCTGCAAGTCGGTGAACCTAGCATTATTGCCGAGCGCACGGGCGTCACGACCATTGGCGATTTTCGTCCGGCGGACATGGCGGCGGGCGGCCAGGGCGCACCGCTAGTGCCGTTCGTTGACTATTTGTTATATCGCGACGGCAAGCTGGGCCGAGTGGCATTGAACATCGGCGGGATTGCCAACATCACCTTGATTCCGGCTTCCGCGCGCTTGGAAGACGTGCTGGCGTTCGATACGGGTCCCGGCAACATGGTGATTGATGCTCTCGTCGAAAGCATCTCGGGAGGCCGGAAGTCTTACGACAAAGATGCTCGCATCGCGCTCCGGGGCCGGGTGATTCGTCCACTGCTCGAAGAAATGCTGCGACATCCCTACCTGCGGCAGGTTCCACCTAAGACCGCGGGGCGCGAGCAATTTGGGCGGGAGTATGCTCGGGAATTATTCGCACGGGCGAAGAAACGCCGCGAGCGAACCGAAGACCTGGTGCGTACGGTGACGATTTTTACCGCGCTTTCCATTGCCGATGGAGTCCGGCGCTTTATTTTTTCGCGTGCGCACGTGAATGAACTGATCGTCGCGGGAGGCGGTGCAAAAAACCCGTTGCTGATGGCGCAGCTGAGAGATGCCTTGCCGGGAATTGAGGTTTTGAGTTCGTCCAGCTTCGGCATTCCGGCGGAGGCCAAGGAGGCGTTTGCTTTTGCGATCCTGGCATACGAATCGTTTCATGGACGGGCTAACAACTTGCCTTCGGCAACGGGAGCGAAGCATCCGGCAACTCTTGGAAAATTGGTGCATGGCAACGTGCACTAAACGCCGAGCTGTGGTGGCTTTCTATGGGCTTGCCGCGGCGCTGCTGGTTTCGGGGGTGCTGTTTGTAGGGTGCGGATCAGCGCGGACTTCTGCGGATTCCGGCACGGTGAATTTCCTAATCGAAGCTTCACCGACCAATCTCGACCCGCGTATTGGCGCGGACTCGTATTCGGAACACATTGACGGTCTGATTTTCTCGAGTTTGGTGGCGCGCGATGCACGGATGAAGGTCATCCCGGACCTTGCAGAATCCTGGGAGACTCCCGATCCGCTGACGTACGTGTTTCACCTGCGGCATGGCGTGAAATTCCACGACGGGCGCCCATTGAATTCGGCCGACGTGAAGTTTACGTTCGATTCGATCCTTTCGGGCGCGGTAAAAACTCCCAAGCGCGGGTCATTCAAGCTGGTAGCGTCGGTTGAAGCGCCTGATGACGCCACTGTGGTAATTCATTTGCGGGAACCTTACGCTTCGCTGCTTTGGAATCTTACGGCGCCGGGCATTGGTATCGTTCCGCGTGCCTCCGGCACAGAAATCTCGCAGCATCCGGTCGGCACGGGGCCTTTCCGGTTCGTCAGCGCGACCACGGATGAGGAAATCGTGCTGGCTCGCAACGACGGCTACTTCGGTGGCGCGCCCCAGATCGAGAGCCTGCGTTTGCGTATCGTGCCGGATGCGCTGGTGCGCGCGCTCGAACTCCGAAAGGGTTCGGGGGATGCGACGATCAATTCTTTGACGCCGGATATGGTCGTTACACTTGCGAAGGAACGCGGGCTGCTTGCCGAGCAGCAGTCTGGTACGACGATGGCTTATCTCGCTTTTAATTTCGAAGATCCAATTCTCGCAAAGCGCGACGTGCGGCAGGCCCTGGCATACGCTACCGACCGAGCCACCATCATTCGGTACTTGCTGCGCGGACAAGCGCGGCCTGCTTCGAGTTTGCTGCCGCCAAACCACTGGGCCTACGAGCCTGACGTGCAGCAATTTGACTACGACCCCGCACGCGCCGAACAACTACTCGAGGCTGCTGGCTTTCCGCGCGGCGCGGACGGCGTGCGCATGCATCTCACGCTGAAAACCTCGACGGACGAATCCACCCGACTGATGAGCGAAGCGATTGCGGATCAGTGGAAGCGCGTTGGCGTGGCGCTGCAGCTTCG
>DATEVZ010000315.1:0-11418 GCA_035258265.1 Candidatus Acidiferrales bacterium
TATAGCGGGTTTGTTTATGCGCGGTCGAGCGAAGGGCCGGCGATTTATAAGTTGAAGGCGCAGACCTTGACGGAGTTGAATTTCAAGGCTGCGGATATGGCGTTTTAACAGATCGCTGAAGCGACATGGGTGCTAGTGGCATTCGGCCGAGTCGGAAAAGCAGATCCCTCCCTTCGATCGGGATGACACGAAGTTCATTTTTGGCGTCCAAGGTGAAGTGGCGCTTCCAAGGGTCGCTAGGGCAGTACTTTATGCTGCGTTATGGGCTTCTTCCAGCACGTTTTCGCTGGGCCAGGTGGCCAGGAGCAGAACCTTCCCGGAATTCGAGGAAATGTGGACGTAATAGACGCGATCGTCGCTTTCGATCTCGTAAAAACCTGGATGATTGGGATCGGGGTTGGTTTGGGCGCCGCGTGACAAAAGACACCGCAAGCGCATGACTAGTTCCGCAGGGTGATTTCGTAGGTCCTCAATCTGCAATTCCCGTTCCCAGCGCATTACCATGATACCCTCCAGCCCATTGGTTCGTCCTTCCCTTACTATTACGGTTGGACGCCGTCAAATGTTCCAGGACTCATAAATTTTTAAATATAATTGAGGCTATGTTCCTGTATCCTCAAGGCGTTGTACCGCGCTGTCCCAAAAAAGTATAGGAACGTTAACCCCTAACTTGTTACTTGCGCGCCTGCCGCAAAATTGCCATAGTCGCGAATTCTTGAGGGGACTACGTGAAAAAAGCCAAGCCGAAGAAAACCAGCCGAATGCGCCACGATAAAAGGCGCAAACACCACCATTGGCAAGTTACCGTCTACTACGCGGACGGCGAAAAATTCGCGCGCGTATATATAGACCGCGAGCGCGCACAGAAGTTTGCGGAGCGGCAAAAAAAATCTCCGGTAGTCAAGTCGGCGCGCATCATGGAAGTTGACTAGACGGATTGCGGCGAGGTTTGTGCGAAATATGGAATCGCCGTGATGATCGCTCGATCAGAGCTCGTTATTTTCATCGCTAATACCTGTGCGCCGGGCCTTGTCCGTCTGTAAGTGCCATGCTATAAATACAACGCTAGCGCGAAAGCTCCGTTACGCGGGATTCGTATAGTGGTAGTACGCGACCTTGCCAAGGTCGAGGCGAGGGTTCGATTCCCTTATCCCGCTCCACTTTGCAGGTGTTTCTGCTGATGTGGTTGCGATTGCGCGGAACTGACGAGGCAATTTTTTTATAGTTTGTTCGGCTGCGCGACAGCCTTGTCCCACAACCGGGCATCTTGGTCCATTCTCCGGACTGCATCATTAGCTAACCCCTTGATACGCCTCGGGCTATCACCCTTAAGACGCGGCGATTCGTGTGCTCCGCTTTCGCGCAACGTCAATAGGCGTGGGTGTTGTAGAATCTCGCGTTCCTGCGGTGCAAATATGCTGGGCAGCCTGAGGCGGTCCCAGGTTAGTCCCGTTGTGAGGAGGTCGAGCGGCGATGCTGAAACTAGACTTGCTCGTTCGCGATTTGAAGGTTGCGCTGCGCTCGCTCGGGCGCACCAAGGGCCTCGCCATTACCGTGGTGTTGACGCTCGCGCTCGGTGTCGGCGCCAACGCTGCCATCTTCAGCGTGGTGCGCGGAGTGTTGCTGCGGCCACTCGTTAACCGAGATGAGGATCGGTTGATCTACATTCGGCAGAGCGCGCCGGGCATCGGCGACGAAAACACCAACTTCTCTGTTCCCGAAATCCAGGATATAGAGTCGCGCGTGAAGACGGTGAGCGAGTTCGGCGACTTTTCTACCGTCGGTTTCAGCATGGTAGGGCTTGGCGAACCGCGCGAGGTCCGCGCCGGAGTTGTGGACGGATCGTATTTCGAAGTGATGGGATTGCATCCTGTGCTGGGCCGGCTGCTCGACCAGCACGATGACGGACCGAATGCAGCAGGCGCGGCCGTGTTGACCTACCGCTTCTGGAGCACGGTACTCAAGGGCGATCCGGCGGTGATCGGCAGAACCGTCCAACTCGACGCGAGTGACATCAGCGGGGCACGCTCGGCGACGATCGTGGGAGTGCTGGAACCGTCGATACCGTATCCGGCGGACACGGAAATCATCGCCAATGTGGTGACCAGTCCGCACCATCTGTCGGCCACGATGGTGACGGGCCGAGTCCATCGCATGACGGAGCTATTTGGCAGGTTGGCGCCGGGCGCAGACCTTGAATCGGCGCGGGCCGAGCTGCGCACTGTACACGGCGCGATGGTCAGCCAGCATCCCGAAGCGTATTCGCCGCGAGCAGAATTCGGCATCAGCGCGGTCCGGTTGCGCGACCAGGTCACTGCGCAAGCAAAGACGATTCTGCTGGTGCTGCTGGCTGCTTCGATCCTCGTTTTCGTGATCGCCTGCTCGAATGCCGCGAACCTGATTCTCGCGCGTACGGTGCGGCGCGAAGGAGAACTGGCGATTCGAGCAGCGTTGGGCGCAACCACGAGTTCGCTGCGACGGACGCTGCTGATTGATAGTTTGTTGCTGTGCGGCGCAGGGGCAGCGCTGGGCGTATTGAGCGCGCGGCCGATGGTGGCGATCCTGGCTCGTTACGCGTCGCGGTTTTCAGTTCGCGCCTTGGATCTGACCGTGGACTCCAGCATGTTGTGGGTTGGCGCGCTGCTGGCTGTGGTGGCAGCGGTGCTGCTGGCGTTTGTCCCGCGGCTGCCCTCGGCGGACACTTCGAACGGGTTGAGTCTGACCAGCGGAAGCGCGCGAATGACGGGCAGCACCGCGCGCCGCTTGCGAGTTTTCGCCGTGACACAGATCGCTGCATCTTTCATGCTGTTGGCGGGCGCGGGGATGCTGCTGAAGACACTCCTCGCGCTGCAAAGTGTGCGCACTGGTTTCGATACGCGCAACGTGCTCGCATTGAACGTGCCGGTAGTAACGTACGGGCACACGCCTGAGCAGATCGGGGGGTTCTATAGAGAAGCGATGCGGCAGATCGCAGCCCTGCCGGGCGTTGATCGAGTTGCCGTGGGCACGGCTGTTCCGTGGCGCGACAAGGGCATCTTCGGTCCCGGGTTCCAGTTTGCAGCGGACGGCCACAGCCGCGTGAATGGCGAGGAGGACCCGCGCGCGGTGTTCCGGACAGTGTCGCCTGGATTCTTCGCCGCGCTTGGGGTTCCCATAATCGAGGGACGGGATTTCAACGATCTCGATCGCAAAAACAGCGAGCGAGTTGTGATCGTGAGCCAGAGCCTAGCGCTGCGGATGTTCCCGCATGGGGACGCCCTCAATCACAATTTGATGTGGACCGATCCAGTGATGAAATTTGTTGACGTGAGCACCGAGCCGCGGCGCATCGTCGGCATCACCGCCGACGTTGACGATGAGAACGTGGTGCCAGGCCCGGTAATGACCGTCTATCATCCGTTCGAGCAGGAGATCGGCGGAGGCCGAATGTTCGTACACACGCATACGGACCCCTATGCGCTGGTGTCGCCGATTACGCGTATCATTCGCGATCTTTCGGTGAATCAGCCCGTGGAGCACGCAGCGACACTGGAAGATATCCGCTCGGAAGTTCTTACTCCGGATCGTTTGAACGCGCTGGTCTTCGGCGGATTTGCGGCTGTGGCTCTGGCAATCGCGGTGATAGGCGTCGCGGGTGTGCTGGTGTTCTCCGTCAGCGGACGCACACGCGAGTTCGGAATTCGCCTGGCTCTAGGCGCGCAGCCACGGAATCTTCTGACCAGCGTGATTGCTCAGGGTGCCACGATGGCTGCTGTCGGGATCACTGTTGGCGCTGTGTTCGGATACGGGTTGGCACAGATCGCGAACAGCTACGTCACGGATCTGCGGATGCCCAGCGTCCTACCGGTGGTTGCGTCCGCGTTCGTGCTGCTGGCCGCTGCGGTGGTGGCGTCGGTTCTGCCGGCGGCGCGCGCTGCGCGGATTGATGTGCAGCAGGCGCTGCGATCCGAATAACGCGCTCGCTCTGTCTGGCGAGTTCCTCCTGTGCATGCTAGAGTTTCACCGGCCCAAGCCCCATGCTTGCCTACCTGTGCGGTCCCATCGAATATGCGGAAGACGGCGGTCGGCTATGGCGCCGCAAACTGGCGCCGTTTTTGCGTGAGCAATTGGGGCATCGCGTTTATGATCCCGCGGAAGATGAACAGAAAAACCTGAGCGAGGAAGAGGTGGCGCATTTTCGCGAGTGGAAGACGACGGACCTGGAACGTTTTCGCCGCGTGATACGCAAAATCATCGCGTTCGATCTGGATCTCATCGAAAACAAGGCTGATTACCTGATCTGTTTTTGGGATTCGCTGGCGAAGAGCGGGGGGACATCGGCCGAATTGACGGTGGCTTATCGCAAAGGGATTCCCGTATACCTGGTGAGCACGCTGCCGGCGGCGGAGATCAGCGGCTGGATGCTGGGTTGCTCGGACCATTTGTTTAGTTCTGTGGAAGACTTAAAGGAATTTCTGGTGGCGCGTTTCTCGCGAGAAAAACAGAATCCGCTTCGGAAAGATTGATAGAATTCGCGGCGCATGGAAAAGGTTTTTGTTGCCGTGGGAAGTACGCGCCGCCCAAAAGTGAATGCGGTCGCCGAAGCTCTCGCCTCGATTCGCAACCACTTTCAAGATTTCCCATTATTTGAAGTTGTGGGCGTGGAAGTTGCGAGCGGTGTTCGCCACACGCCGCTGACGCGCGAGGATTTGATGGCCGGGGCGCGCCAGCGCGCCGAGTTCCTGGTGCGTGCGGCGCGCGAGCGGAATGAGCCGTGGAAGTATTTTGTGGGTCTCGAAGGCGGATTGGATGTGATTCCAGGCTTGGACGCGATTCCAAATCTGGATGCGGTGCCGGAGCTTGATGTGGTGCGCGAAGCGGAGCAGCGCTGGGTGTTTCTCGAGAGTTGGGCGTATGTTGCCGATGGCTCGGGGCGCGGCGCTTATGGGCAGTCCGGCTCGGTGCTGGTCCCTGAAGCGCTGGCGAATACCGTGGTCGATGAGGGCATCGAGCTTTCGGAGGCGATTGATGCGTTTGCGGACGGGCACAATATTCGGGATGCGGAGGGGGCTTGGGGCATTTTGACGCGCAATCTGATTACGCGGCAGGAGTCTTTTCGGGTAGCAGTGATTAATGCGTTTGCGCCGTTTTTCAATCGCGAGATTTATGAGAAGGAACAGAGGAACGGTTTCTGATAATGGCAGTGGCTAGTGATTAGTGACTAGTGGCTGGAAAATCTCAGGTGAGTGGCAGATTTCGGAAAGGTCTGGGCGTGAATTTTCACCGGGCGATGTGCTAGCCTGACAAGAGTTACGCTTTTTGCGCGCTGCTGGATTTGAAGCGGAGAGGCTAAGGCTTAGCTAGAGGACACGGAGGAGTCGCGCGTGGATATCGTCAAAGGGAACATGGGCTGGATCGAAGTGGTGGTGGGCCCGATGTTTTCGGGCAAGAGTGAAGAATTGATTCGCCGGCTGCGCCGCGCAGAAATTGCCAAGCAGCGCGTGCAGATCTTCAAGCCGGTGATTGACCAGCGTTACGCGAAAAATGGGATCATTTCGCACTCCGGGCTAGAGCTGGATTCGGAATTGGTGCAGGACGGCGCCGATATTTTGAACAAGGTCGCGCCGCGCACTGAAGTGGTCGGTATTGACGAGGCACAATTCCTGGGTGAGTCCGTAGTTGAGAGCTGCGTAAAGCTCGCGGACATGGGGAAGCGCGTGATTGTCGCCGGGCTCGATACTGATTTTATGGGACGACCATTCGAGCCGATGCCTCGGCTGTTGGCCGTGGCCGAAGAGATTGTGAAGCTTCTGGCGATTTGCATGTGTTGCGGCAATCCGGCAGTGCACACTCAGCGTTTAGTGGCCTCTGAGGAACTCATCATCGTGGGCGCTGGAAACATGTACGAGGCGCGCTGCCGGCGATGTTTCGAGCCGAATTTGGCGCACGAGAAAATCGAAGAGGCGAAGGCTGCGGCAGCAACCAAGGTGCAGGCGGCGACGCGGTAAAGAAGAAGCAGACAGGGAAGCAGGAAGCAAGGAAACAAGAGAATCGGAGCAATATGCGGCGACTGACTGCCGGCCGGTGCTGCGAAATCCCTACCTGGATATGCCGCGCTGAGGGTACTAGGCCTCGATACCTGCAACCATCCGCTTGTCCGGCGAATCCATATTCACCTGAGGGCCAAAACGCAATAGAATAGGCGCAGACCGACTGCCATGTACTTCCGGACAACCATCGTGGTGGCTGCGGCGCTGGCTCTGTGCGCCGATTTGACGGATGTGAATCGGTATCGCACGCCCCTGCTGGCCGGTACGCCAGACTTCGGTTCGCCGCCGAATTCGCGATCCATGCCCGAGGTGTACCTTTCGGTTACGCAGCAGCCTTCCGGCAAGCAAGCACCCCTGCAGCCGCAATCACGCCTGGAGATCGTGCGGTATGTTTCCGGCGAATTCGCGAAGGTGCGGAAACCGATTCCTTCGGGGAAGAAAGGCTTCAAGATTGAGGTTGGCAAACAAATCGACGATAACGATTTGCGGAACGCACTACACTCGCAGGGTCCGGCAGCGAATCCCGGCGACACCGTGCAGGTGACCGGCATCGAGTTTCGCAATCACGAGATTGTGGTGGCGATCAACGGCGGCGGGAAAGGGCACTTCAATATTCGCGACCACATACAGGTGGGCATGGGAGGCGGTGGCGGTATGGATCCCATGCCGGTATCTTCCACGCAGCAGAAACCGAATGGGGGGACGCTTATTTTGGATTTCGGGCGGCCCGTGCCGGATATGAGCGCAGATGACCTGATGACCGATCTGCAAGCATTCCTCGACTTTTCGAAGGAACATTCCGGCGCGGTGAATTGGATTGATACACTGCCACCGCAATTCAAGCAGGCCATCACGGACCACGAAGCGCTGGTGGGCATGAATCATGAAATGGTGCTAGCAGCGCTCGGGCGTCCCGAGCACAAAGTACGCGAGCGGGATCCGGATGGCACGGAGACCGAGGATTGGATTTACGGCACGCCGCCCGCGCGCACGACTTTCGTTACATTCAATGGCGACAAAGTCATTCGCGTGAAGGAATTCGATTGATCGTGCATTGACTTTTCTTGCGTCGCATCCTAGCATTTCCCGTTTGATATAACTTTCGCGTTCAGGTCTGTGCAGTTCGCTGCTGTAGCTTCCGCTGTGAGAGTGGCCTCAGTCGAGCCATCTGCGATCGGGCGCCAGTTGCGCGCAGTTGCGAATCTGAACTGTTTTGCAGCACCTACTCAGCCGCATTTTGGGCCACTTTTGGGGACTCGCTTGAGCCCCGCCGGAGGAGTCATGGCAATTAAGGTCGGGATTAATGGTTTTGGGCGCATCGGGCGCAACATTTTTCGCGCGGCGCTGGGCGACCCGTCTATCGAAGTGGTGGCGGTGAACGACATCACCGATTCCAAGACACTAGCGTATTTGCTGAAATACGACTCGATCCTGGGGAATCTTCCGAACAAAGTTACACATAAGGACGATTCGATTGCGGTCGACGGCAAGAGCTTCAAGGTGTTTCGCGTGAAGGATCCTGGGGAGCTGGATTGGTCGTCGGTGGGCGCGACAATCGTGGTGGAATCCACGGGCTTATTTACCAACGGAGCGGACGCGCGCAAGCACATTCGCGGCACGGTGAAGAAGGTGATCATCTCGGCGCCGGCTACTGATCCCGATCACACTTTCGTGCTGGGCGTGAACGAAAAGACGTATGATCCCGCGAAGCATCACGTGATTTCGAACGCCTCTTGCACCACGAACTGCCTGGCTCCAGTGGCGAAGGTTCTGCAGGATACGTTTGGAATTAATTCGGGGACCATGACGACGATTCACTCTTACACGAATGATCAGAAGCTGCTCGATTTGCCGCACAAGGATTTGCGGAGGGCGCGTGCGGCCGCGCTTTCGATGATTCCGACTTCAACAGGAGCGGCGAAGGCGTTGCAGCTGGTTATTCCTGAATTAAAGGGCAAGTTGGATGGCTACTCGATGCGCGTGCCTACGCCGAACGTGAGCGTTGTGGACTTGACGGTGTTCACGGAGAAGCCCGCCACCGTGCAGGGCGTGAATGCCGCGCTAAAGGCTGCCGCCGAAGGTGCCATGAAGGGAATTTTGGAATACGAGGAAGAGGAATTGGTATCGATTGACTTTCGCGGGAATCCACATTCTTCAATTGTGGACGCGGCGTGCACGCGTGTGGTGGGGACGAATTGCGTGCAGGTGCTTGCCTGGTACGACAACGAGTGGGGTTATTCTTCGCGTTGCCGCGATTTGATCAAGTTCTTGTCGAAATGACGGGGACTTCCGCCATAGTTATGAACAAGCTTTCTATTCGAGACTTGGAACTGAAGGGTCGGCGCGTTTTTATTCGCGTGGACTTCAATGTGCCGATGTCCGCGGGGAAGGTGGAAGACGACACGCGCATTAGGGAGACTTTGCCGACTTTGCGTTTGGCCATCGAGCGCGGGGCACGGGTGGTGCTGGCTTCACATCTCGGACGGCCCAAGGGCAAGGTCGATTTGAAGTACTCGCTCGCGCCTGTGGCAGTGTGGCTCAAAGAATTACTCGGCAACAAGGCCGTAGCATTTGCGGCGGACTGCGTCGGGGCGGACGCCGAAGCCAAGAGCAAGGCTTTGCACGATGGCGATGTGTTGCTGCTGGAAAACGTCCGGTTCCATGCCGAAGAGGAGGCCAACGACTCCGAATTTGCGCGCAAGCTTGCGGGTTTGTGCGATGGCCTGTTTGTGTGTGATGCGTTTGGGTCGGCGCACCGCGCGCACGCGTCAGTCGTGGGGATTACGAAGTTTGTCAGCCAGTCGGCTGCGGGGCTGTTGATGGAAAAAGAGCTGGCGTATTTGGGCAAAGCGATTTCGCAGCCGGATCGCCCCTTTGTTTCGGTGTTGGGTGGGGCGAAAGTCTCCGACAAGATCGAAGTGGTGCAGAACTTAACGAAGCTGGCGGACGCGATGCTGATCGGCGGGGCCATGGCGTACACCTTTTTGAAATCGCAAGGACTGCCGATTGGGAAATCGCTGGTGGAGAATGACAAGCTGGACCTCGCGCGCGATCTTTTGAATGAAGCGAAGAGCCGCAATTTCCGTTTGGTTTTGCCGGTGGATCATGTGCTGGCGGAGTCGTTTGATTCTGCCGAGACTCGCGTGACCGATATTGCGCATACACCTGATGGGTGGATGGGGCTGGATATCGGCCCGAAGACGATGGAATTGTTCCGCCAGGAGATTTCGACGGCGCGGACGATAGTGTGGAACGGGCCGCTGGGGATGTTCGAGAAGCCCCCTTTCGCGCAGGGGACTTTGGCTGTTGCGCGGGCAGTGGCTGCGGCTTCTGCGGCGGGAGCAACGTCTATTGTCGGAGGCGGCGATTCTGTAGCTGCGGTAGAGCAGTCGGGGCTGGCTTCGCAGATCTCGCATATTTCCACTGGTGGCGGGGCGTCGCTGGAGTTTTTGGCTGGCGAGAAGCTTCCTGGTGTTGAGGCGCTGACGGATAAGGCTTCGAATTAGAATTTTTGATGGGTAGAGTGCGGGGAGGCAAGCCTGCCCTTGCAAGGCGGCGGCAAGCCGCCGCGCTCCAAGATGTCTGGTGCTGGCGAGCGAGCTGGTGGCTGCGCGAGAAATTCTCGGTGCCACTGAGGAGATTTCTTGCGACGACCGGTGATTGCGGGGAATTGGAAGATGTACAAGACGCGGGAGGATACTCGCGCGTTTTTCGATGCGTTCAAGCCGCTGGTTGGCAGTTCCCATTCTTGCGACATCATCGTGGCGCCTCCATTCACTTCGCTTGTTGCGGGAGTGGAAGCTACGCGTGGAAGCAATATTACTATTGCGGCGCAAAATGCGCATTGGGAACGCGAAGGAGCGTTCACCGGCGAGATTTCGATGCGGATGATTGCCGATTGCGGGGCTGAGGCCGTAATCATTGGGCACTCGGAGCGGCGGCAATATTTTGGGGAGACTGACGAATCGGTGAATCGCAAGCTGAAGGCCGCGCTAGAGGCCAAGCTGACGCCTATCGTATGCGTGGGGGAAAGCCTGGCCGAGCGGGAGGCCAATTTGACTCATTCCGTGCTGAAACGCCAATTTGAAGGCGGGATGGCTTCGTTGACCGCTGCGGACTTCTCGCGTATTCTTTTAGCGTACGAGCCGGTTTGGGCGATCGGCACGGGCAAGACCGCCACCCCTGAAATTGCCGAGGATGTTCACCGTTATCTCCGGGGACTTGCTGCCAAACACTTTTCTCCCGAGCAGGCCTCCGCCGTGCGGATTTTGTACGGCGGCAGCGTGAAGCCAGACAACATCAAGGGTTTGATGGCGCAGGCGGAGATTGATGGCGCGCTAGTGGGCGGCGCGAGCCTGGACCCGAAATCGTTTGCGGCGATCGTGAATTTCTAGAGTCAATTTTTGTGGATTCGATAGGAGTTGGAAATGCCGTCTTGGGCAAAATGGGGTTTGTCGCTGCTGGTTGCGATTGGATTGATAACCATCGGCTGGCGCGTGGGTTTCGTGCTGGTGACGCTGCACGTACTGGTTTGCTTCGTGCTGATCGTCGTCATCATGCTGCAAAGTGGCTCGGCTGCTGATTTGGCTGGAGCTTTCGGCGGAGCAGGGAGCCAGACGGCATTCGGTCCTCGCGGCGCGGCAACGTTTCTTTCGCGCGCGACCACTTGGTGCGCGATTGTGTTCATGATGACGTCGCTGGCGCTCTCGGTGAAGCGCAGTCCTGAGGAGTCGCTCGGCACCGGATCAGTCCTGGAGCAAACGCAAAAATCCGGAACTGTGCCCGCGAAGCCTGCGCAGGCGCCGCCGATCCAGATCCCGATTCAGCCCTCGCAGCCGCCTGCACCGGCGCAGCAACCAGCCCAGAACCCACCTCCCAAGAAATAGCGGCTTCTGCTATACTTCAGCGAAAGTTCAGTGAATTGCGGTCGTGGCGGAACTGGCAGACGCACCAGCTTGAGGGGCTGGCGGTAGCAATACCGTGGTGGTTCGAATCCACTCGACCGCACCAACATTTTCCGCGATTTACTCTCCAGCTGCCTACGTTTATCTCATTCGAGACCTCTCAGGACGATAGTTCGCCAAGAAACCAAGACCACGGCTAAGGCTTGAGGCTTGCCACAGAGTTCACAGAGAAAAACTGGAGGCACTGAGAGATCAAGACGATGACGGCTCTCTCGACGCGCGGAGCAGATGCGCAACGCTATTTCTTGCAGGCGAGAGGCGGAAATTTTCTGCACAATCCTCCTTGATATTCGTTGTCCGTTGTATATGATGTGCTGTTTTGAAATCGGACGTGCGGTCCTATCGAACGCTTTTTTGCCAAAGCTGTAAGGAGAGCAAAAGCGATGCGGATCAGGAAACGCAATAGTGGTTCTGTGGCAACACCG
>DATEVZ010000316.1:0-5020 GCA_035258265.1 Candidatus Acidiferrales bacterium
TCCTGTGCGCGTTGGTGCATCGCGGTGATGAAGCAAGTGTTGAACTCCGGACATTTCTGTCCGGTACAAAGATCGCTGCGTGCATCAATGCGATGCCATAACTCGGCGTCGTCGGGCAAGAAGCTGAGCTCAGAGCGATCCCCTGTTTCCGTCAGCTTTTCCCAATCTTTGATCTGCGTGAACCAGTCCACTTCGTCGATGCCTTTCAGCACTGCTTGGCCTTCGATCTGATGGACTTTCTGCCGGCATAAAAAATTGTTGCGGCCTTTCATCAGCGCCGCTTTCAGGTTCGGAGCGAAATGCTTCTGCAGAAACGGCACGTCCTTATTGAACAATTGCTCCTGCAGTGACTTCGTAGCTGTTGAAATTACCACGCGGCGCCCGCTGCGAATCGCCGGAATCAGGTACGCGAGAGTTTTTCCCGTGCCGGTACCAGCCTCGATGATGGCGTGTTGGTGCTTCTGAAACGCCTCGTCCACGATTTCCGCCATGGCCAACTGCGACGAACGAAACTCATAGCCCGGATGGCGGCTTTCCAGCAGCCCGCCGGGACCGAATATCCCCTCGATGGTTACTTCGTCAGATTTTGTCGCAGCGGCAGATTTTTTCGGCATGACGCCTTCAGCTCTGGTGCACGCGTGAACTCAGAACGTTAAGATATCACACGCACATCAGCCGCTGCCTTGCGGGCGGGAGCTGGCTGGCAATTAGCAGATTTATCGAATAGGGTGAGGAAGTTCGCGCACGATTTTCGGCGCGCTCAAAAAACTCATGCTCAGTCTTTCGAAACCTAGTCCGGACATCATTCATGCCTTTCTCGTGGCGCAGAAGGATCAGCAATTCTCCTACGACCCCGTCGGGGCGTCGCGAGCGACCGCGCCTCCGGACGGTTATGTGATTGACCACAATCGAGTCCAATTGGGCGTCGGCAGCGCTGTTTTTGAACGCGCGAAGGATGCAATCAGACAATGGAAGATGTTTGAGATGAGCTGGCTTGAGCTGTGCTGGCCAAATGTCCCGATTGTAGCCGGCTCAACAGTCGCGGTCGAGGTCCATCACCTTGGGTTCTGGTCGCTGAATGCTTGCAGGATTGTTTATATGATTGAAGAGCACGGGGCAATCGAGAAGTACGGATTTGCGTATGGCACGCTGTTCGATCACTCGGAAATGGGCGAGGAACGCTTCACGGTCGAGTTTCACACCAACGGTGAAACGGTCTGGTACGACATTTACGCTTTCTCCAGGCCACGCCGGTTAGCTCGCGTCACCTACCCGTTCGCGCGAGCTTTGCAGAAACGATTTGCCTCCGATTCGAAAAGGGCGATGCAGAGAGCGGTGGAACAAGCCTGAACCCGCACGAATTGCGCGAGAGATGATAGAGTAAACAGCCTGCTTACCGGCGATCTGCAAAAATGACCGCAAAGCTTCCATCCATCGTGATCGTGGGCCGCCCGAATGTAGGTAAGTCCACGCTCTTCAATCGCCTCACTGGCACGCGCCGCTCGATCGTCACCAACGAGCCGGGCATCACGCGCGACCGCATTTACGGCACCGCGCAGTGGGAAGGCAAATCCTTCGAAGTCGTGGACACGGGCGGAATCGTTCCGGAAGACAAAGCCGGAATCCCCGGTGAAATTCTGCGACAGGCGCGCGTTGCCATCGAAAACGCCACGCGCGTGGTGCAGGTGGTTGATGGCCGCGCCGGCCCGACGCCGCTCGATCAAGAGCTAGCGCTGCTGATGCGCCGCGCCGGGAAGCCGCCGATTTTAGCTGTAAACAAAGTGGATACGCCCAAGCAAGCCGAGTTTGCCGCGCAATTTTATGAACTGGGCGACGAAATTTTTCCAATCTCGGCGGAACACGGCTTCGGCGTTGATGTGCTGCTGGACGCGCTGACTGAAGAAATCCCCGTGGGCGAAGCGGCCGTCGCTCCGCCGCATGTGAACATCGCCATCATCGGCCGGCCCAACGTCGGCAAATCCACGCTGCTAAATCAGTTAGTCGGTGCCGAGCGCTCGATTGTGTCGGCCGAGCCCGGCACCACGCGCGACGCCGTGGACACAGTGGTGGACCGCAACGGGAAATCGTATCGCTTCCTTGATACCGCGGGCATCCGGCGCAAAGGCAAGACCAAACTCATCGCCGAAAAATTGAGCGTCATCATGGCGCGGCAACACCTGGAACGCGCGGATATTGCGCTGCTGGTCGCCGACTCCGCGATGGGCATCACTTCGCACGATGCCACCATCGCGAGCTACGCCGAACAGTCCGGCCGTTCAGTGATCATCGTGATGAACAAATGGGATCTCGCTCTGGCGGCCGCGCAAGAAAAGGCGACGGACCAGAAGAAACGAGGCGGGAAATTCGTCGCGTTCAACGCCAACAAGCTGGTGCAGGATTACGAGCCACTTGTCCGGCAGCGGCTGAAATTTCTTTCTTACGCGCCGGTGGTATTTCTCTCGGCAAAAACCGGCGAGAACATTGACCGGCTGTATAAGCTAATTGACCGCGTCGCGGAAGCGCGCCACAAACGCATCTCCACGGGGGAATTGAATCGGTGGCTCGCTAGTGTGGACCTCGACAAAGGCACCTCGCCCGCCAGCCGCGAGGTGAAGATTTTTTACATCACACAAGCCACTACCGCGCCGCCCACGTTTGTGCTTTTCACTAACCAGCTCAAGCCGCTGCATTTCAGTTATCAGCGCTTCCTCGAAAACCAGTTGCGCGCTAAATTCGATTTCACCGGCACGCCCATTCGCTTCACGCAGCGCCTGAAAAAGCGTGGCTCGCGTCAACGCGAACGCCGCGCGCCACGCAAATCCTGACATCGTACTCTCGTTTGTGCCGGCGCAAGTTTGGGAGTTGGAGCCCTCGTAGCGGCGTCCGCTGCGGCGGGCGCTGCCGGTCTTGAACGGCTTAGAGGCCGCCCACGAGCAATTTGGAAATGGTGAGATCACGCCGTGAACCGGACACAATCGCCGAGATCATAAGGCGGAGCACATCTGCAGTTAGGAAGTCGGCTTGTGGGAAGCCATCGATTGCATCCGACTGTGTCTTAGGGTAGCGACATCGAGATGTTGCGGCGCGCGACTTGTCAATTCGGATGGTTGCAGGGTCTTCGGAACTTATTGCCGCAGAATAGTTTCTGGTTGCAGAGGCCTGCAACCATCCGAATTGTTTACTCATACCGTTTCACGCGGAATTAGTTCGATGCGCCGCCTAGCTTTGCAAGTTATTGAAAGACCATGCCTTACGGAATCTGGAGCTTATAGTCACTTCCCGCGTGTTACGCGCTCGGCGGATCGGGTCGCTTCTTCCAGCGCCTTCATCGTCATGACGTAAGGGCAACCGGCCACTTACGACGCCATGCTCGGCTACCCAAAGCCGGTCTTGACTCTAGTGCGAGTGCCTCACAGCATCAGTAGATCACACAAGCGCGACGACCCTTGTCAAAATCATTGGCGATTTGTATCGTTGAAACGGGTGGCAGCGCTGAACGGTTGGACAATTTCCGCTCGCCTTACAAATCCGGGAGGTATCTGTATCGAATTCAAGCCAACAGTCCGTTCCCGACAGACGCATGAAGAAATTTACAGCGCGATCTGAAAGCTTGTCCTTCCTATTTGGGTCGGGAACCCCGCGATTGTCTGGGCCGCGCAAGCGCCACCCCTAACGCAATCAGAGCCCCAGCAAATACGAATAGGATTCCCACCGCCGCCGGCCATGTGCCATTACGGACGAACCGGACACTCATCAGAATGTATAGAAGAACCAAGCCAACTGCGGCGCCAGCGCGCTTCGGCGTGATTTGAATCTGCATAGATGAGTTACTCCGCAAGTTAGAATTGATGTGAGAACGCTTTTCAGGACCTCTTCACGCGCACGCAAATGACTGTGATTTAGGTATCAACACTTCGCTGTAGACAGCCATACGCTGAAGTCGTCGGCGAGTACTCATAGGCGGCTCTCCATGCGAGAGTTCTGTGCGTCGAAGGCCACCACCGCTGGCCAACGTGTCATGCAATTACACATTTAGTTCTTGGTGCGCACGTCCGGGCGAGGATCGCCAACAAATCCGTCCCGATTGGGCATTTTCACACGAGGCAGGGTCGCTTCGTTCAACTCCGCTTTTTCGTCGACAATTCTGTTCAGGTATAGAATGAACGCCGTAACCGCATAGGTCTCGTCGGGCGTAAGACTTCCTGGTCGCGGATACGGCATCGTGCGATGTACGTAATCCCAGACGGTCGTCGCATAAGGCCAGTAGCTGCCCACCGTCCGCACCGGGTTCTTGCTCCGCAGCGTGCCCCGGCCGCCAACAAGAGCGGGGTATGGCGTTACTCCCTGGCCGCGATCGCCGTGGCAGTTCGCGCAGAGGATCTGATAGTCGTGCCGTCCTTGCGTGACCGTGCCGCTTCCCTTGGGCAAGCCCGCGCCGTCCGGTGCCACGGAGATATCGAGTTCGCGAATTTCTTCGGGCGTCGCCGGTCGTCCCAATTTGTATTGCTGGCTTTGTCCGAGCGTGCCTGTGGACCCAGCGATGACAAAGCACATAATGAAGAAAGCGGCGTTATTCACGGCTCACACTCCCTTCCGTGTGGACGTACCAGATTTTGATTCCGTTGTAGTGGTCGGTTGCATTAAGTCCGCGAACCGCAACGAGTTCCTCTCGCGTTGGCTGGAGATAGCCCGTTTCGTCCGTACATCGCGATTGGAGGGAAGTCTCTTTCCCGTCCCACCGCCACGGAAGCCGGAAACGAGTAAGCGCCTTCGGCAAAATCGGCTCATTGAGCTGTGCGTCCTGCCAGCTCTTGCCGCCATCCGTCGAAACCTCAGCTTTTGTGATTCGCCCTCTGCCAGACCATGCCAACCCGGTAATCTCATAGAAACCAGTACCCGATAATCGCTGGTCTCCCGCGGGGCGCGTAATCACGGACTTGGCTTCCATTACGAATGTGAACTGTCGCGCGGTTCCATCGGGCATAAGGTCCGTATAGTGGCCCGTTTCGTAAGCGGTCAT
>DATEVZ010000317.1:0-2608 GCA_035258265.1 Candidatus Acidiferrales bacterium
AGCGTGGACCTCTCGCCTGAAATCGGGCGCCTGGCTCCTAATTTGGAGATTTCGGTTTTTCGAATCGTGCAGGAATGTCTGACCAACGTCTATCGCCATTCGGGAAGCGAGACCGCATATATAAAAATATGGCCGTCCGAAAAGCTGCTGACGGTACAGGTCTCCGACCAAGGGAAAGGGATTCCCGCAGAGAAACGAATTTCCATGTTTCTGGGATCGAATCAAGGTGTCGGGCTCAGCGGGATGCGGGAACGCGTGCGGGAACTCGGCGGTACCCTTGAAATTCAATCGAGCGAGGGCGGGACATCCATCACAGCGGCACTCCCCCTAGTTGCTGCGGTTGCTCTGAGCGCCTGACTCTAGACTTAAGACTATGATCTCCGGCCTTGCTGCAGATTTAAACGGTTTGTTATACACTGGCTAATAATTCGTCATCTCTCTTGCCTAATACGGACCGCCGGCGCCCAAGCTTCCTCCTCCGGCGGTCATTCAAGTTCCAAAGCGGAAGCTGCAAAGG
This sequence comes from Candidatus Acidiferrales bacterium, assembly GCA_035258265.1. Classification (GTDB taxonomy): domain Bacteria; phylum Acidobacteriota; class Terriglobia; order Acidiferrales; family UBA7541; genus Palsa-295. The sequence goes on from DATEVZ010000317.1 coordinate 518, forward strand.
GTTGGCAATGCGCACTCGATTTTTGATCGTGGACGATAGCGAGCTTGTGAGACAAGGGCTCCGCACCGTCTTGCAGGCAAATCCAGAGTGGGAAATAGTCGGGGAGGCAGCGGACGGCGTCACGGCCGTGGAGATGTTCAAGACCGTCCGGCCCAACGTGGTGATCGTTGATTTCCAAATGCCCGGAATAAATGGCCTGGAGACCGCGCGCCGATTGTTGGAAATTGCGCCAGCCGTGCCGGTGGTGATGTTCACGCAGCACGCCAGCGCGGAGCTCGAGAAGCACGCGCGAGAAGTGGGCATTCGGTCGGTAGTTTCGAAGACAGACGCATTTCCCATGGTTGGCATCATAGAAGCTTTGTTGGGCACGGACAGTCGATCTCCGGGTGCCGAGAACGCCAGTACTGACGGGAACGCCAGCCACGCCGGGCCGGGAAAGTTGTAGCTCTACTTAGTGCTGCAGGAGTTTGGCAAACTGCTCGAGTTCAGCGGAATTCAGGTCGGAGACGGCGCAGAAATCCATTCCTCCTCGCTGCCAGGAAACCACGTTGTAACCTCGGATCGCTTGGGCTTCAGAAACGTTCGCCGCCTTCGAGTCGCCGGGCCAAATGAATACGTTGATAAAATGTTTTTGCCGCTGATAGACGAGCGCGGCGACGTCGCGATGATCCAAGTAGTCCAGACGGCCGCCGATCAACGGGAAACCTTCGTTCGCGAGGTCTAGGACCGGTGGAGCGAAATCCAGTTTGCCGTCAAACCACGGCTTCACGGTGTGCTGGTCCGTGGATTGAACGTCAAACAAGTGTCCGGGCTGCAGCGAGCGAATGTGACTCGCTACGATTTGCTCGGCGAGCAGATTTGTGTGCTGGCGGCCGCCGACGATATCCGGGATCATTCTGACGCCGAGCACGATCGCGATAAAGATGGCTGCGGCGACTGCCAGCCACTCGATCGCGGATCGGCGTTGCGGGGAAACAGATTGCACCGGCATTTCGCGCGGAAGTTGAACGCGGAGTTTCGCTCTCAAGCTCTCTGGCGCTCGCTCGTAAAGATTGGCGGCGCTTAGCGACTTCCGCATGGCTCGCTGGGCCTCGATATCTCTGGAGCACTCGGCGCAAGATTTCAGATGGTTCTCGAATTCGAGGCTGTGCGCGAGGTCGAGCTCTCCATCGAAGTACGCGTGGAGCAGATTTTGGTTATCGTTACACGCCACGATGTTCCTCCTGCTCTTTCGCGCGCAGCAGAGATTTCTTCAGTTGGGCGCGCGCTCGCGCCAGCCCGGACATTACGGTTCCGATAGGAACTTCCGTGACCGCGGCAATCTCTTTGTAAGACATTCCTTCCAGTTCGCGCAAAATCAGGATCTCGCGAAACTGCACCGGCAATTGCTCGAGTGCGTCGCGAAGCAGGCGGCTCTCGACTGCTTGCAGGAGCGCCGCTTCCGCGTCAGGCTGGGCGACGTCGGGGGTATGAATTTTTTCATCGAATTCCACGCCAAGATCCACTGGCCGGTTGGTCTCCAAGAACGTGTAGCTCGTATTTCGCACGATTTTCAGAAGCCAGGCGCGAGCATTGCCGCCGTGAAAGCCGCCGAAAAATCGGAAAGCGCGCAGATAGGCTTCCTGAACGATGTCGTCGGCATCGTGGCTATTGCGGACGAGCCACCGCGCGAGGTTGTAGGCCGCGTCCAGATGGGGCAGCACAACCTGTTCGAAGCTCCCGGCATCGCCGGATCCGCGCGTTTCGTCCGCCATGCCGGAATAACACTCTCAATTTACCAGACCGGATTTCAACCTAATTTATTCCCACGAGTTTTTATTGGATGATTCGCGGCAAGACGCCGCAGGGGGCCCGGCGATCAGGGCGGGAATAAAGCGAGTATCTGTTGAGTTTAGTAAGAGAACGAGGCAGATGTCATGCGAGGCCGGGGAGGTTTCCCTTCCAAACACGCTCCTCCCCGGCTCCTTTTAGGCGTGCACTTCGATCGCGGCGAGCGCGCTTCGAGCTATACGCGATGCCGCGCTGGCGCGGCTACAGATCCCGGACAATCTCCGACAAGAACCACGTCCGGCGCTCGGTTTGGTCAATCCA
>DATEVZ010000318.1:0-3951 GCA_035258265.1 Candidatus Acidiferrales bacterium
CGTAAGGACGGCACGGGATTTCTTGGGAACCACAAACGAACCGCGCTCCTACAAACGAAGTTCCTATTCGTAGCGCAGGGCAACCATGGGGTCCATTCGCATCGCGCGGCGTGCGGGAACGTATGCGGCCAGAAACGCGACTATTCCTAGCAGCGTTGCCACGACGACGAACGTCAGCGGGTCTGTGGGCGTCACGTCGAATAGAACGCTCGACATCCAGCGCGTGACCACGAGCGCTCCCGCCACACCGATGCACAGGCCCACCAGAACAAGGCGCATGCCATGTCCTACAATCACGTCTAGAACATCCTTCGGCTGCGCGCCGAGCGCCATGCGCAGGCCGATTTCGCGCGTGCGCTGAGTCACGAGATAGGACAGAACACCGAATACTCCCGCTGCTGTAAGCAGCAGGGCGATGGCGGCAAAAGCCCCGAGCAATAGTGTGTTGAATCGGTCGGATGCGGCCGAGGCAGATACGACGTCCCCCATCGTGCGGAACGTCGAAGTCGCCTCGTCTGGATCGATCTGGTGAATGGCTTGGCGCACGGCCGTTGTAAGCGCACCCGCATCGCCCGCGCCGCGAACAACCACATTCATCCTCGTGAACGATTTCGGCATGAACATTTCGGGACGAAAGGATTCCTGCAATGCGAAGTGCTTGTTGCCCCCTACGATTCCCACAATCTCACGCTCCACGAATTCGGGTTTTCCTTCGAACATCTTTAAATGCTTTCCGATCGGGTTCTCATTCGGGAAGAACTTCTTCACGAAGGGCTCGTTGACGATCACAATCTTGCGGGATTCCACTGAATCCTGTCGCTCAAACGCTCGCCCAGCCAGCAGCGGAATCCGCATCGCTTCGAGGTAGTCTCCGTCTATGAGCCGGAAATCCGCGTCGTTGTTATCGTTTGGATTTGCGGGCGGGTGTTCGGCAATGGTGAAAAATGTGTCGTTCCCTTCGCCGCTGAGAGGCAACTCGGAAACGAACCCGGCGCTTTTAACTCCCGGCGAAGATTGAATACGGTCCTGGAGCTCATGGAAGAAGGATTCCCGCCGCTGTTCGTCGTCGTACCTGGGCGAGACGAGTGAAACCTCGGTGGTGAGGACGCTTGCCGGATCGAAGCCGAGCGGAGCGCGCATCAAGCGCCAGAAGCTATGGAGCAAGAGACCGGAAGCGATCAGCACTACCAGCGAAAGTGCCACCTCCGCGACGACAAGTATGTCGTGTGCGCGATGCTTCGAGCGTGAATCGCCGGAAGCGCCACCCTCCTTCAAACTCTTGGTCAGATCGCGGCGGGTCGCTTTCATGGCTGGCCCGAGGCCGAAGAGGATTCCGGTGAAGATGGCGATCATGAATGTGAAAGCCAGCACTACGCCGTTCAGACTTACTTCATCGAGGCGCGGAAGACCTTGCGGGCCGAGTTGCTTCAAGAGTTCCACACCTCCGTTCGCTAGAAGGACTCCGGCGGCTCCTCCGGCGAGGGCAAGGACCAGGCTCTCCGTCAAAAGCTGTCTGATCAAACGGGAACGCCCCGCTCCCAGGGCGGTTCGGATGGCAATCTCTCGTTGCCGCACGGTATTGCGCGCGAGAAGGAGGCTCGCGATGTTGGCGCAAGCAATCAAGAGAACCAGAGCGACCGCGGCTATCAGCACCACGAATGCGGGACGCACATTGCCGATCAGAACGTTGTGAAGGGCCTCGAGCTTGGCGCTGAATCCCGCATTCGTCACGGGATATTGACTTGCGAGGCGACCCGCGATGGCGTCTAGCTCCGATTGGGCTTGGGAGATCGTAACGCCGGGCGTGAGAAGTCCGATGGGGCGGAGGAAATGGGAGCGGCGGGTTTGCATTCCCTGGTTTTGAAACGGGGCCGGATACCAAAGATCGGCTTTCGTAAGGAGCGGAATGTCGTTCGCGAGGACGCCGACAATCGTGCGCGTCTTGCCGTCGAGCGAAATGGATTTCCCGATGACGTTCGGATCGCTGGCAAAATTTTCCTGCCACAAATGGTGACTGAGAATTACGACCTCGGGATCTGGCGTCTTTTCGTCTGATGGACCGAACACGCGACCATAACGGGGTTGAATTCCCAGCGCATCAAAAAAGCCCGCAGTGATCATCGAGCCTTTGATCTGAATGGGCTTGTCGTTGCCCGTGAGATTGAAAAGCGAATCACCTCCGGCCATCGCGCCGTAGTATTCGAAGGAGTGGCTCTGGGCGCGATAATCCAAAAAATCGGCCGGTGAAACTGCCGCCTGGTCACACAGCGAGCAATTCCCCCAAGTCCAGACCAGCCGCGATGGATTCTTGAACGGCAAGGGGCGCAGCAACACCGCGTCCACGACGGAGAAGAGCGCGGTGTTGGCGCCGATGCCAAGCGCCAGGGTGAGGATGGCAATCGCCGTGAACCCCGGAGATTTCGCGAACCTACGGATGCTGTAGCGAACGTCTTGCAGCAGTGTGCCCATTCTATCTCCTCTTCAAGCTTTGTACGTGAATCACGCGCTTCTACTCGTGGCGAAGGGCGACCATTGGGTCTACTGCTGCGGCGCGGCGAGCCGGCAGATAGCTGGCCAGGAAGATGGCGACGCCCAAGACCGCGGATGCAGCGAGATAGATGGTTGGGTCGGTAACGCTAACGCCGAAGAGCAGGCCCGCGAGCATACGGGCTAGCGCGGCTGCTCCGGCGAGACCCAGCAAAATACCGACGAAGGTGAGGCGGACGCTATGCGCCAGAACCAATTTCTGGACACTGCGCGGGCTGGCACCGAGGGCCATACGAATGCCGATTTCCTTGGTTTGGCCGGAGACGATGAAGGCCATCACGCCGTAGATTCCGATGGCCGCGAGAAACAGCGCGAGCAGTCCAAAGAAATTGCTGAATTGCGTGAACACGCGGAACGGCGCTTCCTGATCGCTGACCAATTGGCTGAGGGGAATAGCTTCGGAGACGGGCTGGTCAGGATCGAGCGACGCGACTGCTTCACGCAGCGCGGCGACCAGCGGCAGAGGATCTCCGGCAGAGCGAAGTACCACGGTGATCGAACGACTCGGCGATTGTGCAAAGGGAATATAGCTTTCGCAAGAAGGCGGATTGTTGAAATCGGTAGTCAGGTGCAGATCTCTGACGACGCCGACCACGGTTCGTTGAGAGTTGCTTTCTCTGCTGAGCTGAATCTTTTGGCCCAGCGGGTCCTGACCTGGGAAATAGCGATTGGCGAGGGTCTGATCGATCACGATGACCGGCGGCGAATCCGAGGCGTCCTGATCGGAGACGAAGCGGCCGCGAATCATTTGCAAACCTAAAGCGGAGAAATAACCCGGAGTAGCGGCAGTAATCGCAGTGAAGGGGATGCTTCCAGGATCAGGAGCGGGGCGGCCCGGGAAAAACATCTCCACGGACGCGTAGTTCATACCGAAGGGAATGTACTGAGTTACGGCGGAAGAAGTCACTTGCGGAAGTGCGCGAAGGCGGTCGAGCAAGCGATCGTAGAAAGCGGCGGCTGGGCCAAGGTCGGGGTATTTCGTTTCCGCAAGCGCGATTTGCGCGGTCAGGACATGCTCGGGGCGGAAACCGAGATCCACGTTATTGATATTTTTCATCCATTTGATCATCAGGCCCGCGGGAACCAGCGCCATCAATGCGAGAGCAACTTCGAAGACAATGAGAACTTTTCTCATGCGACGCCCACGCAGGCTGACGGACGCGGAGCTACCTGCGTCTTTCAGCGTGGTGGTGAGACTGGGATTCGAGCTTTGTAACGCCGGCGCGAGACCGAATATCACGGCTGTGAACAGCGCAATTCCGACGGAGTATGCGAGCGTGGCGAAATCCACATAGACGCGGCCGTAGTTGGGAAGATAGCCGCGATTCGTGAACGGAATCGCGGACGTTACCCATTCGCCTCCCCAAGCGCTCAGAAATATGCCGAGCGCGGCAGCGAGCAGGA
>DATEVZ010000319.1:0-4761 GCA_035258265.1 Candidatus Acidiferrales bacterium
CTTCGAGCCAATTGACCGCGGCGACGTGGTTGTTTTCTGGTATCCTCTCGACCATTCGAAATCGTTCATCAAGCGCGTGGTGGGATTGCCTGGTGAGAGCATCGAGTTGCGAGCCGGTCACTTGTATGTGGATGGCAAGGAACTGGCCGAACCGTACGTTCCGGCGAGCTATCTCGACGGTTCGAGCTACGGTCCGATGAAGATTCCCGAAGGAAATTATTTTGTGATGGGCGACCACCGGGATAGCTCGAACGATTCGCGGGTTTTCGGTCCAGTCAGCCGTCCCTATATTTATGGCAAAGCGGTCTTCGCTTATTGGCCGGTGGACCATTTCGGTTCGCTGACGTATTCGTCCACGGTAAACGCGGCATCGCGATGAACTTTTCTGGAGGACACACTGACGCAGCAGGCCGCAGGTCGCGCGACGCTCGCGCTGGAAGACGGACGAGTATTTAACGGCCGCGCGGCCGGCGCGCGTACGCGCCGCGGCGGAGAAGTTGTTTTCAACACCAGCCTCACCGGTTACCAGGAAGTTTTCACCGATCCCAGTTATTCCGGTCAGATTATCTGCCTCACTTATCCCCACATTGGAAATGTCGGCACCAATCTTGACGACGAGGAATCTCCGAAGCCGTACATCGAGGCTCTCGTGGTGCGCGAGTTTTCGCCGCTCGCTTCCAATTGGCGCTCGACCGAATCGGCGCAGCAATACTTGGAACGGCATGGCGTCCCGGTCATTTGGGATTTGGACACGCGCGCACTGGTGCGACATTTGCGCGAAGTGGGTGCATTGCGCGGAGTGGTGGCGACTGACGGCGCTCCTGCCGAAGAATTAATCGCTGAGGCACGGGCGCTTCCCACCATGGCTGGTCAGGAACTCGCAGGCCGAGTGACGACGGCGCGGCAGTACGCTTGGACAAAAGGATCGATTGATTTGGCCACCCCTCTTTCCGCTTCCGCAGCGGCGGGCGCATCCGATGCGGGGAAGTCAGCGGGGCCAGGGGCTAGTTCATCGGTTGCGTGGCCGCGGCGGACTGACCGGACTTCTGGCGCTGGTGGCCAAGCGCGCCATAGAGTCGTGGCCTACGATTTCGGCATCAAGCAGAATATTTTGCGGCTTCTAGTGGACCACAATTGCGAAGTGACGGTGGTGCCGGCGCGGACTTCTGCCGAAGATGTTCTCGCGCTGAAACCGGATGGGGTGTTTCTCTCGAACGGTCCTGGAGATCCTGAACCGATCGGCTATGCGGTGGAAAACATTCGCAAGATGCTAGGACGCGTGCCGATCTTTGGTATTTGTCTTGGGCATCAGCTTTGTGGCCTCGCGCTGGGCGGCCGCACGTTCAAATTGAAGTTTGGACATCACGGTTCAAATCATCCCGTGAAGAACTTGCTGACGCGGAAAGTGGAAATCACTGCCCAGAATCATGGTTTTTGCGTGGATCCGGAGTCGTTGCCGTCGAGCGACGTGGAAATTACCCACGTAAATTTGAATGACCACACCAACGAGGGCATGCGGCATCGCTCATTGCCGCTTTTCAGTGTGCAATATCATCCGGAAGCGTCACCCGGCCCGCACGACGCGCGATATTTGTTCAATGATTTCATCGCGCTGATGAATAAGACGGCGCGGTGACGACCGACCGCGGACGTGTATTGACTGGAACAAATGCCGAAACGTGCTGACATAGGGAAAATATTGATCATCGGGTCTGGGCCGATCGTGATCGGGCAGGCTTGCGAGTTCGACTATTCCGGGACGCAGGCTTGCAAGGCGCTGCGTTCGGAGGGCTACGAAGTCGTCCTGGTGAATTCGAATCCGGCGACGATCATGACCGATCCGGAAATTGCGGACCGCACTTATATCGAGCCGCTTTCGAAGGAATATCTCGAAGCGATTATCGCGGCGGAACGGCCTGATGCGCTTCTGCCCACAGTCGGCGGACAAACCGGCTTGAATCTTGCGGTGGAGCTTGCGGAAGCCGGAATCCTCGAAAAGTATAAAGTGAAACTCATTGGCGCGTCGCTCAACGCGATCAAAATCGCCGAGGACCGCCTCTTGTTCAAGGACGTTTGCCGCAAAATTGGCCTGGAGGTTCCGGCGTCGGAAGTGGTCACGACGGTGCCTGACGCGATACGCCTCGCGGACCAGCTCGGCTATCCGGTGGTGATTCGTCCGTCGTTCACCTTGGGTGGCACGGGCGGCTCGATTGCTTACAACCACGAAGAATTCGCAGATTTGATTGCGCGCGCGCTAGACGCGAGTCCCGTGCATCAGGCATTGATCGAAGAATCGGTGCTGGGCTGGAAGGAATTCGAGCTCGAAGTGATGCGCGACCACCGCGACAATTTTGTGGTGATCTGCTCGATCGAAAATTTCGACCCGATGGGCATTCACACCGGGGACTCGATCACCGTTGCTCCCGCGCAGACGCTTACTGACAAGGAATATCAGCGGATGCGGGACGCGGCCGCCGCGATTATCCGTGAAGTCGGCGTCGAAACCGGCGGATCGAACATTCAGTTTGCCATCGATCCCGAGTCCGGGCGCATGACCGTGATCGAAATGAACCCGCGTGTTTCGCGCAGTTCGGCGCTGGCCAGCAAGGCCACCGGGTTTCCGATTGCCAAGATCGCGGCAAAGCTCGCGGTGGGCATGACACTCGACGAAATTCCCAACGACATCACCAAGAAAACGCCCAGTTCGTTTGAGCCGACGATTGATTACGTGGTGGCAAAAATTCCCAAATGGCAATTTGAGAAATTTCCCGGCAGCGATAGCACGTTGACTACGCAGATGAAATCCGTCGGGGAAGTGATGGCCATCGGGCGCACGTTTCAGGAAGCGATCTGCAAGGCGATTCGCTCGCTGGAGCCGAGTTCGGCCTGGCGGCCGCCTGCCGAAGTCACGACCGTACTACTGCGCGAGAAATTGCATGTGCCTGGTCCGGACCGTTTGCACTGGCTCTTCGAAGCGCTGGAACGCGGAATGTCGGCTGAAGAAGTCTGTGACCTGACCAAGATTGATCCGTGGTTCATCCGCCAGCTTCAGGAAATGCTGGCGATAGACAAGCGCGTGGCCGCGACGGCGCTGGGGAAATGCCCGCCGGAATTGTTCCTCGAATCGAAACGCTCGGGCGCGAGCGACGAGGAAATCGCGAAATTGTGGAATGTGAAAGCTTCTAGCGTGCGCGCGCGCCGCAAGGAATTGGGCATTCAGCCGGTCTTCAAGCGCGTGGATACCTGCGCCGCCGAATTTGAATCGTTCACACCGTACCTTTATTCCACATACGAAGAAGAAGACGAGTCCGGCGCCGTGGACCGTCCCAAAGTTGTGATTTTGGGCAGCGGGCCTAACCGCATCGGGCAGGGCATCGAATTCGATTATTGCTGCTGCCATGCGGCGTTCGCGTTGAAGGAAGACGGCTTCGAAACGGTGATGGTGAACTGCAATCCGGAAACGGTTTCAACGGACTACGACACCTCCGACCGACTGTATTTCGAGCCGCTCACATTGGAAGACGTGCTGGCGATTCTGGATCGCGAAAAGCCACAGGGCGTGATCGTGCAATTCGGCGGGCAGACGCCGCTGAACCTGGCGCTCGAATTGAAGCAGAACGGCGCGAAGATTATCGGTACCGCGCCGGAATCAATTGATCTTGCCGAAGATCGCAGGCGGTTCGGCGCGTTGCTCGACGAATTGAAAATTCCGCAGCCGCGCAACGGTACCGCTTTCGCGCCTCAAGAAGCTGTACAACTCGCAACGGAAATTGGGTTGCCCGTGCTGGTGCGGCCCAGCTACGTGCTGGGCGGGCGCGCGATGGTGATTGCTTACGATTTGAAAACGGTGGAGGAATACGTCGCGCAGGCCGCGCTGATTGGTTCCGGCACCGATCCCAAGCGCCCGATTCTGATCGACCAATTCCTGGAAGACGCGACGGAAGTGGACGTGGACGCCCTTGCCGACGGCGAAGACGTTTTGATCGCTGGAATCATGGAGCACATCGAAGAAGCCGGCATCCATTCCGGCGATTCGTCGTGCGTGCTGCCGTCGGTGACGCTGAAGCCTTCGGTGCTGGAACGCATCCGTGACTACACTACGCGGCTGGCCCGAGCGCTGAGGGTCGTTGGTTTAATGAACGTGCAATACGCGATCCAGCGCGACACGGTGTACGTCCTCGAAGTCAACCCGCGCGCTTCGCGTACCGTCCCTTACGTCAGCAAAGCCACTGGCGTGCCTCTCGCCAAAATCGGCGCGCGCCTGATGGTCGGCCGCCGCCTCGCGGACATGAATCTCCCGCTGGTGCACAGCAACGGCGTCGCGGAAATTGCCGTTCACGATTTTTACTCCGTCAAATCGCCCGTCTTCCCGTTCAACAAATTCCGCGGCGTTGATACCATCCTCGGCCCGGAAATGCGCTCAACGGGCGAAGTCATGGGCATTTCCACTTCTTACGGCCAAGCATTCGCGAAAGCGCAGCTCGCCGCCGGCCAGAAATTGCCCAGCAGCGGCACGGTGTTCATCAGTGTGAACGATCGCGACAAACGGCAACTTGGCCCTATCGGCAAAGAGCTCGTCTCCCTCGGCTTCAAAATTGTGGCCACTCGCGGCACCGCTTCCGCGCTGCACGCCACCGGCGTTCCGTGCGAGGAAGTCTACAAAGTGAACGAAGGCCGGCCGAACATCGTCGACCTGATCAAAACCGGCAAGGTGCATCTGGTCATCAACACGCCGCTGGGCCGCGAATCGTTCTACGACGA
>DATEVZ010000320.1:0-4517 GCA_035258265.1 Candidatus Acidiferrales bacterium
GCGCAAGAAGTTTCCGGAAATTCAAATCGTCGCCGGAAACGTGGCCACCGCCGAAGGCGCACGCGACTTAATTTCCCTCGGAATTGACGGGCTGAAAGTCGGCATCGGCCCCGGCTCCATCTGCACCACTCGCGTCGTCACAGGCGCCGGCGTGCCGCAGATTACGGCAATCATGGAAGCTTCGCGAGCAGCAAGAGGCAGCGGCGTGCCAATCATCGCCGATGGCGGCATAAAATTTTCCGGCGACATCACGAAGGCCATCGCTGCCGGCGCAAACTCCGTAATGATTGGCGGACTCTTTGCCGGGACCGAGGAATCCCCTGGCGAAACGATTTTGTATCAGGGCCGCACCTTTAAGTCCTACCGCGGCATGGGCTCGCTCGGCGCCATGGAAGCGGGCTCGGCGGACCGCTACGCGCAAGAAGGCGCAGCCCGCGGCAAGTCCGTACCCGAAGGCATCGAAGGACAAGTGCCCTACAAAGGCCCCCTTTCTGGTTTGGTGGACCAACTCGTCGGCGGACTGCGTAGCGGCATGGGTTACTGCGGCACGGCGAATCTCGGCGAGCTTCAGGACCGCAGCAAATTCATCCGCATTTCTTCCGCGGGCCTGCGCGAGAGCCACGTTCACGACGTGATCATCACCCGCGAAGCGCCAAACTACCGGTTGGAATAGAGCGACCGCTTGAAGGGTTCCATCGCATCATCGCGATTTCGTGCGGGGCAGGCCTGCTAGGATGTCCTGGCTCAAGCGTTGGTGGCCGGCAATCGTATGGGGAATCGCGATTTCTGGTTTTTCCACGGGCGCGTTCACGTCTGAAAATACTAGCCGCTTCATTATTCCCGTCCTGCGTTTTCTTTTGCCGCATGCTTCCGCGGATACCTTGGCCTTCTTGCACCACATCATCCGCAAATGCGCGCACTTCACCGAGTATTTTATTTTCAGCCTGCTGGTCTTGCGCGGATTTCGCGCCGGCGAAAAACGGACGCGTCTTCGCTGGGCCCTGTTAACCGTCTTGATCGTTGCGGGATATGCTTCACTGGATGAATTTCACCAATCGTTCGTTCCAGGGCGCACTCCAGCGGTCACCGATGTGCTGATTGACACGACCGGCGGCGCAACGGCACAATTCGCCGCTTGGCTGTGGATGATTTTGGGCAAAGCACGTGAAAGGCGGCGGCAAAATGAATCGCCCGCCGTCGAAACAACTTCGCCGGGAACGCATTAAGCATCCAAAAAACTCGAGAGGACATCCGACATGTCTCATCGCTTGCATGTTGCCTCAATGCTGGTCGCCACCATCTGCGTTTTGGCTTTACCCGCCGCGGCGGCTTCCTCCACCGATCCTATCAATTACGAATTGAAGTTCGAGCGTCCCAGCACCCATTTGCTCGACATTACCATCCGCGCCGACGGGCTGTCTGGCGCGTCTGCAGATTTCGCCATGCCTGATTGGGCGCCTGGCTCGTACTACATCGAAAACTACGCAGTCAACGTGCAGCATTTCCGCGCCCATTCAGCCGCAGGCCAGGAACTTTCGTGGCGCAAGACGGACAGCCAGACCTGGCACATTGATTTGGCGGGCGCCAGAGCAGTCAGCGTGGAATATCAGATTTTTGCCGATACGCTGCAGAACAACATCGCGCAGTTCAACGAACACCACGCTTTTATCGGCGGCCCTTCCGTGTGGATGTATCTCGTGGGCGGGAAGGAACGTCCGGCGGTTCTTTCCATCGCGGCTCCGGACGGATGGCGCGTTGCGACGGGAATGGAGCATACGTCTGACACGACGTTTCAAGCCGCTAACTACGATACGTTCGCCGATTGCCCTCTGGAAATTTCCGGCGAATTCATTGAAAAAGACTTCGAAGTCCTCGGTACAAAATATCACGTGATCGTGCACGACGTGATGGGCCACAAGGATTTCACGAAATTCGTGGACGACTTACAAAAGGACGTCGCCACAATCGTGCCCATGTTCCAACCCGTCGCTGGAAATTCCACTCAAGCCGCCCCGTTTGCCAATTATTATTTCATTTTTCACGTGTGGCCGAAGACCGGCGGCGGCCTCGAGCATCTGGACTCGACGCAGATTAATTTTTCAACCGACTGGGACTCGACTGAACCGGCCCCCAACTACGGCACGCAATACAATCTGAAGCTCTTCGTCGCTTCGCACGAATTCTTCCACGCCTGGAACGTGAAGCGCCTGCGTCCGCGCCCGCTTGGCCCGTTTGACTATACGCAGATGGTCCACACGCCGTCGCTGTGGATCTCCGAGGGCCTCACCAGCTATTACGGAGAGTTGGCCGTCGAGCGCGCCGGTTTGATCACGCCGCAGCAATATCTCGACAACATCGGGCAGCTCATCACGAAATTTGAGCAGCTGCCGGGCCGTTCCGAGCGCAGCATTGAGGACACCAGCTGGGATACATGGTTCCCGCGCGGCGGTGCAGTCCAGCAAGCGAACAATCTCGCGAATACTTACTATTCCTATTACGACGGCGGCCAGATCATGGGCCACATCTTGGATTTCGCAATTCGGCAGGACACCAAAAACCAGAAATCGCTGGATGACTGGATGCGCCTGCTCTACTCGCGTTACGCGCTGCCGAAACCCGGCTTCGAACCCGGCGACCCGATCAAGGCCACGTCCGAAGTCGCCGGCACTGACGTCAGCGATCTGTTCGGCCGCTATATCTCCGGCAAGGACGCGATTCCTTACGAGAAATATTTCACGTACGCAGGGATTAGCGTCGAAAAGAAACTCGACGCCAGCAAGCCCTGGACAGGTATCGACACCACGAAGAACGACGACGGGCACGCCAAGATTCGCAACATCATGCCCGGCAGCCCTGCCGAGACGGCCGGACTCGACCGCGACGACATCATCTACGCGCTCGATAGCCGCGCGCTGGACTCTGATGGGTTCACCAAGGAAATCAGCGCGCGTAAACCGGGTGACACGGTGAGGATCACCGTGCTGCGCCTAGGCGAATTCAAAGAAATCCCGGTAGCGGTAGTCGCGAATCCTTATCCCACATACACGTTGAAGCCGATTGAACATCCCACAGACGCGCAGAAGGCAATCTACAATTCGTGGCTGGGAATCAAACCGTAGCTGTTGGAGTCGGCGGCAAGCCGGCGTACTCCAAAATGGCTTGGGCAAAAATAAAGCCCGCAAGGATGATCCCCTGCGGGCCTTTTCAATTGCGCGGTGCTCTGAATACTACTTCGTTGCCGCCACTGCTTCCTTTTCCTCTTCCGGCGCCTCAACTTCCTCTTTCCGGCGCGGCTTCTTTTCCTTCTTCTTGAGTTCGGAACCGATGAACTCCAGAATCGCCAGGTCCGCTCCGTCACCGAGCCGCCAGCCGGCGCGGATGATGCGCGTGTAGCCGCCGGGACGATCGGCAAACCGGGGAGCGAGATCGCTGAAGAGCTTTTCGGTCGCGCCGGGTGTCATCAGAAACGAAGCGGCCTGCCGGCGTGCATGCAGTGAATCGCGCTTCCCGAGCGTGATCATCTTCTCCGCGAGACGCCGCGTGGCCTTCGCACGAAGGATGGTAGTGTGGATGCGTTCCTTTTCGATGAGGTTCGTCACCAGGTTGCGCAGCACGGCCCGACGATGCGCCGGCTGCTTGCCCAGTTTTGACCCTGATTTAAGGTGTCTCATAGTCGCTTACCTTGGCTCCCGCGGCATGCAACGGGATTAAAGAGCCGTGGCGTCCCCCTCGGAAGGCGGAGGCGCGGTCTGGCTCGGCAGTGGCGGCCAGATGATGCGGCCGTGCTCATCGAACTTCATGCCCAAGCTCAGGCCCATCTTGTGCAAGATGTCCTTGATCTCGTTCAGCGACTTGCGGCCGAAGTTTTTCGTCTTGAGCATTTCGGATTCGGTCTTCTGCACCAGCTCGCGTAGATTCTGAATGTTGGCGTTCTTCAAGCAGTTGTAGGAGCGCACCGAAAGCTCCAGCTCTTCGACCGACCGGTCCAGATACTCCAGGCGCGGATCGCTGTAGTTTTCGATCACTTCTTCCGGCAGGTCCGGTGTCTCTTCAAAGTTGATGAAGATGCTCATGTGGTCCTTCACCAGCTTCGACGCTAGGCCGATCGCATCCTGTGGCGTGATCGCAGCGTTGGTCCAGACTTCCAGCGTGAGCTTTTCGTAATCGGTCATCTGGCCCAAACGAGCCGCTTCCACCGCGTAGTTCACCTTGCGCACCGGCGAGTGCACCGAATCGATCGGAATATAGCCGATCGGCAGGTCCTCGTCGAAGTTGCGGTCGGCGGCCACGTAGCCGCGGCCGTTCTTCACGCGCAGTTCGAGCTCGAGCTTGCCGCCTTCGCTCACGGTTGCGATATAAACGTTCTTATCGAGCACAGCGATATCCGCATCTTCCTCAATCTTCGCGGAGGTCACCGGCCCGGGCGTATCCACTACCAGCGTGATCGTCTTTGGCTGGTCGGTATTCAGCTTCAGTGGAACCTGCTTCAGGTTCAGGATGATGTCCGTCGCGTCTTC
>DATEVZ010000321.1:0-8993 GCA_035258265.1 Candidatus Acidiferrales bacterium
GCGCATCGCCTTGCTGTTCCAGAATTATGCGTTGTTCCCGCACCGCACGGTCGCCGAAAACATTGCGTTTGGCTTGTATGGTTTGGCGCCCGCGGAACAGGCTGCAAGAATCGCAACTCTGGTTGCGCGCACGCACCTCACCGGGCTCGAGAAGCGCTATCCGCGGGAATTATCCGGAGGTGAACAGCAACGCACCGCGCTGGCGCGGGCATTGGCGATCGAGCCGGAGGCATTGCTGCTCGATGAGCCGCTTTCGGCCTTGGACACGCATCTGCGGGCGCAGGTGGAAACGGAGCTTCAGGACACGTTTGCCGCCTACCGCCATCCGGCGCTGCTGGTGACGCACAACATGGAAGAAGCGTACCGGCTGAGCGAGCAGTTGCTGGTGCTTTCGCGCGGGCGCGTGGCTGCTTTCGGCGCGAAAGAAGAGATTTTCCGGCATCCGGCGAGCGTGGAAGTGGCGCAGCTCACGGGATGCAAGAATATTTCGCGTGCCCGGGCGAACGCCGACGGCACGATCGCGGCGCTTGACTGGGATTGCCGGGTGCGCGTGGCGGCGACAATCGGTAAAGCGCCAAAGTACATTGGGATTCGTGCGCATCACATTGATTTTTTGGAATCCGCGGGCGACGCGAGCACACAAGAGAACATTTTTCCTTGCTGGGTGGTGCGGACTTCGGAGACGCCATTTCGGATCACGTTGTTTCTGAGCTTGGATCAGGTGCATGGCGAGGGGGGCACCCATCACTTGCAAGCGGAAGTGTTCAAGGAAAAATGGCTGCGCTTTCGCGAGCGGCCGTTTCCTTGGCACCTGCGGCTTGCGCCGGAATCGTTATTTTTAATGGACGGCTAGAGAGTTTCCGTACAGCGGTCTGCGGACCGACATGGATTCCGCGTGGATGGCGCACTGAAGTGCGGCGCTTCACGGTCGAATGCGTAGCGACGCTAGTCGCACAGAATACAAATCCTCAGTGGAAGTGACGGACGAATTTGATGTCCAGGCCGTAGGTGCCGTTGACGTCGCGCAGGAAGACGACCGATAGATCGCGTTTGACATGGTATTCCACTTGGATGAGCTGCTGCTGATCGGACGCTGCGTTGGACGAGTAGGTGAGGGTGAGATCGCGGGTGACTTGCTGCTCGATGGTGACGCGCGCGGATGCGTTCGATTCGGTCGCCGTGCCCGCCAAGAAGGGGTCTACGCGGAAGTGGCTGATGCCGAAAAGATGCTCGATGCGTCCGCCGAGTCCGCTGGAGATCGCTTCGGAGAGCAACGCAGTGGCGCCATAGTTCTGCCCGGCTCCGGCGGAGGAGCGCAGGGCGCTTTCCTGGCCCGTGCTGCCGACCGCGAGCAGCGCAATGATGTCAGAATCCGGAAGCGGCGGGTCAGAGCGATAGCTGAGAGAAAGTTTGCTTGCGCGTCCCGAGAAGTTGATGGTGACTTGATACTGGCTGATCGTAGATGTGGCTTCGAGGTTGAGTTCGGGATCGAGTTGGAAGGGATTCGCGAAATTCACATCGCCGCGGGTGAGCGTGAACGTATTTCCGCGGAACGACATTTCGCCGCCCAGCAGATGAATGTGTCCGAGCAAGATCGGCCGGTCCCAGGTGCCGCGCAAATGTAGGTCGCTATCAATTTCCACCTGGGCGGCCGTCCATTCGATGCGGGCGCCGGGGCTGGTGTGCGCGGCGATGTCGAACGTAAGATTCCTCATGAAGGGCGACGACGCAGTGGCGACGGCGGAAGTATCCGAACCCGCGCTGAAGAACGATGAGATGTCCACGCCTTGCGCAAACAGCAAACGCTTCAATTCCAGAGTTCCACTGATGACGGCGCGTTCGCTGGTTCCGGAGAGTTGCAATGTGCCGCCGATCAGCCAGCTCATACCTTGGGGGTAGCGTATGCGGACCTGGGTGGTCTTGGTGGTGATTTGATAGCGCACCGGACCTTCATCGCCGTAGGTCACACTGCCGGTCAAGGTGAGCTGGCCGCCGCCGGAATCGGCGGTGACGTTCTCGAAGATCAGCCTGCTGGCATCGAAAACCAGATCGCCATTTAGGTGGCTCAAGCCCACAGGGAAATCGGAATAATTTGCGGAGGCGTCACGGACGGTGGCGCGTCCAGTGATTCGCGGTTTGGACATGGTGCCTTCTACTGCGACGTTGACGTTCGCATCGCCCTGCGCGTTTATTGCCGGCAGCACTCCCTTGAGCAGGGCCAGGTTGATTTCACCGGTGAGATTAACGTGAATGGGACGATCGTGATCGAAGCGGGCCGAGCCGCTGATCTTGAAATCCGAATTGGGGCCGTGCAGATGCGCTTGGGTGATGCGAACTTCGTTGCGGTGATAAGTGAACTGTATGGGGCCGTCGTTCTCTAGTGACACAAACAGATAGCCAAAGGTGATTCGCGAAATATCCGCATTCACTTCGATCGTTTCTGGCTTGCGGAGCGAACCGGCCAGCGTGAATTTCCCGTCGACGACGCTGTGGGCGGTGAGATTCTTCAGGTGAAGCCCGGCGGTAAGCAGCGGATCGAGATCAAACTGCTGGACGGTGAGTTGCCCTGAAATTTCCTCGTCGCCCGAGAGAGCGACGCTGATTTGGCCACGCAGTTGACCGTTGGCTCTTTCAGAATTGAGCGCGACGCGGACGGTCTTACCGTCGGAATCGACCCTCCCGCGAAAGTCTCCTTGCTGGTCCGCTCCCAGTTTCAGGTTTGTCACGCGAAAATCACCCTGTGCGCTGGGAGCGCGAACGGGCCCGCTGCCGCGGAGAGAGAAGTCAAGTTGGCCGCCGATCGGAAGCGATGAGCCTTGCAGGACCTGAATTTTCTCGAGCAGGATGCCGGTACCGTTGACGTTGAATTCGGCGGTTTGTTCCTGCGGACGGTACAGAATGTCACCGGTGGCGCGGCCCGTTTCGCGGCGTAAGACGGCGCGGTCCAGCCTGATTTCGTCACGCTCCAGATGCAGCTCACCACGGAGCTGGTCGAAGCGCAGTCCTTTGGTTTCGATATCGTCGAGCGTGACATTCGCATCGAGAATTGGGTCTGCGCTGGTGCCGCTGCCGCGAAACGTTCCGCTGAGCAGAGCCTTGATCGGATAGTTGACGCCGAAGATGGCCTGAACGTCTTGGCTGGGAGCGCGCTGAGTGTGGGCTTCGAGCGACCACGTGCTATGGGGCACGAAGCTCCAGTCGCCATCGAATTGGAGCGCAAGATCGACAGTGACGGTGGCTTGCCCTCGCTTCACCGTGGTTCTAGAGAGCTTGAAACCATCGAGCGAGTAATCGAGGTCTCCATCAATTTCGTCGAATTGATATGTGTCGTATTGGGCGTTGGACGCGGTGAGGTGGCCGTCAAAAGTGGGCCCGGCGATGGGACCGAGAATGCGGCCGCGAAACGAGACATTGCCGCTCACGCGTGTGGGAACAGCATTCGCGCCACGCAGGCGATTGATGAAATCATCCCAGTCCGCGAGATCCTGGACCTTCAGGCCCAATTCGATGGCGGAATCGGTACCGCTGACGGGCCCATCTATTTCGATTTGAGTGCTGGGAGTGGTGATTTCGCTTTGCGTGAGCAAGCAAGTCTGCGTGTCTTCCGAATAATCAAACAGGATATGGGCGGTGACGGGAATCGTCCCGGGCGGGAGGGTTGGAGGCGGCGACCAGCGCATGTTCCCCTTGGTGCGGAAATGCTTGAAATTCGCGGTCCAGGAATTAGCTGAGTCAACGTCTATTGCGCCATCCCAATGCAGCGTGTCCACGGGGAAATCCACGTTATTCACCGCCGCAAGCGCGTCGGCCAAGCTGGCGTGATGAAAATGGGTTTGCGTGCGGAAGGCGAGAGTTTTCAAATCCATGTCCAGGTGGCCATCGAGTGAGCCTTCCAAAGCGCGGACAGCGAGATTCTGAACGGTGAGCAGTCCCTTCGAGATTTCGTAGTCACCCCAGGTTTCCAGATTGGTTGCGTGGAACCACTGGTAGGACATTTTGATGTCATGGCCGTCAAAGTGGCCCCTGCCGGACCAATCGCCGGAGGCATAGCGCGCCTGTCCTGAAAAATCGGCGATCAGGTCTGGAGTGAGAGGCTCGCGAAAGATGGTGCGGATGTCCTGGAGCGAGAGGCGTCCGCGATAAAAAAGATTCCAATCCGATTTCGCGAAGCTGGGAAGCTCGGCACGTAGATTCAATTCCGAGTGCGGCCCCTTGCAGGTAAATTCGTCAAGTTCAAAGGCATCGCGATGCAGCGTGAATTTCGCAGCAAGGTCGAAGCGGAAGGGCAGGTCGCGTTGCAATGCCATTTCGACTTGGTTCCAGCTGAGAGTGCCAATGTAGGCGTCGCTGCCGGTGGCGGGAACGGCATATTGCAGCAAGAACGAAAGGTTTTGGCCTTTTACGTCGAGCGGCACGCGCCGGTCGTTGATGTCCGCGCTGCCGTTGCGCAATTCGAGGCGGCCGATGCGCAAGTTGAAGAGCGTCTCTTGCCAGGGAGCCTTGCTGGCAGGGACTTGCGGCGTGGGAATGTTGCTGGTTCCATTTTTCATGAGGCGCACGGAGAGTTGCGGGTGCTGCGCGATCAGTTTGTCGATTTTGAATTGACGGCCGAAGAACGACAGAATGGTGATGCCGACGTCCAGGCGGTCCACGTGAAACAACGGGGTTTCGGCGGGCCCTTCCAGTCCATGCAAGGTGAGGTTATCGAGTTCAGCTTGCAAGTGTAGAATATGCAGATGAAACGCGCCGATCTCGACGCGCGTCCCCGTGCGCTCCGCGATTTCGCGCACCAGGGAGTCGCGAACCCAACGATCCATCAAGCCCGATTTAAGTGTTACGAACGCAGCTCCAGCTACGATGGCGAACAAGAGCGCGACTGCCGCCAACCAACGTAGCAAGCGCCGTCTCACGAGCCACTTCCTTGCGAAACGATGTCTATTCGCAGGCGATCGCGCGTGTCATCCAGCCATTTCGTGGCGCGATCATTGATGGCGCGCTGAATCAGGACTTCGCGGATGGTGTCGTCGACGTCATCGAGCGGCGGCACGGACTCATTGCGCGCCTTAAGCTGGGGCGCAAATTCATTCTGATAGTATGCGTCGACCTGCTCGTCACTAACTTGCGCCTCGGGACGAAAGCGGTAATCAATGAAACGGGAAAGGTATAACTGCTGCGCGATCAAGCGGCGCACGGCAGCTTCCGTCAAGCCTACTTCAGCACAGCGCTTTTCAAATTCTTCGGGCGACGGGAACTGCTTCACGAATTCCGCGTAAGCCCGATCCACATCGGCGGTCGAAGGTTGGCCAAATTTGGCCGTCATAGCCTCGTTGCGGATCAACCATTGATCGGCGAGTTCGCGGAGCAGCTCCTCGCGCGGTTTGGATTTTCCGTCCACGAGCTTTTGAAACGCTCCGAGCTCGCGCACTTCGCTATCAGTGACGATGTCGTCTTCGATCCTGGCCGCCACGCCGTCTATCGGTTGCGCGCCGGCGTCGAAGGATGCGGCCGGCGGCTGAGGCTGAGAGCCGCCTGCCGTTTGCGCGAACGCGGGGCGTGCTGGGAATCCCAGCAGCGATGCCGCGAAGCCGAAGATGAGGATCGCGCGTCGCATCAGAAGACCGGTCCGATATTGAAAGAAAAACCAAAATGAGAGACATGAAAGATTTGGGTTGGCGGCACAGTCGGCGGAGTGGGAGTGACGGTGTACTCCGCGGGGTTGATCTGATAGCCGAAATCCACGCGAACCGGGCCAATCGGAGTGGGATAGCGGAAGCCAAAACCGATGGTGTGCGAAAAATAATTCAAATTCGTGGGTGAAGCGGATTTCCAGGCGAGCGTGATGTGATTGACGTCGCTGTAGACATTGCCTCCGTCATAAAACAAGGTTCCACCCAACTTATTTCCAACGAACGGAAGATTCATCGGGAAATGCAGCTCTTGGTTAAAAATGAGCAGGGCGAGGCCGCCGATCGGAAAACCGGTTCCGGGATCGCGGGGACCCGCTTGATTCAGGCTGAAGCCGCGCAGTGACTGGGCGCCCCCGGCGAAAAAACGCTCCGGCAGTGGGATCTCCACCTCGGTAGTGTTGCCAAACGGAGGCTCCACGCCAAAACGAGTGGAACGTGCGAAGACGAAGTTGCGCCCGAAGGGATGGAACGAGGAATTCTGGACGAATATTCGGTAGAAGCTGGCACTGGAACCGAGCGTCTTCGAAGCGAAGCTTAGGTCGGCGGTGTTGAAGGTTCCGGTTTTGGGGTCGCCGGGATTGTCGCGGCGATCTCGCGCATAGGTAATGCCGAAACCCGACGCGAGAGTCGGCTGACTGAACAGGGGAATCTCTTCCGGTGAAATCGTTTGGTTGATGTTGGTGGCCACAACGCGGCGGAAAAAATAACGGTATTGCAGCGAACTGGAGGGCGAGAGCTTCTCATTGAGTTGTAACGAACCTTCATAACGGATGGAAGTGAAGGTATCGACGTCCTGTGTTTTGTCCGCGAAGCCGATTAGCGAAGCGCTGAGTGAACGCTGGTTGAGGAAATTATCCGCAGAGTACGAAACCAGCGACCGATATTGCAGGGTGCTGGCGCGCGCCTTGAATGTGAGAGTTTGAGCGCGGCCGAACATATTGGCACGAGAAATTTCCAGAATGCCGCGCGGGCTGGCGGCGATCTCCGTGGCGTTGGGATCGCACGCAGGCGTATTTCTGGTTGCCACGCTACAGCTGGCCGCAATTCGCTGCACTTCAAATCCGAATCCATAGCCGATGGTGTAGCGCCCGCCCTCCTGAACGTCCACCACCATAATTTTCTCCGGATCGGTTCCATTGGGATTCTGCGGCGCAATCTGAACGCGGGTAAATACGCCCAGGTTGTAGAGGCGGCGCTGGGTTTCCACCACGTCGCCTTCGCGAAGCGGCCCATTCGCCTTTATCGCCACTTGACGCGCGATGATGCCAGGGCGCGTGTATTGATATCCGGTGAGCAATACCTTGGCGACGTCGATGCGCTGGCCTTCGGTGATCCGATAAATCAGGCGAACCTCGTTGGGAGCTCCGGCAGGGGAAACGGACTCGTCCAGACGGGCTTCGGGAAATCCTTCGTTGTAGTACATCGCGAGGATGTTGTTACGATCGCTGGCGACGGAGGTGACCGAATAGGGCTGGCCGGGCGAGGAGCCGACCACCGAGAGCAGCGTGTCCAGGCGTAACGAGTGAAAGCCCTCGATCTTCAGGTCATCGACGAGCGTTTGAGGGCCTTCGACGATCTGGTAGGTGACGAAGAGATTGCCTTTTTTGTTTTTGTAGTTGTCGTCCACCGTGGAAGTGACCTTGGCATCCAGAAAACCGTTGGACAGATACAGGGCGCGAATGGAGTCGCCGTCGTCACGCACCAAACCTTGGCTGAACCGCCCACTGGAAGCAAACGACGCCGGCTGCAATGAGAGGCGGCTGGCCAGCAGGTCCTTGCTGAAATATTTATTGCCCTGAAATGCCACGGCCGCCAGGCGAAAACGGTCACCGCGAGAAATTTCGTAACTGATGACGCGCAGGCCGGCTTTGGGATCGTCACGAGAAGTGACCTGAACGTCCGCGTCGAAATATCCCTGGCGCTGAAAATAATCGCGGATATTGCGGCGACCCTCTTGCAGAAGATCCTCATCCACCGCGCCTTCGGCATAGATCGGCAGCAACTGGCGCAGTTTGCCTTTGCTGAGCCGCGCGCCGCTCAAATTCACGCTCACACGCGGGCCGGTGGTGACTTGATAGTTCAGGGTCACGATATTCGTCTTGGAGTCATAACTACCTGCCGTGATGAGTATTCCCGCGCCTAGATAACCCTGATTGACGAGATATTTCTTCAGGCGCTGCGAAGCTCGCGTGAGGCGGCCGGACGTCAGCGTTTTTTTCGGTTTTATCTTCGAGCGGGCGATGAGCTCGGCATCTTTATACGGCGTCTGGTTTTTCAAGTCGAATTTGCCGATCACCGCACGCGGGCCGGGCACTACGGTTACCAGCACGTCCATCTGCCGCGTATCTTCATGCGGAGTGAGCGTCCATCTGACGTCGGCTTGATACAAACCTTCGTTGCGAAGTGTGTCCTTGAGACGGTCAACCGCTTCGCGCAGCGCACTTTCGCGGAAGGGCTCGCCCAGACCGAGGCGCATCGAGGCTAGCGCGGCCGCTTCACTGGGAGGCTCTTTGAGTCCTTCGACGCGGACGACGTTATTGTAGTAATTTCGCTGAACCACGAAATCTACGCGTAGACCGTCCGCGACCTGACTTGCCAGCACGCGGATATTTGCGAAATCGCCGGTGCTGTAGAGAGCGCGAAGGCTTTCGCGTTCCTGGCCAAAGTCGAATGGCTTGCCGGGTTGCAGGGCCAGCAACATGACTTTTTCCTGCACGGGATGGCCGGCATCATCAAGTATGCGTATCTCTGCTACGCGCTGGCCCTCGATTTGATTCTCTTGTGCGCGGACGGGTGGGCCAACGAGGAGGCAGCAGACCAGCGCTCCGAAAGCTAGAAAATGCCCTAAAGTCCCGCTCCGGTGAGAGGAGCAGGCTCGCGGGGACGATGATTCCCAGGGGATGCTCATGCGCCAGAAGATGAGAGCAAAGGTTAGCACAGCCGCGTTGCCTGCCGGTTGCGAAAACGGGTTATGATGGCCTTTGTCTGAGCGAAATTTCGGCTCACTGCGAATTCCCGCGATGAATAGCGAGCAACGCGAAAAATACTCCCGCCAGATACTCTTCGCCGGTATCGGCGAAGACGGTCAAGAAAAGCTTCTGGGTGCTAACGCAGCGCTGGTGGGTTGCGGCGCGCTCGGGACGGTTGTGGCGAATCTTCTGGTACGGGCGGGTCTCGGCAGGCTGCGGATGATCGACCGCGATTTCGTTGAGCCGTCCAACCTGCAGCGCCAGACGCTTTTCGAGGAAGCCGACGCGCGCGAGGCGCTACCGAAGGCGACTGCTGCTGAACGCCGTTTGCGCGCGA
>DATEVZ010000322.1:0-12452 GCA_035258265.1 Candidatus Acidiferrales bacterium
AAGTTATCCGTGCCATCCACAACTATGTCGTAGTCCTTGAGAATGTCGAGCGCATTTTCACTGGAAAGATGAGTTTCAAAGCGATCGATTTGAATTTCGGGATTTAGGTCGCACAAGCGGTCCCTAGCTGCTTCGATCTTCGGCCGGCCAACGTCACTGGTGCCGAATAGAATCTGACGCTGGAGGTTCGTGAAATCTACGGTATCGAAGTCAACCAGCCCGATACGGCCCACTCCCGCCGCGGCAAGATACAACCCCAGCGGGGCCCCGAGCCCGCCTGTGCCAATGCACAGAACTTTTGCCTGCTTCAGCTTGAGCTGCCCCTCCATCGCCACTTCCGGCATGATCAAGTGGCGGCTGTAGCGCAGCACTTCTTCTTTGGAAAGAGTAACCGGCGCACTGGTTGGCGCGGACTGCGTCGGGATTTCTGATTTCGTGGCCATCGCAAAACTCCCTGAGTTTACTGCTGCAGGCCACCGGCAATCGAAGGGACGATGCTTACGGTGTCACCTTCGCGCAGCGGCGTTTGATCTTTCTGCATGTAACGAATGTCTTCGTCGTTTACATACACGTTGACGAAACTGCGAAGACGCCCGTCGTCGGAGTACAAATGCTTCTTGAGCTCTTTGAAACGCGCGGTCAGCGCCTGCATGGCTTCGCCTACGTTGGATGCCTGCAACTGAATGCTTTCCTGCTTGTCCGCGTACGCGCGCAGCGGCGTCGGAATCATCACCTTGACTGCCATTCGCATTCCTCCTGGCTACTCAAATGCACTTGAAAAGGGTCAATAAAGCCCAATTAGATGCTCGCCGAGCGTGCCGTGGATTCAATCGCTTCCGAACCGTAGGCGGAACGGTCATCGCGCAATCGCCAGGAATTCATCTCGCGCGGCTGGCCGGATTGAACGCTCACAATGATGTAACTGTACCAGGGCCAGGCATGTTCGCGGTCGAATTCGCTCGGGCGAGCCGGAGCGTCGGGATGCGAATGATACCAGCCGATCAGTTCGAGTTTTTGGTCGCGAGCACTCTTTTCCGCGAGGCGCACGTCGTCGGGAGTTACTTCGAACCGATTTCGCGGCGAGTCGTCGCGGCGATTGGCTAGCGGCATCAGTCCGAGCACCTCGCGCGCACCCTCGCTCTCGCGGCCCAGAATCGCACCACAGCATTCGTGCGGGTAGGTCTGGACGCCGTGCGCCCGAATCTTCCCAGCGAGTTCTTGGCTGATCTTCAGTACAAAGTCACTCACGCTTCGCTCCAGAATCGCTCGGTGAGGTATTTTTCGCCTGAGTCCGGGAACACGGTCGCGATAACCGCGCGCTCCTCCGGCGGCAATTTTCGGGCAGTCTCCATGCAAGCCCAGAGCGCGGCGCCCGAACTGACGCCAGCAAGAATCCCTTCTTCCCGAGCGAGCCGCTTCACGAGCTGCTGGGCGTCTTCGGTGCGCACAGGGATGTCCGCGTCCGCGAGTTTTGAATCGTAAATCCGCGGAACGATGGCGGTGGCCATGTGCTTCAAGCCTTCCAGTCCGTGAAAACCGGAATCAGGCTGAAAGCTGACGCAGCGAATCGCAGGGTTCAGTTCTCTCAGCCGCCGCGTAGTGCCAACGAAAGTGCCGCTGGTGCCGAGCCCCGCGATGAAGTGCGTAATGCGGCCTTGCGTTTGCTGCCAGATTTCCGGCGCCGTAGTTCGATAGTGAGCCGCGGGATTCGCGGGGTTGCTATATTGATCCGGGTAGAAATATCCCTCGCGATCCGATTCGTAAATCTCGTGCACGCGTCGTATGGCGCCATCCGTGCCCTCGTCGCCCGGCGTAAAAACGATTTCGACGCCGTATGCCTGCAGAATCTGCTTGCGTTCGGGCGAAGCGCTGGAAGGAAGGCAAAGCTTTACGCGATAGCCGAGCGCAGCGCCAATCATGGCGTATGCGATTCCGGTGTTTCCGCTGGTGGCGTCTAAAATCGTCTTGCCGGGTTGCAACGCGCCGCTACGTTCGCCTTCACGAATCATGGAGTAGGCAGGCCGATCCTTGACCGATCCGCCGGGATTGAACCATTCCGCTTTGGCGTAAAACTCGACGTTCGGAAAGTCCGCAACAATCCGCTCGAGGCGTAACAGCGGAGTATTGCCAATGCGGTCGAGCAGGTGCACGCCAGCCGGGGCCTTCGTGGGATCGGAGGCGGGTAGGACAGACGATTGGTTCGCTGGGGTCAACTAAGTTGTTCCTAGACGCAAGGTGCGCAGATTGCTCAGGATAAGCCCTCTCCTGTCTAGCTTAGATGCTACGAAGAGCGCGCCGTATCCGCTAATTTAGAGCGGTTTACCAGAGTGCGTGTGCGGAGCATTGGAACACGCGGGCATTATATTCGCATAGCCAGCGAGAGCGAGCAATCGCCGGACGTATCGATTTTTGCATTTACAGACAGCGTGCCGAACCCCTATGCTGGACCAGCCATGTGGTACGTCAACAAACTGTTCGATCAGGCTGCGGTCGAATCGCTTTCGGCGAAGGGTTTTCTCGTCCGCAATTCGGGCGGAGTCGTGCGCATCGAGAAGTACGATTGCGGCGCGGAGCTGCGCAAGACGCCCGAAGGCCGTTTTCAAATGACCGAGATTCCCTGCATCATGATGCTGGGACAGTTCACAACACTGTGGGACGCCGGGTATCAGAAATTTCTGATTAGCCACGAAGGCAAGAAATTTCCAGTCCACGTGCGCCAGCTCGGCGATCTGCGACAATTCAACGAAGAATTGCGCACGGCGCTGGGTGTGCCGACTTACTACAATGAAGCGCTCGGTTCGACTTGCGCTTATAGCGTTTATGACCGCGTGAAGGGCCGGCCCGGCGATGTTCCGGATGAAAGCGTTGGAGCACACGAAGAAGTGGAACATTAAGCCCGCATTCGTTCCTACCTTCTGCCGAGTTCGACTTGGTTCCCTCGCACAGCTAATCCTTCGCGTCTTTGAGTTGCAGTCTCAAACGCGCGAGATCCACTCGATGCTGGGCGAAAAATTGTGAACCGACGAATATCACCGGCACTTCGTTCGTGTAGCGCTCAAGCAACACCGGGTCGTCGTCAATGTCCACTTCATGTAGCTTCGCGCCGAACTCAGCGAGCAGCGGCGCCATGCTGGTCTTGGCCTCTTCGCAGAGATGGCAGCCTTCCCGCATATACAAGGTGACGTCGCGCGGGCCCGCCAGCGCCAGGCGGCCGTCTTCCGTTCGCTGGTAGAAATCACTCCCGCCGTCTGCCTTGAGCAATCCTTGCTTAGCCAGATCGGTCACTGAATCCAGCACTGCTTCGCGTTCCGCAGGAGCATTGCCGCCGACGAACTCGAATAGCGTGTGTAGATCGAGCGAGTCGCGCTCGAGTTGATCGAATGTCGCGAGGATTCGTCGTGCAGTCGTTTCCATATGATCGGACAACCCGTCTGTTGAAGTTGCGGCTGTCGGCGGTCGCTTAGGGCTTGATCGTATAGAATTGCTGAAACGGGCCGATTGCAGGAAAGAATGCGCGCGAGCGAAACAGCTCCGCGATCTGCCGAATATGACCGAGATCGTGGAACGCCCATTCATTCATCAACTGACCGATCGTGATACGCCCGATACTGCTGTGATGTCCGCTGCGCCCCAGCACGGAAGCCGGGACATAGCGAAGCGACGAAAGGCTGCGATCGCGTTCATGGCAGAATTTCTTCAGATTCTCGCGGGCCTTCGAGTCTGAATACTTGCCCGCGGCATAGGCGGCGTTCTGATCGTAGGCTTCGAACCGCGGGTTATCTTTTTCCATCATCATCTGCACGCGCTCGCGAAAGCCGACCACTTCCGCCTCAGCGAGATGCGCGAGGACTTCGCTGATAGACCAGCGGTCCGTAGCGGGCTTCCAATGCAATTGCTCGTCCGTAGCCGACCACACGATTTTTTCGATGATAATTGGAGTTTGCTCGAGAACTGCGAGGCCCGGCAGTGAATCCGGGCTCGGAGAAGCGGCCATGACGTCCTCCCGAAAAGCAGTAAGAAATTCTTTTATACCGCACTCGAGGCTGGTTGTCGAAGCCGGGCTTGTGCCAGTGGCTCGCGCGTGATACACCGGGAACCAGTGGAGTAATGCCGAAAATCTACCGGATGAGGTGTACACCTGCATGGCTTGCGTTCTAGCTTTCGTTGATGATTTATTCTTCCAGGCTAAAATCCTGGAGACGGCGAAGCAGGTGGGTGTAGACGTGCGTACGTTCACGACGTCCAACGCGCTTCTTGCCGAAATCAAGAAGCAAGCACCGAACCTAGTGATTGTGGACCTCAACGCACGGAACAAACCCCTGGAAGCAATCGAGTCGGTGCACGGCGCTGCGCCCCAATTGCCGCTGATCGCTTTTCTCTCGCACGTGCAGGTGGCCCTGGCGCAGCGTGCGAGCGCCGCAGGAAGCACAAAAGTTATGCCGCGCTCGCAATTCACGCGCGAGCTTGCAACCATCCTGGCGCAGGCGAAATCTCATTCGTCATGACGAAAAAGTGGTTCTCGGCGCGGCCCTTTGTCCTTGGCGCAATGGTTTTTTCGCTCTTCCTTCCAGCGCCAGCGTGGGCGCAGCAGTCGAGCGCTCAATCGGGAGACGCGGACCCTGCCGCGGCCTTGGCCGACGCGTTGGTGGAGGCCTGCCGAGCAAATGAGACCCAGTTTTCGAATTATCTGGCTGGCGATAACGGCGCAGCGTTCCGCGCACTTCCAGAAGCGCAACGCACTGCATTCATGAAGCGCCTTTCACTTTCGGACAGCCCAGGCAAGCCTCTGCTTTCTTCCGACGACCACCATCACACCGTGCTGCGCTGCCGCGCGCCAGAAACCACGGTGGAATATCGCTTCGGCACACCGCGCGTGCACGAGAATCTGGCGTTCATCCCGGTGAACGTAGTGGACGCGGAGGAAGCCGATTTTGGGTTAGTACGCGAATCGTCTGGCTGGCGACTACTGTCGCTAGGATTGGTTCTATTGGATGTGCCCCAGCTTTCAAAGGAATGGGTACGGCAGGATCTTGCCGCGCACGAGGACACTACGGTGGCAACTCTTCGTGCGTTGGCCGAAGCAATACAAACCTATCACAACGCATTCGGCAAACTGCCGGAATCGCTCGCCCAGCTCGGGCCCGCGCCGAAGGACCAAATATCCCCCGAACGAGCTTCGCTGATATCCGTGGGGCTCGCTGCTGGGAAACAGGATGGCTATGTCTTTCGTTATCGCATCGCTCCCGACGCTAACGGAAACGACAATTATTTCGAGCTGGCGGCGACTCCCGAATCCTACGGCAAAGTTGGAAGGCGTTCGTTTTTTATGGACACCGACGGGAAAGTTCACGCGGACGACAAGCACGGTGCTGTAGCGACCTATGAAGACCCGCTAATTGCCGGCGAAAAGGCTCCCGTCGAAAAGTCGGAGTGACATTCCGCGGGCTCGGGTATAATGCCTTGCAGTTTCAGCGCTTTGTGGCGCCGCTCCGCTGAACCGCAAAAAAATACTGAGGAATCTGGATGTCACAATCGAAAGTCCTAGCCGACAAGATTTATTCCGCAGAAGGAATCGTCCCTGACGCAGTACGGATCGCTGCTGCCAACATTCTGCTGGCGCTCTGCGCGCATATCGTGATTCCCGTGCCATGGACGCCGGTGCCGATCACGGGACAAACCTTCGGTGTTTTGTTTGTTGCCGTCTTGTTGGGCTCGCGGCGCGGCGGCATCGCGCTCGTGCTTTATTTGCTCGAAGGGTTCGCGGGACTTCCGGTTTTTCAACCGCTGGGGCTCGCTGGACCGGCGCGCTTTCTGGGGCCGACCGCCGGTTATCTGATTTCGTATCCGGCGGCGGCTTTTGTGACGGGCTGGCTGGTAGAACGCGGAGCGCAAATCGGCCTGGCGCGCAGAACGAATTCGCATTTTGCTGGTCTCAGTTTGATTAGCGCACTGATTTCTGGTGAAGCTATCATTTTCTTAGGCGGTTGTGTGTGGCTGGCTCTTGGGTTGGGGCTCGGCTGGAAGCTTGCACTGGAGCAGGGCGCGCTCCCGTTCATTCCCGGCGAAATCATCAAGATGGCGTTGATCCTAGCGGCGATCGGCGGATTTCAAATCTTCCAGCGAAAAGCCTGATCCATCGGGCGTAAGATGAAGCGGCCAAAACGGTTTCCTATTTTCTAATTTCTGTTGTCTAATTTCGCTTTTTTGGATGTCGTCATGCCCGCACAGACTGCTCCGCACAAGCAAACTCCCGACGATGCACTGCGCGCTGCGAATACTGGCTTTTACGCGGCCTTTGAATCGCTGGACATGGCTGAAATGGAGGCCATCTGGTCGCACGATGACGGAGTCACGTGCGTTCATCCCGGCTGGGATTTGCTACTGGGCTGGGATGAAGTGCGCGAACGCTGGGCGCGGCTTTTCGCGAATGCAAAACGCGTGAGGATCGCGTTGAGCGGCGTGTGGGTGCGCATCGAAGGCGACGTCGGTTGGGTTTCCTGCACACAGCACGTGACGACGGCGTTTGCAGATGGCTTTGAAGATGCGATCGTGCAGGCCACCAATATTTTCTTGCGGCACGAAGACAAATGGCTTCTGGTGTCACATCATGCCTCGCCCCTGCCACCTTCCCCTCGTTCCCCGGTGCAGTGAGAGACCCGAAACAGATCGCTCAGTGGCCTAAGCCTTTGATCGCAGTGAAAGCCGGCGTAGTCGCGTTCCTCTGGTTCGTTTGCGCCACGCCAAATACTCTTGTGCGCGCCGCGGCTCAGGAATCCGACCAACAGAATTCGGCCGCTGCTACTGCCGCTCAACAGATCGTCCACGAATTGGCGGCCGGGCAATTCGACAAGGTTGAAGCGCAATACGACGCGCGCATGGCGTCAGCGCTGCCGCCGGGAAAGCTCGCAGCCAGTTGGCCGAGCTTGATCGAGCAGGAAGGCGCCTTTCAATCCATCACGAACACGCACACGTCGAAAATCCAGGGGCTTGACGTCGTCAAGGTGGAGTGCAAATTTCAGAACGCCGTCGTTGACGCCACGGTCGCGCTGGATTCCAACGGCAAAATTGCGGGATTGGGGTTCCGGCCGCACCAGCAAGCCCCGCCGCCCTGGATTCCTCCTGCGTATTCGAAGGAAAGTTCGTTCACGCAACTGCCGCTCACGTTGCAGAACGGAAAATACGAGCTGCCGGGCAAGTTGACCATCCCCAAAGGCGATGGACCGTTCCCTGCCGTCGTGCTGGTGCAGGGCTCGGGTCCGCAGGATGAAGACGAAACAGTCGGCCCTAATAAACCGCTCGCTGATCTCGCTTGGGGACTCGCCAGCCGCGGCATTGCCGTTTATCGCTACACCAAGCGCACGCAGCAATATGGATTGCAGAGCGCCGATGATCCGGTGAAATTAACGGCTGAAGATGAAGTCATTAGCGACGCGCGAGCCGCCGTCGCACTGGTTGCGAAGCAGCCTCACATTGATCCCAAGCAGATATTTCTAATCGGCCATAGTCTGGGCGCGTATCTGGCACCACGGATTGCCACTGGCGACGCGCAAATTACAGGGATCGCGATGCTGGGAGCGAACACCCGTCCCCTCGAACAAGTAGTGCTGGAACAGGTTCATTATCTGGCTTCCCTGAACGGACCGCCGACCGAGGAAGAACACAAACGAATCATCGCGGTCGAAGACGGCGTGAAACAAATTGAAAGCCCCGACCTGAAGCCGAGCGATACGGTGCCCTTCCTCGGCGCAACCACGTATGGCGCTTACTGGCTTGACCTGCGTGCGTACAATCCCGTGAAAACAGCGGCCAAACTTAAAATTGCAATGCTGATTCTGCAGGGTGGGCGCGACTATCAGGTGACACCGTCTAATTTCGAAGCGTGGGGCGCGGCGCTCGGGCGACGCAGCAATGTGACGCTGAAGATTTATCCGGATTTGAATCACCTCTTCATGACTGGAACAGGCCGTTCCACGCCGGCACAATATGAACAGGCTGGGCACGTTTCGCAGGAAGTAATCGACACCATCGCGACGTGGATACTGCCGAGTGAAAAGCCTGGGACGCTGAAGCAAACGCCTTAGTCTGGAACCGAGGTGCGGACACCGTCGGTCGTCGGCCTGATAGATGCAGGCGTTGCGTGCGACGATCGCGGAACGATATGGCGCTTAGGCCCCGCCCTTTCCCTCGAGAAATTTCGATAGACTTCCGGCGAAGTGCACAAAGTCGGCTGGCATCAGGATCACGGTGGTGCTGTTGTTCTGGGCTCCGACCTCGGCAACCATTTGCATACGTCGTAATTCAAGTGCTGCAGGGTTTCCCACCATCAATTGGGCGGCATCGGACAGCTTTTGCGATGCCTCTAGTTCGGCGTCGGCTTTGATGATTCTGGCGCGTTTTTCGCGCATCGCTTCCGCTTCCATCGCCATCACACGCTGCATGTCCTGTGGAATCTCCACGTCCTTCATTTCCAGCAATTCGACGGTAACGCCCCCAAGGACTTGTATTCTCGAGAACATTCCTTTTCAGCAACGCATTGATCTTATCGCGCCCCTTCAACACTTCGTCGAGGCCGTGCTGCCCAATCACATTGCGCAGACTTGTCAGTGCAACTTGTTGCACGGCCGCGCGGAAGTTCTCGACAGTGAGAACGGCCTCCTTGGGACCGTGGACGCGAAACCAAAGCACGGCGTTTTTGACCGTCACGCTATCCCTGGTGATGGTCTCTTGCTGCCTCAAGGGAATTGGTGACGACGCGCAGATCGATACGGGTTTCGTTTTCAACCCCCAGGTGGAATCAACCAGAACAATCCTGCTCCACGTAGGCTGTTGTAGCGACCCAATCTAAATACGAGCGCGCGCTGGTACTCCCGCGCAATCCGAAGGCCTGAAACGAAAATCCCGAACAGGACAAGAAACAAAATCACGTCTAAGGGAGTGCTCATTACTTGAGCGTACTATGACTTGTTGTCTCCTCCGGCACTCGCGGCCCTGTGGGACGAATCGGGCAACACCATGCCGCGGCCTATCAAGTCTCCGCGTACAAGGCACCTGTACGAGCGGTGGTGGCATGTGGTATCCTTTGATTGCATAGATTCGGCGCTCACGCCGGAAGACCTACACACCTAGGCAACATCACCGCAGCGGGCAAGACATCCGTGGGAGTATCGTCTACCCAGCCTAGCCGCGGCAGGTGAGCGTTCCCTGTGAGAGCCAGGACGGACACAGCATGTCCACACCGGCAACGTCACCCAAAACGGCGGAGATTCGACTCGCGCACTCGCCTGACAGCGATGATGCGTTCATGTTCTACGCGCTGGCGACCGGGAAAGTCCGGCTACCGGGCGTGAAATTCACCCACATCCTCTCGGATATCGAATCGCTGAACCAGGCGGCGAAAAAAGAAGTCTATGACGTTACGGCGATCAGCTTCTATGCGTATCCGTTTGTGGCCGACAAATACATTTTGATGGATTGCGGCGCGAGCTTCGGCGAAGGATACGGCCCGATCGTCGTCGCCGGGCACCCGATCAAAAAGAACGACCTGGCCGGACGGAAAATCGCGATACCGGGAACGCTGACGACTTCGTATCTCGCGCTGAAATTATATGAGCCGAACGTCGAGACGGTGACCATGCCGTTCGACAAAATTCTCGACGCCGTGCGGAATAAAGAAGTCGAAGCAGGGCTGCTGATTCACGAAGGCCAGCTGCTTTTTTCGCAAATTGGCTTGCACCGCGTGGTGGACTTGGGGCAATGGTGGCAGGAGCAGACCGGTTTGCCGCTGCCGCTGGGTGCAAATGCGATTCGTCGCGCGCTGGGCGAGGATTTGGGACGCCAGATATCGCGCGTGATTCGCGACAGCGTTTCTTACGCGCTCGATCATCGCGAACCGGCGCTGGATTATGCGCTGCAATTTGCGCGCGATATGGATCCGATTCTGGCTGATAAGTTCGTAGGAATGTACGTAAACCGCTGGACGCTCGATTATGGTGAAGAAGGACGCCGAGCGGTGCGCGAGTTGCTGGCGCGTGGCGCGGCTGCGGGAATGCTTCCCGCCGGCGTGCCGGTGGAATTCTTGAGCAGTACGGTGAGTGAAACGCCTTCACGATCTGCCTAGACTTTGAATTTTCGATTGTTGACGCGGGTGGCCGCTGCTTTACCTTCGGTTTGCGGATGCCCGCTGCCGCGCTTCCTGCCCGCAGTCTTCAGGTAAAATTATTGAGCTTATGACGAACCTTATCCAACGGGGCTTGGCCCTTCGCGAACTGCTCCGTGAACGCATCCTGATTCTGGATGGCGCGATGGGCACCATGCTGCAGCAGGAGAATTTGACTGCCGCCGATTTTGGAGGGCCGGAGCTGGAGGGTTGCAATGAAAATCTGGTACTGAGCCGACCCGACGTTGTGCTCGGTATTCACCGCAAATACTTAGAAGCCGGTTCGGACATCATCGAAACGAATTCCTTCGGCAGCACCCCTGTGGTGCTGGCGGAATATGGCCTTGGCGAGCACTCACGAAAAATCAGCCGCATCGCCGCGGAACTTGCGCGCAAGGCGGCAGATGAATTCTCGAAGCCTGCGAAACCACGGTTCGTCGCAGGCTCGATGGGGCCAACGACAAAAGCAATTAGCGTCACTGGCGGGATCACCTTCGAGCAGCTCCGCAATAATTATTACGAGCAAGCGGCTGGATTGGTGGAAGGTGGCGCAGACGTTCTGCTGCTGGAAACTTGCCAGGATACACGCAACATCAAGGCCGGAGTGCTGGCGATTCAAGAATTGGGCCGCGAGCTGGGTTCGCCGATTCCGTTGATGATCTCTGTGACGATTGAGGCGATGGGGACGATGCTCGCGGGCCAAGGCATCGAGGCACTGTGGGCATCACTCGATCACATTGATTTGATTTCGCTGGGCCTGAATTGTGCTACGGGTCCTGAATTCATGACCGATCACGTCCGGACGCTGCAAAGCCTGACTAATCGTGCCGTTTCGTGCTATCCGAATGCGGGGTTGCCGAACGAAGAAGGCTTATACGGAGAAACGCCAACGAGTTTGGCAGAGCAGCTTGGCCGGTTCATCGAGCGCGGTTGGCTCAATGTGGTGGGCGGGTGCTGCGGAACGACGGAGAAGCACATTCGAGCGATTGCCCAGATGGCCGGGGGCAAAAAGCCTCGCCGTGCGGCGGACCCAAATCACCGCGCGGTGTATTCCGGAATTGACATCATCGAGGCCGAAGACAGCACGCGTCCTCTGATTGTCGGCGAACGCACGAACGTGATTGGTTCGCGTCTGTTCAAGAATTTGGTGGGGTCCGAACAGTGGGAAGAAGCCACCGAGATTGCGCGTCGGCAAGTAAAAAGCGGCGCGCACATTGTGGACGTCTGCCTGCAGAGCACCGATCGTGAAGAGTTGAGTGACATTCCGCCGTTCTACGAACAGCTGATCCGCAAGATCAAAGCGCCGATCATGATTGACACCACAGACGCGCGAGGCGTGGAACTCGCGCTGACGTACTGCCAGGGCAAGAGCATCATCAACTCGATCAACCTCGAGGATGGCGAAGAAAAGTTCGAGCGCATCTGCCCGCTGGCGCGCTCCTACGGCGCGGCCGTGATTGTTGGCTGTATCGATGAGGATCCCGTGCAGGCGCAAGCCTTCACGCGCGAACGAAAGCTCGAAATTGCCGAACGCTCTTACCAACTGCTAACTGAGAAATTTGGCATTCATGCTGAAAATATCATTTTCGATCCGCTCGTATTTCCTTGCGCCACAGGCGACGAAAATTACATCGGCGGCGCGGTAGAAACCATCGAAGGGATCCGGCTGATCAAACAGAAAATTCCTTATGTGCGCACCGTGCTGGGAATCTCGAACGTATCTTTCGGCCTGCCTGCAGGCGCGCGCGAAGTGGTCAATTCCGTATTCCTGTACCACTGCACGAAAGCGGGCCTTGATCTGGCAATCGTCAATGCCGAACGCATTGAGCGGTTTGGATCGATTCCCGAACAAGAACGCAAATTGGCCGAGGATTTGCTTTTCAACACTCGCCCAGCGGTAATTCCCGACGGGCATTCGCAGGCTGAACTTCTGCGCGGTGCTCCGTCCAACTGGCGAGAGCAGACCCGTGAACAGAAGGCCGCGATCAATCAATTTCATATCGCCGCAATATCGCAGCATTTCCGCGGCAGCGGTGGCCGCAAGAAGGAGCGCGCCGCGGATCTGCCGTTGGATCAGCGTCTAGCGAACTACATTATCGAAGGGTCCAAAGACGGCTTGATTGACGATTTGAATCGCAAGCTCGAGGAAAAGATTCCGCCGCTGGACGTAATCAACGGCCCGCTGATGGCCGGAATGGGCGAAGTGGGCCGGCTCTTCAACAACAACGAGCTGATCGTCGCCGAAGTGCTGCAATCCGCCGAAGCGATGAAGACCGCAGTCGGACATCTTGAGCAG
>DATEVZ010000323.1:0-9731 GCA_035258265.1 Candidatus Acidiferrales bacterium
TCGCGCGATGGACGAATGCTTGTCGAAATATTCGCCGAGCTTTTCGTTGACCATCTGCTCGACGACGCCCTTGATGTCGCTATTAAGCTTGCCCTTGGTCTGCCCTTCGAATTGCGGCTGCGGCAATTTGACGGAAACGACAGCGACGAGGCCTTCGCGGACATCGTCACCGTTGATGGTGACTTCATCCTTCTGCTCTTTCAACATGCCGAAGGAATTCGCGTAGTAATTGATAGTGCGGGTGAGCGAAGAGCGGAAGCCGGACAGGTGTGTGCCACCATCAACCGTGTTAATGGTGTTGGCGAAGGCAAAAACGTTCTCGGCGTAGCTGTCGTTATATTGCAACGCGATTTCGACTTCCACTTGATCGCGCTTGCCTTCGATATAGATCGGCGAATCGTGCAGCACGCCTTTGCCTTTATTGAGGTGCTTCACGAATTCCGTGATGCCGCCGGTGAAGCGAAATTCGGCTTTCTTGCTGCTGCGTTCGTCATCGAGCGTGATTTTCAGACCTTTGTTGAGGAAGGCGAGTTCGCGCAGGCGCTGCGCCAAGGTGTCGTAGCTGTAAGTGGCCTTCGCGAAGATTTCCGGGTCGGCGTGAAAAGTGATTTTTGTGCCGGTCTTGCGCGTCTTGCCGGAGGCCTTGAGCTTCGAGGTGGGAATGCCTTTTTCGTAGGATTGTTCCCAAACGTCGCCGTCGCGCCAAATTTCCAGATCGAGCCAGTCGGAGAGCGCGTTGACCACCGAGACGCCGACGCCGTGCAAGCCGCCGGAAACTTTGTAGGTATCGCTGTCGAACTTTCCGCCGGCGTGCAGCACGGTCATGACGACTTCGGCAGCGGGCTTTTTTTCCGTCGCGTGCATATCCACGGGAATGCCGCGGCCGTTGTCTATCACAGTGACGCTGTCGTCTTCGTGCACCGAAACATTGATTTCATCGCAGAAGCCGGCCATGGCTTCGTCCACCGAATTGTCCACGACTTCCCAGACCAAATGATGCAGGCCCATCTCACCGGTGGAACCGATATACATCGCGGGACGTTTGCGGACGGCTTCGAGTCCGCCAAGAACTTTGATGGAAGTGGCGTCGTACTTGTGCCCGCCGGCTTTTCCAGCCGCAGCATCTTTTTCAGCCATGGGTCGTGCGTCTCCTCAGTTCGATCGTGATGCGGTTTTCAAACTATTTATCAAAGCTACGGGAAGGCGGTCGCGCGGATGTCGTCGACACTGGCCCACCTTGTTGTGGCGGGCTAGCCTTGCCCATTGGTTTCGCTTTTCCCGCGTGCGGTCTCGAATTTTTTCGAGGGCGCTGAAGCGCGCTTGCGAAACTCGAAGGGTTCGAACTCCATCCCGTCTCGTTCCGAAAAATTCGGGGAGACGCGGCGGAGCTGGTTGTTTTCCCCTACGGAAAGGGGACACCCGGCGCCGGTTTTTCGCCCCGCTTGCCCTGGCGCAGGCAAGCAGATCAGAGGCAATTTCGGGCCGGATATAGTGCCGTTCAGCAGGATGCTTGAACACTCAAATTGTACGCTTGAGAGGGGATTTTCACAAGGCGAAACTCCGCTGCGTTACTGAATTTATCGCGTTTATATTCAGTTGGTTATGGGGGTTATTGTGGCACAAGAAAGATCAATTCTTGAATTGAGACGAGGTGTCCTCGACAGGATTGTTTCTGTGTGTTTTGACACTGCTTTTCGACCGCGTGAGGCAGTTGCGCGGGCGGCGATCGAATCAAATTCGCATGGGCATTACGACGTAGCGGTAGCGCGAGGTGTCGTCGCCCGTGGGGCGTAGCTGGCCTGCGGATTGTTCGTCTTTCAGCTCGAAGCTGATGGGGCCTTCGGCGGCGGCGCCCAGAAAATCTAACAAATATTGAGCGTTGAAGCCGATGGCGATGGTGTCGCCTTTGAATTCCTTCTCGATGATTTCCTTGGCTTCGCCGTACTCGGGGCTGGAGGAAGAAACCTCGAGACCTTCGTTCGAAAGCATGAATTTCACAGCGTGCGAGCGCTGGTCGGCAAGTTGCGCGACGCGGCGCAGGGCTTCCTGCAATTCGCCACGCTCGATCACCAGCGTCTTATTGGCGTCGCGTGGCAGCACCGCTTCGTAATTCGGGAATTGTCCGGTGAGCTTGCGCGACGTGAGCAGGCGGCGGCCAATTTGAAAAAACAAATGGCTTTCGTCCTGGCCGAACTCGATCTCGCCATCGTCGCTTGACTTGGCGACAAGGCGCTGCACTTCGGTCATGGCTTTTTTGGGGATCAGGACGCGTGTCTCGTTGTTGAAACCTTCGAACTTGTGGTCTTTTTCGACCATGGCCAGGCGGTGGCCGTCGGTGGCAACCATCGCGAGCGAACCCGGTTTCAGCACTAGCAGCGCGCCATTCAGCGTGTAACGCGATTCTTCGAGCGAGATGGCGAAGGTGGTCTTAGCGATGGCGTCGGCGAGCAAGGCAGCGGGAATTTTGATCAGCGCGTGCGGAAAAGGCGGCAACGCAGGGAAATTATCCTTGGACATGCCGACAAGTTTGTAATTGCGGCGGTCGCTGGTGATGTGCACCCAGTGATTTTCTTGCAGCTTGAATTTTATTTCGCCTTCGGGCAGCAGGCGAAGGAGTTCGAACAATTTTTTCGCGGGAATGGTACCGGCGCCCTCTTTTTTTACTTTGGCCTCGCACGAGGTGCGGATACTCAACTCCAGATCGGTTGCGGTGATGGTGAGGCGGCTGCCCTTGGCCTCCACCAGCAGATTCGAGAGGATGGGAATAGTGGTCTTGCGCTCGACGACACCTTGCGTCAGGTCCAGTTCGTCGAGAAGGTCCGATCGCTTCACGCTGAATTCCATCTCGGGCAGCCCTCTTGTTGTTTACGCTGATTTTTGCTACGGTTACTGTACTGCTTTTCTTTATCTATATAAATATATAAGAAAACCGCCGCCGTCGCCGCATCTGTGGATTCTGCGGAAAACGCGCCAACTTGAATCGTGTGCGTCCGTTGCAATGTTTCTTGTGCTGTGCAAGATTACATCGCGCGGTTGATAAGAGTGCCAAATCGCCGAGCCGAAATCATTTCCGGAAAACATCCACAAAGCGTTCACACTGTATTCACAGGCAACGCGAAGGGCTGAGAGGCTACCCGGCTCTATCTCTAGCCGAAAGAATCGAGTAGCCTGTTGATCGTCTTGTTCAAATCTTTGTCGCTGTGGCGCAGCGATTCAATCTTGTTGATCGAATGAAGCACGGTGGTGTGATGCTTGCCGCCGAATTGCCTGCCAATTTCCGGAAGCGAGGCCGAGGTGAGCTGCTTCACGATGAACATGGCCACCTGGCGCGGGTAGGCGATCACTTTGGAATTGCTGCGCATTTTCAAATCTTGCGCTCGCAGACCAAACACTTCACCCACCCTTTTCTGAATCTGCTCGATGGTTACCTTTTTCTCCTGCGTTTCGATGATGTTCTTCAGGACTTGCTGAGCGGTGGCGAGATTCAAGTCGGCGCCCGTGAGCGAGGCGTAGGCCATTAGGCGGATGAGCGCGCCCTCGAGCTCGCGGATGTTCGATTTGATGGCGCGGGCGATGTATTCCGCCACGTCGTCGGGCACCTGAACACGCTCGCTTTCTGCCTTCTTCTGCAGAATCGCGATCTTGGTCTCGAGATCAGGCGGCTGGATATCGGCGATCAGGCCCCATTCAAAGCGGGAACGCAGGCGTTCCTCAATCGAGGAAATTTCCTTGGGCGGGCAATCGGAAGAAATCACGATTTGCTTCTGCTGGTCGTAGAGAGCGTTGAACGTATGAAAGAATTCTTCCTGGGTGCGTTCGCGGGTGGCTATGAACTGGATGTCGTCCACCATCAGCACGTCCATGTTCCGGAAGCGATCGCGGAACGCGGCCATGCGTTCGAAACGGATCGAGGAAATAACTTCGTTCGTAAATTTTTCTGCGCTGATGTAGGTGAGGCGCATAGCGGGATTGCGCCGCTTGAGCGAGTGGCCGATGGCTTGCATCAAGTGAGTCTTGCCAAGTCCCACACCGCCGTATAGGAAAAGCGGGTTGTAGGATTTGGAAGGCTGTTCGGCGACGGCCACGGCGGCAGCATGCGCGAACTGATTGGAAGCGCCGACGATGAACGAGTCGAAAGTGTAACGCGGGTTCAGTTGATGCGCGACGGCATCAAAATCCAGCTTGGTCTGTGAGGAAACCGGTAGGTTCAGACTTGCGGCGGCGGCCGGCTCGGCTTCGGCACAGACATAGTCAAATTGCACTTGGGGCTTGCCGATTTCCGTGAGTACCGCTTGCAGGAGCTGGCCGTAGGTTTCCGTCAGGCGTTTGCAGAAGAGGCGGCTGGGAACGCGGACGGTCAGCCGATCGCCATCCAAGCGCTCGAAGCGTGTGGGACGGAACCAGGTAGCGAAACTATGAGGATTGACGCGGCGTTCCGTGTGTTGGAGTATCTTATCCCAAAGGTTCATCGAGCAAATCAACCTTGCCGCAATTTCCGCTGTTGTGGAAATGCTGTGGAAACCCCACCGATCCCGGCGGGACTATGTTTGTCGGGCGTTTCAGGTACGAAGTTGTGGCAACGCGCCCCCGCGTCGCAATACCTACTGAGTCGTCGCGTCTTACGCGCAGCAGAGACGCGAGGCGGGATTCTGCCTAAACGCAACGCAGGTAGCAAGAGAAAACTGAGAGAGTACCATGCACGTACTCCACAAATAATGCACAGCTTTTCCACAGGCGAAATTTCCAAATATTTCTCTTGCATTACAGAAATTTTCGCAATGCTCAGAGCGAAAATTGTCGATCAGGCAAGTCAAGCATGGAGAAAGAAAACGCCGACAAGAAATTACGCGGCGAAGCGCACAGACGCTGATTCGTTACTGCTGACTGGGGTTTTGCTGCGGTCCCTGCGGGGGTATGACCGCTCCGCGCAGGCTGGATCGCGGCGCATTCCTATCGAAACGGGTAAATTCGTATACGCCTCGCGAATCGGAAGCGACGATCAGGCGATCCGGCTCAACGATAATCGCGCTGACGCGCAAAGGCGCACCTTCAGGAGTGGCGATGAAATATTCGCCGAGGTAACTGCCGTTCTTGTCGAAGTGAACCAGCACTTTGCCGACGGCCGCCCAGATGTCTTGCGAATTGGGATCGACGCCAACTGCGGTGATGACCGGTTTATCTTGCGACGAAGGAACGGTGTGATCGAGATTCACTTTCACGGTGCCGGTCAAATTGTACAATCCTTGACCATAGCGGCCATGCAAGCCGCCGCCACCGAAATGCTCACCGGCGGGCCGCCCCTCAAAACCTGCGTGCGCAGTTGCGCCGCCGGCCGCCGGTGTGGATCCCGGCGCCGGTGTTGAAATCGTGGACGCGAAAAGCCCCTCAAACCCCTGGGAAGAATTGCGCGGGGAAAAGCCACCGCCGAATCCTGCCGGTTGCCCAAACCCTCCGAACCCGAAAAGTCCCGGTCCGACACCGGCGCCGCCAAACCCGCCACCCCCGAAACCGTGGCCGAACCCACCCGCCCCGCGGCCTGTTCCTTGGCCAGCAGGCTGCGAGAGCGAAGCATTCGTTTCGTCGGTGTTGTCGGAATCAGCCGTGCCAAGCGCATCGCTGGACGAATCTTGAGAATTGAACTGCAGGAGCGAACCGTCGAGCGAGCTTTTCGTTGACCTGTCATTCGTTGACCCCTGTGAATTGCCAGTGCCTTGGCGCGGCCTTCTGTTTCCGACGTGAAGTTGCAGCGAGTTTTGCTGGAAGGATCCTTGGGCGGACATCATTCCGCCGCCAGCCGAGCCTCCGGGAGCACCACCGCCTGGGCCGGACGCTGTTGCCGTCGAGAGAATATTATCGGTTGCAGACTGCGCGGTTTGCGGCCCTCCTGCGCCCAGATGCGCGCCCAAGCCGGGCGCCAGACCGCCGCCGAAGAAGATGTCGCCGCGATTACCGACGGCCACCCAGGTGTTGTAAGAGTCGGTAAAGCTTGTTTCGCTGTAATTCAATCCAAACTGGACACGGTCATCGGGCGCCGGCGCGGGAGATGGCTCGTACAGTTCCGCTGCGAAGGTGGCTTCACTGGTGACGTAGCCGTATCGGTCGTATCTGCGAACGGTGGGATCCGGAAGAGCAGTGAATGCGAAATAGATGTCACCGGCGCCGTCTCCGGAGATTTTGCCCAGATTTTGCAATTGCTGGGAGTCTGGGTGGATGCCTGCGTCGGTGGGATCGCCGAAGCTGCCAACCAAAGTGCCCTCGTCACTTCGAATTTCGACCAGGCGTTTAGAACGCAAGGCAGAGACAGCAAACTGATCATTAGGGAGCGCTACAACCCCGGTGGGAGCGAAGGCGGGGATTTTTGCGAGTTGAACACCGTCGGGCGAAAAAACTTCTACGGCGTTGGCCGCGCGGTCGGCGACCAGCACGCGCCCATCCGGAGCAAGATCAAAATCAACCGCGTACTGAATTTTCGCGGTATCGGAACCGGCGCGGGGAATTTGGCCGATGCGTTTTCCGTCTCCACTTAATATCCAGATAACGTTTGGCGGCGTGGCCAGGACGTAATAGTGCCCCGCGGAGTCGCTCTTCATCGCCACGACACCGGAGCTAAACTCAGGAAACACACGCGCGCGAGACAGGACGGCGCTCTCAAATCCCTGAGCGCTAACAGGAGCTGGAACGGAAAGACCGGCGAGAACAAGAATCAGCGATGAAGCTCCCCACGACAAACTCCCAAAACGGCGAAACATGCGACACTCCCACACCCGAAATGAGCTGCGTCTGCATACCTGTATTGCCGCCGAAGGGCTTCAAAAGTTCCAGAAATTTGCGATGAGGTGAGCAGCGCGACGGTTGTCCAGTGGAGGGCAAGTCGGGTTGGCTTCTAGGTGCTGGGACGAGGGAACGTCAAGCGGACTAGAGCCGATAAGGCCGCAGCAGAATGTCTAGATCGCGCACAATCCAG
Organism: Candidatus Acidiferrales bacterium; assembly: GCA_035258265.1. Lineage (GTDB taxonomy): Bacteria > Acidobacteriota > Terriglobia > Acidiferrales > UBA7541 > Palsa-295. The sequence goes on from DATEVZ010000323.1 coordinate 6,965, forward strand.
GCATCGGCTTTGCCGTCGCGATGGATGGCCCAGCCGAGGAGCGATCCACCAATCATTGATTGCACGGCATTCGCCAGCTTGGCGGTCGCGCACTTGCGCAACTCGCCTTCACGGACCGCTTCGTCTAGCAGCGCGCGAATCTGTTTTTGAAACTGGCGCGCATGCGTGAGCGCCAAGCGATGGAAGTCTCGATCGGCCAGATCCATTTCGAGAAATGCGAGATGGTTGGCAAGCGCTTCGGGAGTTTTGGCCATTTGGGCCATGCAGCGCGCGACGGCTTCGAGCGAGCGGAGCGGAGACGGATGCATTACGCGAATCCGCGCGAATTCTTCGCGCACACCCGACGCGCCCTGGCTGGCAACAGCCAGGAGCAGGCCCCGCTTCGATCCGAAGCGCTGTAGGAGAGTGGCCGGGGCGAGGCCGGTCTCCTTGGCGACGTCGGCAAGAGTAAGGCGGTGGGGGCCCATGCGTTCGATAACGCGAGCAGTGGCGGCCAGGAGCTCGGAATCGGGTTTGCCGCGGGTGCGGGGAGACATGGCCAGGACTATAAACAAATGGGCGTTCACAAACAAGGCTTGACAATAAATGAACAACCATTTATATACGACGTTAACCAACCCATCTACGCAAAGAAAGGGCAGCCATGAACCCACCGAGCTCGCACGAAACTTCCGCTCGAAACTCCCGGTTGAAAGGCAAAGTAGCGCTGGTCGCCGGCGCGACCCGCGGGGCCGGCCGAGGAATTGCAATCGCGTTGGGCGAAGCGGGGGCAACTGTCTACTGTAGTGGACGAAGCACGCGGCAGCGGCAGCGACGCCGATCGCGTCCCGCAAAAAAGGGTGTCCCAAATGTTTACGCGGGGCGTCCGGAAACCATCGAAGAGAGCGCGGAAATGGTGACGGCGTGCGGCGGCAAAGGAATCCCCGCGGTGGTGGACCATCTGGAAGCGAAGCAGGTTCGAAAGCTCATCGCTCGGATTCACAAGGAGCAGGGCAAGTTGCACGTCCTGGTGAACGATATCTCCGAGGGAGGCCTGCACGAATTCGGCAAAGCGTTCTGGCAGGTGGATATTGAGCGCGGGCTGGCGATGCTGCGCAATGGCATCCACACGCACATCATTACCAACCGATACGCTGTGCCGCTGATGATCGAGACGGCGAAAGTAGAGAAATCCACCGGCTTGATCGTGGAAGTGGGTGACGGCGATTCGTTCACCTATCGCGGCAACCTGTTTTTCGATCTGGTGAAGACGACCGTGATACGCCTGGCGTTTGCGATGGGTTGGGAACTTCGGCGAAAGAATGTGGCTGCGGTAGCAATCACGCCCGGATTTCTGCGTTCGGAGATGATGCTCGACCATTTTGGCGTGACGGAAGCGAACTGGCGGGATGCAGGGAAGAAAGACCCGAACTTCCTGGAATCGGAAACGCCGGTTTACGTGGGACGGGCCATCGCCGCGCTGGCAGCGGACGAAAACCTGATGAAAAAATCGTGCCGCGCGTTCAGTTCCTGGGGACTTTCCGAAGAATATGAGTTCACGGATGCGAACGGGCGCAGGCCGCATTGGGGCCGTCACGCTCAACAGAAATACGGGGACTGCATGAAACCGTGCGATGAAGGCTTTTACAAATATTGGTTCGGCGGAGTGATTGAAAAGCTTTTTCCGAATTGGCCATAGATTTGGCTCGCTTAATCGAGGCGAAAGTTGACGCGTTCGATGGAACTCGCCCGGCCCGTGGCTTCGTCCACAGCAATCTGCACGGTATTCATTTGCACGTCGCCTTCGGCCACAGCAAATTTTGCGGGCATCGAATCGAGAAAGCGCTGCACGATCGGCTTTTTTTCCATCCCGATTACGGAATCATGTGGTCCGGTCATGCCCACGTCGGTGATGTAGGCTGTGCCGCCGGGCAGAACGCGATTGTCCGCGGTCGCGACGTGGGTGTGAGTGCCGAGCACCGCGGAAACCTTGCCATCGAGAAACCAGCCCATCGCCTGTTTTTCCGACGTGGCTTCGGCATGCATATCCACAATAATGACTTTTACCTCGGGCGGAATCGCGGCGAGTTCGCGCTCGGCGGTGCGAAAGGGATCTTCGAGCGGCGTCATGAACGTGCGGCCCTGCAAATTCATCACGGCGTAGCGCACGCCATTGCGCGCATGGCCGACGTAATTCCCCTTTCCTGGCGAGCCCTTAGGAAAGTTTGCGGGGCGAATCAAGCGCGGCTCGTGCGGAAAGAAATCGAAGATTTCCTTGCGGTCCCAAATGTGATTGCCGCCGGTGATCACTTCGACGCCGGATGCGAAAAGTTCTTCGGCGAGTCTGGGAGTAATTCCAAAGCCGGAAGCAGAATTTTCACCATTGGCAATGCACAAGTCCACGCCACGCTGCGTCAGAATGTCCGCGAGACGGTCATGCACAATTTTGCGGCCCGGCGAACCCACGATATCGCCGATAAACAGGATTTTCACTTGTGTTTTGAACCTTTCGGCAGCGAGCAATACGAATTTACGGAGCGGTCCACTTCGCCGTGCGTTGCTAGGTCCTGAACCCCACGAATAGGTGGGTGCCCTGCGCCTGCTTTCAGGCTATCCACCGGCCGAAGCCAATGGACGTGCACAAGGGCAGGACGACGCGGACTCCCTGGGATCCAGTGTTGGTTCAAAAGACCATCGCGACGTCACCTGCGTCGCAGGCCGGTTCCGCAATCAATTGTAGCAGGAATTAGCGGCGCAACGATTTGAGGTAGGCGACGATTTGCCAGCG
>DATEVZ010000324.1:0-2951 GCA_035258265.1 Candidatus Acidiferrales bacterium
AATATTCCACCACGCTTTCCGACGACGATAAGAAACTTGTCCTGGCGATGATTCGCAAAATGGCCACCATCACCCCGCCTCCATCGCGCGCCAATGCCAAGCCCAGCAATATTGGCCGCCGCCCCGAATTCTAAGCGGTCGCAAACGATCTCGCGTTGATTTAAGCCGTTCTCTGCGCCCGGCGTTTAACCCCGCTATGATCGGGGCGTCTCTCCGGTTAGGCCCCTAGCTCTTGGGGTCTTTCCGACTTTCAACTCTGAGCTCTCAACTGTGAATCTGTCAGCCGCTGCGCTACCCAACCCAGCCGCAGATTCGCTACAATGGTAAAGACATGACACAGCACCGTCACAAAACCGTAGGCGTAAAAGTCGGCAAGATTCAGGTCGGCGGCGGCGCGCCCGTAGTCGTCCAATCCATGACGAATACCGACACGGTGGACATCGCTTCCACCGCGCAGCAATGCCTCGAACTAGCTCAAGCCGGTTCGGAACTCGTTCGCATCACGGTCAACATTCCCGAAGCAGCCGCAGCCGTTCCAGAAATCAAAAAGCGCCTGCTCGATGCCGGTTGCGACGTTCCCATCATCGGCGACTTTCATTACAACGGTCACGTGTTGCTGACCAAGTATCCCGGCTGCGCCACTGCCCTCGACAAATACCGCATCAATCCCGGCAATGTCGGCGCCGGCCAGCGCCGCGATGAGCAGTTCTCGACAATCTGCAAAGTGGCGCGCGATCACAATAAGCCCGTGCGCATCGGTGTGAACGGCGGCTCGCTGAACCAAGAGCTCGTGATGCGCAAAATGCAGGAAAACACCGACCAAGATCTCGGCAAATCATCCGAAGAAATCATCAACGAGTGCATGGTACTTTCGGCCCTGCAATCGACTGAACTCGCGCTCGAGTGTGGTCTGCGCAAGGATCAGATCATCATTTCGTGTAAAGTTTCGCGCCCGCACGACCTCATCGAAATTTATCGCGACCTCGCGGCCAAGACCGATCAACCTCTTCATCTCGGCTTGACCGAAGCTGGTATGGGCGCGAAGGGACTGGTATGGTCTTCGGCGTCAATGGGAATCCTGCTCGATAAAGGCATCGGCGACACCATCCGCATCTCGCTGACGCCGCGTCCTGGCGGCGACCGTCGCGACGAAGTTTACGCGGCGTGCGAGCTGCTGCAATCGCTTGGCCTGCGCACCTTCGCGCCTAGCGTTACCGCTTGCCCCGGCTGCGGACGCACCACCAGCACCACGTTTCAGGAATTAGCCGAAAGCATTCAGCGATACATCCGCGACAAAATGCCGGAGTGGAAGCGTCACTACGAAGGCGTGGAGGAAATGAGGCTAGCGGTGATGGGCTGCATCGTGAACGGCCCCGGCGAATCCAAGGCCGCGAACATCGGCATCAGCCTTCCCGGCACTGGCGAAGCCCCGCGCTGCCCCGTCTACATCGATGGGAAGCATTTCAATACGCTGGAAGGCACCTACGACGAACTCTCTGCCGCGTTTCAAAAGCTAGTGGACGATTACATCACAACAAAATTCCCCAAGCGCGAAGCCCCGCTTCCAGAAGTAACAGTCCCACCCGCAACCGTAGCGGCAAAATCACCGTTGCGCGTTCTTGCATAGGCCCATATGGAGTGCGCGGCTTGCCGCCGCTTTTCCGCCTGAATGCGTTGTCCCAAGTGTTCAAGTCGAGGCTCGCAGTGTCTTCTGCACAATCGCTACGCCTTAATTACCGAATACCTCCGCACGAGGAGTGCAATTGGCAGTCCCACGCAGAAGATGTGTATCACCATGCCGATCAGCAGCAGCTGGACAGAAAATGGACGCTTCACGGTAGCCGACAGCGCCACAACCTGCTGCATGAAGAAGTACACAGCTACGCCGTACAAAACGCCTGAAACCACGGCCTCCTGTATCAGGAAAGGGAATTTTCGGCTCACCAGAAAGTACACAGCGGCCGCCGAAAACGCGATGACAAAGTGAAGCAGCAAGCCCAACGCCGCAGTCGCTATTCCCCCGCGATACGCTTGCCGCCCCAATAATCCGCTGGCGATACCCTGCAATAACTGGAGTGGAGGAACGCCATAAACCAAGCCGTACACCACTAGCGCCGCAGTGATATCCATCACCCCGCACGTCAGGCCCGCCCAGAAAACTGCAATTCCGTTGGCTGATCTCTGCGCTGAAAAAGCCGTAGCCGTTGAATTCATGCAATCCTCCGAAGACACAAGCGCCCCACGTACTCTTAAACGCGGGAAATTCGAAAACGTCACTCGTGCCGCAACGCTTCCAGAGGATCCGTGCGCATCGCCCGTCGCGCTGGAATGTAACTGGCGGCGGCTGCCACGCACATCAACAGGACAGCCACACCAGCGAAAGTCATCGCATCCGTAGGCTTTACACCGAAGAGCAAGCTCGCCATCAGCCGCGTCAAGGCCAACGCGGCCACCACGCCAACCGCCACGCCCACTAGCACCGCGCGGATTCCTTGTCGCATGACCATCTCTAAAATATCGCCCTGCTGCGCCCCGAGCGCCATACGTATCCCGATCTCACGCGTGCGCTGCACTACGGTGAATGAAATCAATCCATACAGACCGATCATCGCCAATATCAACGCAAGCCCCGCAAAGCTCCCAATCAAACACGAAGGATACCGGCGCAGGAACACTGTCTGAGTTTCACTGGTGAAGTGTTCCATCGTTTGCGGCTGGATCAAAGGAAGCTGCGGATCCATCTCGTGCAATGCCGCTTGCGCTGTACCCACGAATGCCGCCGGATCGCCCGCAGTCCGAACCATGTACGTCAGAAACGTAGATGGCCCCTGCTCGTTTGCCACGTAAATGACAGGGACTGGCGGGCCCGCGAGATCGTCCTGGGCTATGTTGCCCACCACTCCCACAATCTGGCGGTAGGGCTCCCTGGCATCGAACGTAAATCGTACCCT
>DATEVZ010000325.1:0-12241 GCA_035258265.1 Candidatus Acidiferrales bacterium
TGGAGCAGTGCGGCCTGTCCATGGAGCGAGGCGGCAAAAACTCCCAGAAGCGCGAGGCCAGTTGCTGCGGCGGCTGCGAGCTTCGTGATTTGTGTGTGCGTGATTTTCAAGTTCGCGATTTTTGGCTCGCGCGCGCTGGGCAGATTCATGGTGTCCTCTATGGTTTGGGTTTCGCCACAAACGTGCCGTGGGCAGAGTGTGAATATTCAGCGCGAAATTGGTGGGGCAGAGAGCGATCCTGCGAGAGCCGAATTGCGGGGCTCGCGGCAGCGTGCGAAATATACTCCGCGGGGCGCGTTCGCACAATTCTTATTTGAGGCGCTGACCGAGCGGCGGGCAATTCGGATTGACATCGGCGCGCGCAAAGAGATACATTCCGCGAACTGTTTCCTTCCGTTGAGCGCGATGCTTCGGCGGGAACAGCTCCGTCACACGCACAAATAAAATCTCGTAAACAGACGAGCAAGGGAGTGCGGTCTTGATGCCCCGCCTTTTTTTTACGACAGCACTTGTGCTGTTTACAGCTGTCCCTTCGCTTGCACAGAGCGCGGCGGCGGATGCGCCGAGCGTTCTAACCCTGGAAAGCGCGATTGCCGAGGCGCAGCAGAATAACCGCGAGATAAAAATTTCGAATCAGAATGTGCTGTATGCGAACGACGAGATTCTGGCCGCGCGCACCGAGCGTTATCCGCATTTCAACGTGCAGATTTCGGGATCGTATTTGCTGACGGCCGTGCACGTCCACATTCCCGAGGGAGTGTTCGGCAAGATAGGGACGACGCCGGTGCCGGCCGCGAACTCAGTAATCACAACCAATCCGAGTGCTTCGGCTTTGACTTTCATTCAGATGGTGCAGCCGCTTTCGAAATTGTACGACGTGCATTTGAATGTCGCGTTGCTGAAGGTGGGAAAGCAGTTGAGCCAGGAGGAATTGCGACAGGAACGGCAGGAAATCACAAACTCGGTGAAGTCGGCATACTATTCGCTGTTGCAATCGCAGAGCGCGCTGGGAGCGGCGCGCGAAAATGTGCAGGCGCTGCGCGAAGTGGATCGTACGACCGAACAGTACGTGCAGCAAAAGGCGGCGTTGCCTTATCAGAGCACGGGCGTGAAAGTTCAACTGGCGCAAGCGGAGTTGCAGGTAACGACTCTGGAAGACACCATCGAGACGCAAAAAGAAAATCTGAACAACTTGATGGGACGCGACATCCGCGAAGATTTTCGGTTGAGTGGAGTGCCGGACGCGATTCCGGAGGAGCAAGATTTGGAACTGGCGCGGCAGACAGCGCTCGCGAGCCGTACGGAAATTCGCCAGGCGCAATTCAAGGTGGAGCAGGCCGTCTTTTCACGGCGGCTGGAGAAAGCGCAGTACATTCCCGAGATCGGAGTGCACTATTTGTTTTTTTCGCCGTTCACCGTCAGCGGACTGCCTTCGAACATAAACTCGCTTGGAATTTCGCTGAAGTGGGACGTATTCGATTGGGGCCAAAAGCGCCATTTGATGGACGAAAAGCAACGGAACATCGAGCAGAGCCATTTGAGTCTGACGGAGACGCAAAGCCAAGTGGTGATCGACGTGGACAATCGCTTCCGAAAACTGCGCGAGGCGCGCGCGAGCCTGAAGGTGGCGCAGCTGGGAGAAGACGCGGAGAAACAAAAGCTGCAGGTGGTGCTGGAGCAGTTCAAGCAGAAGGCCACGCTGCTGAGCAATCTGCAGACGGAGCAGGCCAACATGGCGCAGGCGACCGCACAGTACCAGCAGGCGCTTTCAACATTCTGGACCGCGCGGGCGGATTTCGAAAAATCGTTGGGCGAGGATTAGATGAACAACCGACAGCGAGGCCAAAGGCGAAGACATCGCGCCTACTTCGCGACACTTGTCCCTCTGGTGGCGGCGGGTCTGATCGGCTGCGAGTCACAGAGGAAGGCAGTGGAGGCGCCGCCGATTCCAGTGACAGTTGCCGAGGTACAGGAATATTCCGGTGCGGAGGGTGTGAATTATTCGGCGAGCGTCGTGCCTTACACACAGCTTTCGGTGACGTTCAAGTCGGCGGGCTATGTGACGAGCATTTTGCAGCGCAAGGGCGTGGATGGACGCGTGCGGAATCTGCAGCAGGGAGATTGGGTAAAGAAGGACACAGTGCTGGCGACGGTGCGGCAGTCGGATTACGAGCACGCGGTGAATCAATATAAAGGACAGCTGGAGCAAGCGCAGGCTGGCGCGGAAAAGTCGAAGCAGGATTTCACGCGCGCGCAGGCGCTCTACAATGCGAACGCGCTGACGCAGACAGATTACGATTCCGCCAAAGCGCAATTCGATTCGACGCAAGGCGCCGTGGCCACGTCGCAAGCCGCAGTGGCGCAGGCTCAGCAGGCCCTTAGCGATTGCGAATTGCGCGCGCCGATGGATGGTCAGATTTTGAATCGCAATATCGAGCTTGGCGCGCTGGTCGCGAGTGGAACGACCGGCTTCACCATGGGCGATATGCGGACGGTGAAGGCCGTGTTCGGCGTGCCGGATACAGTGCTTGCAGCTGTTGCGCTCGGCAAGAAACAGGCCATTCAAACGGAAACGTATAACCAACAATTTATGGGGCTGATTACCGCGATTTCGCCGCAAGCGGATCAGAAAAGCCGCACGTTTCAGGTGGAAGTAAGCGTTCCCAATCCGAAAGACCTTTTGAAATCGGGAATGGTTGCAACACTGATTCTGGGGCAATCGAAACTTGGGGTCCCGCTGTTGGTGGTGCCATTGAACGCCATCGTTTCGACCGTGGATGGATCAAAAGCGTTCAGTGTTTTCCTGGTTCAGCGAGACGGAGACAAAGACGTTGCCCGGCGGAGGATCGTGCAAACTGGTTCAGCCTTCGGAAACACGGTTGCGATTCTCAAAGGGCTCAATCCCGGCGATCGCGTGTTATTGAACGGCGCAACGCTGGTGAGCGACGGCCAAGTGGTTCATATCATTCCCTAGTTTTTAAGGATCCAACAGATACCCCGATGGCACACCGTACCGACGCCGACCTGATTCAGAACGAGCACAACACAGCTCGCTTCTTCGTCGAAAACCGCCAGATTTCCTGGATTTTGCTGATCGCGACATTCGCCGCAGGGATTTACGGTTACACGCAAATGCCGAAGCGCAAGGATCCGGACATTCCCGTGCGCGTGGCGTCGGTGGTAACCCAATGGCCAGGAGCGACTTCCGAACAAGTGGAACAACTGGTGACGCGTCCGATTGAGTCAACGATCGCCGAAAATGCCAACATTCGCGCGCCGATGGGTGCCGATTTCGGCATCAAGTCGCTCTCGCTGCCGAACCTTTCGATCATCCAAGTGCAACTCTCCGAATCGGTAAAGGACACCAAGAAAGAATTCAGCGACATGAACTTGAAGCTGAATTCATTGAGCCTGCCCCAAGGCGCAGGACCGATCAAGTTCAATAGCGACTTTGGAGATACGGCTGCGTTGATGCTGACCGTCGCGAGCCCCCTGGAGGATTCCGCGGCGATCGCGGTGCGCGCGTATGCGATTGAAGTGAAGCTGAAAAAGTTTCGCGCACAACGGCGCGACGAGGGGCGCGGCGCTCCGATCTCGATCGTCTATTGCTTTCCTGAAGCGGTTCCGCAAGAAGCGGTGGAGCGCGGTTTGCGCTTATTCGCTCAGACGGCCGAGGCAGACGGTGTGCTGAACCGCACGCAAATGGTCCCGGGGCCTGGTTTTGTGGCCGTGGATGCGTACACGGAGAAGAGCGACGCGGAGATTTATGCTTACGGCCAATCGTACGTGCAAACGAGGACTCACGAATCGGAAATCCATCCAGACACCTGGCCACCGATCGCGGTTCGCGATCCCAGCCAGGTGGGGGCTCTGGTAGCAGCCGCGCCGGGAAACAAATACACGTATCACGAGCTTGACGATTTTACGGACCTGCTGGCGCGCGCACTTTTGGGGGCGCCGGAAGTTTCACGCGTCGACCGCTCGGGCGTCCTGCCCGAACAAATTTTTCTGGATTACTCCCAGGAGCGGCTGGCGTCTTACGGATTGCAGCCTTCCAATCTGAAAGGTATTTTGAACGCGCGCAACATCACGCTCCCGGGCGGCGCGTTGGAAGCGGGGTCCAAGAACATCATTCTGGATCCCTCTGGCGAGTTCGCAACTCCGTCGGACATCGGAAACGTAATCGTAGGCACCTCATCGTTCGGCGCGCCGGTGTATCTGCGAGACCTCGTGGATATCCGCAGCGGATATCAAAGCCCCCCGCGCTACCTCAACTACTACACGTGGCGCGACACGCACGGAAAATGGGAGCGCACTCGGGCGGTTACTCTGGCTGTGCAAATGCGCGAGGGCGAGCAAATTGGGGCTTTTGCGCAGCACGTTCAGGAAAAGCTGAAGGAGACCAACCGGCTGCTGCCTTCCGACCTGATCGTCGCTTCGACTTCGGACCAGCCGCGACAGGTGAAAGAGAACGTCGACCTCTTCATGGACGCGCTGTACGAAGCGATCGCGCTGGTGGTGATCGTTTCACTGATTGGTTTTTGGGAATGGCGCTCGGCAGTGCTGATGGCCATTTCGATTCCGATCACGCTGGCGATGACGTTCGGATTCGCGCACTTGCTGGGCATCGATTTGCAGCAAGTGTCCATTGCCACACTGATCATCGCATTAGGACTGCTGGTGGATGATCCGGTGGTGGCGGGAGACTCGATCAAACGCTCGCTGGCCGACTATCATCCTCCGGTCATCGCGGCCTGGCTGGGGCCGACGAAACTGGCCCACGCGATTCTCTTCGCGACCATCACAAACATCGTCGCCTACCTTCCATTTCTGCTGCTGAGCGGAACCACGGGCGAATTTCTGCACAGCTTGCCGATCGTGATGACCTGCGCGCTGGTGGCCTCGCGCCTGGTTTCGATGACGTTCATTCCGTTTCTTGGCTACTACCTTTTGCGGCCGACTGCCAAGAAGGAAAGCACGATGGAGGAGCGGCGCTCGCGTGGGTTCAGCGGCTTCTACTATCGGGTAGGCAAGTTCGTGATTGACCACCGCTGGAAGGCTTTTGGCGTGTCGTTGATTTTCCTGGCGCTGGGCGGATTCTTCGGGCATCGCCTGAAAACGCAATTTTTCCCGGAGGATGTGCAATACCTTTCATTCCTTGATATATGGATGCCGAATGACGTTCCGCTCTTTGCCACCAACCAGACGGTGATGCAGGTGGAAAACGTGGTGCGAGCCACGGCCGAGAAATACGGCAGCGAACATCCGGATAAAGACGGCAAGCCGCGGCAGGTGCTGAAATCCCTGACCGCGTTCGAAGGCGGAGGCGGTCCCCGTTTTTGGTTTTCCGTTTCGCCGCAACTTCAGCAACTCAACTATGCGCAACTGATCATCGAGCTGGACAACAAGGAGGACACTCCGAAGCTAGTCGGGCCGTTTCAGGACGCCATTTCAAATAATGTGCCCGGGGCGCGCGTGGACGTCCGGCAATTGCAGACGAACCCTGTGGACTATCCGGTGGAATTGCGCGTCACGGGCCTGGCGGACATCAGCGCGCTGGATGAGCCGAAGGACATCGCCACGCTGCGCTCCATCGCCGGAAAAGCTGCGGCGATTCTGCGAGCTGTTCCGGAATCGGCGCGCGTGCGCGATGACTGGGGACAGGATGGGTTCGAGGTCACTTTGAAGGTGGACCCGGACCGCGCGAATATGGCCGGGGTTACGAATCAGGATGTAGCGCAATCGTCGAGCGCGGCGCTGAGCGGCGCGTCAATGACCACGCTGCGCCGCGGCGATCAACAAATTCCGGTGGTCTCGCGCTTGCGGATGGAAGAGCGCGCCACCCTCTCCGACATTCAGAATCTGTATGTGTATTCTTCGCAATCGAACAACAAGGTGCCGCTGCTGGAAGTGTCCAAGATTGAAAACGAGTTGCAAACTTTGCGCATCCGGCGCCTGGAGCATTTTCGGACGATCTCGGTGCAGAGTTTCACATTGTCGGGAGTTCTATCGTCGGAAGTATTTTCCGCCGCCGCGCCGAAGATTGCGGAACTGCAGAAATCGCTGCCGCCAGGCTATAGTCTCGCGATCAGCGGAGAGCAGGCCAAACAGCAGCAAGGCTTCACAAATCTGGCCGCCGTGATGGCGGTTTCGATCGGCATGATTTTTCTGGCGCTGGCGTTTCAATTCCGCCATTCGATCAAGCCCCTGCTGGTGCTGGCCGCCGCGCCCTATGGCGTGTCGGGCGCTTTGCTGGCTCTGTGGGTGATGGGCTCTCCTTTCGGATTCATGGCGTTTCTGGGAATCGCGAGTTTGATCGGCGTAATCGTCAGCCACGTGATCGTGCTTTTCGATTTCATCGAGGAGATGCATGAAAAGGGCGAGCCGTTGGAACAGGCGCTGCTGGATGCGGGCATCGTGCGGCTGCGGCCGGTGATGATCACGGTGGGCGCGACGATTCTGGCGCTGTTCCCACTGGCCATTCACGGCGGACCTTTGTGGCAGCCGCTGTGCTACGCGCAAATCGGCGGCCTGGGCGTCGCGACGTTTATCACGCTGCTTCTGGTGCCGGTGCTTTATTCCATTTTTGTGCTGGACTTGAAAATCGTGAAGTGGGGCGCGGTGGAAAGGGACGAACCTGGGGATCTTCCGCTGCAGCCGAAAGGTGAACTCTCATGATGGGCTGTCATTCGCTTAAAGGTTTTTTTGCGACGCGATCTTGCAGTTGCACGTTGGCGCTGCTCGTGGCTGCGTCACTTTTTCCGGCTGGCACATGGGCGCAGGCCGCGGCAGGCGCTGAAGCGAATTCGGATGCGATGCGGCAATTGAGCGCGTCGTTTGAAAATTTGGCGAAGCGTGTTTCGCCAGCGGTGGTGGAAATTCTGGTGACCGGCTACGGTTCGCCGAGTGATGAGGACAGCAGCGCGTCGAGCGCCCTTGAACGTGCGCGCAGCCTCGGTGCCGGGGTGATCGTGGATCCGGAGGGCTACATCATCACCAACTATCACGTGGTGAAGGGATCGGACCGCGTGCGCGTGGCTTTGACTCCAGTCGTCAATCAGGAATCCCAGCCTTTCGCGCTGCTGAAATCGCGTGGGAAAATTTTGCCGGCGCGAGTTGTGGGGTTCAGCAAGGAGATCGATCTCGCGGTGCTGAAGGTGGAAGCGAGCGGGTTGCCGACTCTGCCTATCGGGCGCTACGCGCGCGTGCAGAAGGGACAGATCGTGCTCGCGTTCGGGAGCCCAGAGGGCCTCGAGAATTCCGTCACATTTGGTTTGGTGAGTTCGGTTTTGCGGCAGCCCGATCCGGATGATCCGATGGTGTACATCCAGACCGATGCGGCGATCAATCCGGGGAATAGCGGCGGGCCGCTGATGGATGTGGAAGGAAACATGATCGGGATCGATACCTTCATTTATACCAAGTCCGGCGGGAACGAAGGGATTGGCTTCGCGATTCCCAGCGGAATCGTGCGTTACGCCTACGAACAGATTCGGCAGTATGGGCGCGTGCCGCGGCGGACGATCGGAGCCGGGCTGCAGTCACTGACTCCGGATTTGGCTCAAGCACTGGGAATTGCGAGTGAGGCAGGAGTGATCGTTTCCGATGTGTACGCGGACAGCACGGCGGAGCGAGCGGGATTGAAGATTCGCGACGTGATCGTTTCGGTGGACGGGATACCGGTGGACAACGTGGCGTTTTTTGCGTTGAGCCTTTACATGCGTAATGCGGCCGGGCCGACAAAATTGGAGATTTTGCGCGGCGATCAGAAGCTTGAATTGAATGTCCCGGTGTACGAGCCGAAAAATGAGCCGGCGCGGCTTTCGGAATTGTCTGATCCGCGCAAGGATCTTATTCCGCGATTGGGGATTGTGGGATTGACGATCACGCCGGATGTGGAAGGGATGGTGGATTTGCGGATTCCTTCGGGCGTGATAGTCACTTCGATTGTGAACGACAAACTTGCCGTGGATTCCGGCTTGTTCGAGGGCGATGTGATCCATTCGATGAATCGCGCACAAATTACCAGCGTGGAGAATCTGCGCACAGAATTCGGCAAATTGAAACCCGGAGAGCCCGCGGCGATGCAGGTGGAACGCAACGGAAAACTGATTTATGTGACATTTGAGATGGAATGAGTCGCAAAGCTGACTTCGGTCGCGACCCCCAGTCCATAGTTTTGCAAACTGCTGGAGTGGGCCCTTTATTAAGCAGTGGCGACGCTTCTCCAGGTCTATCGCTCTCGTTCATGAAGACCTGCCAGGCAGGGCGCCGGCGAGCTCCGCCACGGTGACGACGGCTGCCCGCTGCGGGATGACGAAGTCGAGCAGCATCGCATGCGCCTCTGGGTCTGGGTCGGCGCAGCAATCCCGGACGACGACCAACCGATAATCCAGATCGACGGCTTGGCAAACGGTTGACAGCACGACGCCGCGGGTGTGGACACCAGCGAGCACCAGCGTGTCGATGCCGCCGGCGCGCAGCAGCGTCCTTCCTCCCAAAAGTTCGCCATACCCTTGAGTACACTCAAAAGTGATCCGCTTGCGTAATGGCGTCGTGGATTGCATCGGGCTCGCTCTTCGGACTGGGGCAGGAATCAAGGCTTCGGGAGATACCCAACTTCTTCATCCGGAAGTACAAAGTCGAGCGGTTCAATCCCAAGCGGGCTGCGGCACCGCTGGGTCCGGAGAGAACCCATCTGGTCTCCCTTAGTGTTTTTAGGATATGGTCGCGGTCGAGCTCTTCCAGAGTTTGATGGCGGTCTGTGTTTTGACCGGGCGTGAGCCGAGATTTCAAATCCCAGGGCGAAAGCCGCAGCACAGGACCGGGGCTCAAAATCACTGCGCGTTCGATAATGTTTTCCAATTCCCGGATGTTGCCAGGCCAGCGATACCGAATCAGAGCCTCCACTGTTTCCGACGGAATCGTGTCAATCGTCTTGCGCATTCGTCGTGTGGCTTGTTGTACAAAATGTTGCACCAATGGCGGAATATCCTCCGGACGTTCCCGCAAGGGAGGAACATGGATGGGAAAAACATTCAATCGATAGTAAAGGTCATTGCGAAATAGTTTCTCCAGGATCATTCCTTCCAGGTCACGATGAGTCGCGGCCACAAAGCGCACGTCGACGTTCTGCGTCCGAGTGCTTCCCAGGCGCTCGAATTCCCGTTCCTGCAACACACGAAGAAGCTTCGGCTGAAGCTCGAGGGGGATGTCGCCGATCTCATCCAGGAACAGCGAGCCTTGATGTGCTAGCTCGACCCGGCCGATCTTCTGTGCGATCGCGCCGGTGAACGATCCCCGCTCATGCCCAAACAGTTCGCTTTCGAGCAGCCCGGTAGGGATGGCAGCGCAGTTGATCTTGACAAATGGCTGATCGCTGCGAGGACTGTGACTGTGAATGGCGCGCGCGATGAGCTCTTTGCCGGTGCCGGTCTCGCCTAGCAAGAGCACAGTTGAATCTCCCCAGGCGACGGTTTGGACCATCTGCAGCACGCGGCGGAGACCCGAACTTCTTCCAATGATGCCTTCGAAATCGGTCTCCGAGTTCGTTGGTTCGTCGATTCGGTCGAGATCAAGCGTGATTTCCGGATCGGTGTTAGGCCTTAGCTCCTCGTCTTGCAGAGGATAGGTGAGACTATTCAAGCTCATTGCCTTGCTCCCTTTTTTGCAGTTTATCTGAGCGTGCGTTCTGTTTCTTCCGCCTTGGCCCCCCACGCTCTCGCCCAATCCATTCACGGACGTAAGGCGGACAATTCGCGAGCTTGGTGCCGTCCGCCTCACAATCAGCTAGATACGTGATCGCATCGCGGTCTACGAGTGTTACGTCTTTCAAATCCAAGGCGATGTGGCTGTCGGCCCCTTCCAGCTCAAGGAGCTTACGCAGTTCGTCAATATCCTCCGCCTCGATTCGACCGCTTAGAGTGAAAATAACGCCCCCATTCGTTTTTCTCTGGATCTTCAGCATTCCGCGCCCCTTCCAAGGTGCTGCTCTCGTGATTAGCAGTTGGTGGCCCCATGCTAAGGAGATGACCATTCAGAACTTAACTGAGCCGTGGCTGGCGAAGTTTCGCCAATTGGCGAGATACAGCGCAACATTTATGTATGTGGAAACTCCCTTGGCGTCTGGGAGTCTTGCACTGGCTCGGTCTGCTGCGGACAGCAGGCTTGAATGTAGGTCCGCTTCGCTCTCCCAAATGCGGCTTAATGTCCCTGTCTTCAGCAATTTCCTTCTTCATTTCGTCGCCGGCCTGGCAAGTTCTGCCGTCCGTTCCACAACCCGTTGATCGAGTTGACTGGCAAGGCGCTTGCTTTTGCGCGCTACTCGCTGGCATCTCGGGGCATATTCTCAAGGCCTGGCTTTGGGAAGTCCTTCAGAGAACTCTGAAAAAAGATGAAAAACTCTGAGTCTCTCTATAAGCTGATTTCTATGAGCAACTTGTACCGCTTCGGGCAGTTTGTGCTAGATCCAGGCAGGCGCACCCTGTCTCGCGCGGATTCACCCGTTTCTCTTACCCCTAAGGCTTTCGACGTCCTGCTCGTTCTAGCTCAAAACCCCAACCGCTTGGTCACCAAGGAGGAATTGCTGCAAGCCGTGTGGGGCGACACGTTCGTAGAGGAAGGGAACCTGACGCAATACATCTCCCATCTACGCAAGGCACTAGGGGACCATGGGGCAGACACCCGCTTGATTGTCACCATTGCCCGAAAGGGATACCAGTTCACCCCGGGTGTCACTGTCGCCGAGGCGGCAGATAGTGCAAACCATCCCACGCTTCAAGCTGCTGCGACCGAAACTTCAAAAACCGATGCGCGACCCGTCGGGTTTCCAACCAAAGCGACGGTTACCAAATCACCGCCACCTCGTCTCCGCTTGCGCAAATGGATCGCGGCGGCCGCGCTGTTGGCCGTTATCGCCGCGACCTTCTGGTCCTACTGGAGGTACCGCCACCGGGTGACGCTCTCCGCTACGGACACCATTGTTCTCGCCGATACCAAAAACGAGACGAGCGATCCGGTGTTCGACGACACGTTGGATCTAGCTTTGCGATACGAAATGGAGCAGACACATTATCTGAACATTCTAGGCAGGGATAAAGTGCTCGGAACTCTGGCGCAACTCAATCTGCCGCCGACTACAAAATTGGCGCCTGACGTGGCACGCCAGATTTGTAGCAAGACCAGCAGCAGGATGGCGATCTCTCAGTCGATCGGCGATATCGGCAATGGCTACCAGTTGCAGATGCGGGCGCTCGACTGTGCGTCGGGAGCAACCTTGGCTAAAGAGCAGGCGGACATCGGCAAGCGAGATGAAGTCGTCCACGAATTGGGAGTCACCGCCGCTCGCCTTCGCGCGAAGCTGGGAGAGCCGGCTGATTCGCTGGCACGCTTCAATCAGCCGCTGGAAACGGCGCTCAGCCCTTCACTGGAGGCTTTGCAAGCCGCCAGTCAAGGGAACAAACTTTCCATCGCCGGTGATGTTGACGGAGCGCTCAAACCCTATCAGCGAGCTGTCGAACTGGATCCAAATCTTGCCGTTACGCATGAGCGCATGGGCGCGCGGCCTACCTTTTCCTTGGCAAAACTGATTTATCGGAGGCTTCCTACGCGCGTGCATACCAACTCCGCGACCGATTGCGGGAAAAAGACCGGTTGGCCTTCGAAATCACCTATTACAGTAATGTGATCGGCGACTGGGAGAAGGAATATTCTTCCGTGCTTCGTCTCCTGGAGATTTTTCCTCGGGATCCGTTCGCCCATGCCAACCTCAGGGAAGCATTTGTACATCTGGGCCGGCCCGACCGGGCCGCTGACGAAGCGGCTGAGGTTGCACGGTTGCGGCCGAGTTCCTATTACTTCGGTAGCGCGGTACAGTCCATCCGGTACGCAAGCAGATTCAATGAGGCAAAATCGTGGCTCGCCAAAGCGGACGCCCTTAAATTCGACACGCTGCTCCTCCGGCGGGAAAGACTCATCGTGGCATTCGCCACAGGCGACCGGGACACAGTCGACAAGATCCTTAAAAAGGAAGAGCAAGGCAGCGCTCGAGAAGATTTCCTGCAGGAACATTCCTTGATCGAGATTCAGCAGGGTCGCTTTCACTCCGCCGAACGTCTCCGCCTGCAAGTCTTAGGACCAAACTCGAAGGCTGGAAATGCTGACTGGTGGACGATCGTCTCGGCTCTGGAAGACGCCGAAGTTGGAAGGGACGTGCAAGCTACGCGGTATGAAAATAAGGTCG
>DATEVZ010000326.1:0-4548 GCA_035258265.1 Candidatus Acidiferrales bacterium
CGACGGGACGGTGATGTGCTTTTCCTTGTAGTCGGTGTACTCGGGCGCGTCGCGCGCGACGCTGGCTGTCATTTCCTGGGTCGCGTCGGATCCAGCATTTACGACCGATCCGTCGGGTTTTTGGACGCGCATGGTGCGCACGTCCATTTGCTCATTGGCTGAGTTGTATCCGAAGACGAGTTCGCCTAATTGCTGGACGCCGGCGTCGCTTTGCACGCGAATGCGCGCGGTGAGATCGTGTTCGCCGGTGCCGTCATTTTCAAAACGCGCGGTGGTGTAATATTCTTCGATGACGAACGGTTCTTGCGAAAAATCGGCGGGCGGTGTTTTTTGTTCGGCTGCCTTCGCGGCGGATTGTGGCGCAGCGGGCGCGGAGTCTTTTTGTTGGGCCGCGACGGAGGATGAAAGTACAACGACGCAGAGTGCACCGATCCAAAAACTCTTCATTGCTGCTCCCAATTCGAGTTAGACGGAACTAGTGTAGGGGCGTTGGCGAGTTGCGTAAAGCGGGACGGTCGAGGAAAGTGAGCAAATGCGAAACGTCGGAAGCGAAGGGCGATAGATTGAAAGAGCCTAGACTGATGCGCCAACCTGCAGGGAGACCAGGGCTTGCACTAGTATAACCAACGTGTAATCTGTATGTTACGGATATTCGTTCCTGTTCCCGAAATAAAACACGAGCAAGCTCTCGGCGGCCAAATTGCGCGCGCGCGGGAGGTCTAGAATGAACGACGGTGAGGGATGCTGAGGGCGGTATTTGAGTAAAAAGTGACCTTCGGGTCGGAGCACGGTGCAAACCAATCGCTCAGATTTATTTTCCGCAGGGAATCGAGTTGACAAGACCTGTTGATTCTCCTATACTTCTGCGGTTGTCTTAGGGCCAATGGGCCCAGTGGTGATTAGGGAAGTCTTTCGTATCCCGGAACAAAGAAGGACGGAACGGGGTAGGAAAGAGCGGCCGAAATGGGGCGCCAGCCCCGCAAAGCCGTGTGAGCCTCTCCGCAGATCAGTAGAAGATGCAGTTCACTCCTCGGGGTGAAGCGTTTTCGCGGAGTACCTGGTAACTCCTTCGGGTGTGGCGACCTTTTCTGTTCATTCACTCGCCGAATTTTGCGCGGGTTAATTTGCCTTGCGCGGAAATCTGCGCACAGGATTTTTGCATACGAGTGTCTAGCAGCGAGTTTTTGGATAGGGGGAAAGCGTGCCGACGTTTTCACAGCTCGTGCGTCATGGCCGGGACAAGATCCGGATGAAGACAAAATCACCCGCGCTGGAGGGCTGTCCGGAAAAGCGCGGCGTGTGCGTACGTGTTTATACGCAAACGCCAAAGAAGCCGAACTCGGCGTTGCGCAAGGTGGCGCGCGCGCGCCTGACGAATAGCGCGGAAGTCACCACTTACATTCCCGGTATTGGCCACAATCTGCAGGAGCACTCGATCGTGCTGGTGCGCGGCGGCCGCGTGAAGGATCTGCCCGGCGTGCGTTACCACATTATTCGCGGCACTTTGGATGCAGCAGGCGTTGAAAATCGAAAACAAGCGCGCTCGAAATATGGCGCGAAGCGGCCCAAAGCCGCGCAGAAGTAGGAGAGCGGAACGATGCCACGTAAAGGATGGGTTCTCCGCCGGAAGATTCCAGGCGATCCCGTATACGGCAGTGATCTGGTGCAGAAGTTCATTTCCAGCATGATGTACGACGGCAAGCGCGCGACGGCGCAGGCCATCTTCTACAACGCGATGGATCAGGTGGCGAAGAAGTCGAACGACGACGCATTCAAACTATTCAAGAAGGCTGTGGAGAATTGCAAGCCAGTGCTGGAAGTGAAGACGCGGCGCGTGGGCGGCGCGAACTATCAGGTACCCGTGGAAGTGAACCCGTTCCGCAAGCAGTCGCTAGCGATTCACTGGCTGGTGCTGTATTCCCGGACGCGCAGTGGCAAGACGATGACGGACAAACTCGCCGAAGAGATCATGGATGCGGCGAACGGTCGCGGCGGAGCAGTGAAGAAGAAGGAGGACGTGCACCGCATGGCGGAAGCGAATAAGGCTTTCGCGCACTATCGCTGGTAGCGCGAGGAACAGTTTCAAATGGCACGACAGGTACAACTCGATCAGACCCGCAACATCGGGATCATGGCGCACATTGACGCAGGGAAGACCACGTCAACCGAGCGGATCCTTTTCTACACGGGTGTGACTTATAAGATCGGCGAGGTACACGAAGGCACCACGGTGATGGACTGGATGGAACAGGAGCGCGAACGCGGAATCACGATTACTTCCGCGGCGACGACGGCTTCCTGGACGCGTTTCGGCAAGAAATATCGCATTAATATCATTGATACCCCGGGACACGTGGATTTTACGGTGGAAGTCGAGCGTTCGTTGCGTGTGCTGGATGGAGCCGTCGCGATTTTCGACGCCGTGGCTGGCGTGCAGCCGCAATCGGAAACTGTGTGGCGCCAGGCGGACAAGTATCGCGTACCGCGCATCGCGTTTATCAACAAGATGGACCGCATCGGCGCGGATTTCGACCATTCGATTCGCTCGATGCGCCAGAGACTTTCAGCCCACCCCGTTCCCCTGCAGTATCCCATCGGAAGAGAAGATAATTTCCTCGGCGTGATTGATTTCATCGAAGAGCGCGCGATCGTTTGGAAGGACGAGACGCTGGGCGCGGAATACGAGACTTTGCCGCTGGAAAAGCTGTGGGATGCGGAATATCTGAAGGCGCATCCGGCGCTGGAGACCGCGGTGAAGGCTTCGGCGCTGACGCCGGAATTTTACAA
Organism: Candidatus Acidiferrales bacterium; assembly: GCA_035258265.1. Classification (GTDB taxonomy): domain Bacteria; phylum Acidobacteriota; class Terriglobia; order Acidiferrales; family UBA7541; genus Palsa-295. The sequence continues at coordinate 2,788 of DATEVZ010000326.1, forward strand.
AGAGCATCGCGAGAAGGTTGTCGAGTACATTGCGGAGCACGACGACGCCATTTTGACCAAGTATCTCGAACAGCATAAGCTCGAACCGGCGGAGTTGCGCGCTTCAATCCGCAAGTCAACGATTGGATTGAAGCTGGTGCCGGTGTTGGCGGGCTCGGCGTTCAAGAACAAGGGCATTCAGCCGCTGCTGGACGCGGTCGTAGACTATCTTCCTTCGCCAGCGGATGTGCCGCCGGTCGAGGGCACGGATCCGAATGGCGACGAAGCGATCCTGCGGCGCGCGGCTGACGACCAACCGTTTTCGGCGCTGGCGTTCAAGATCATGACCGATCCGTTCGTCGGCCACGTAACCTACATTCGTGTGTATTCCGGCGTGCTGAAGGCGGGGCAAAACGTTTACAACTCGACGCGCAAGACGCGCGAGCGCATTGGACGCTTGCTGCGCATGCACGCGAACAAGCGCGAAGAAATCGAGTCCATTGAAGCGGGCGACATCGCTGCTTGCGTGGGTTTGAAGAACGTCACGACCGGCGACACACTATGCGATGAAGACAAACCAGTACTGCTCGAAAACATCGATTTTCCGGCGCCGGTGATTTCGGTGGCCATCGAGCCGAAGACCAAAGCGGACCAGGAAAAGATGGGCACGGCACTGGGAAAACTGGCGCAGGAAGATCCCACGTTCCGCGTACATACCGATCACGACACCAACCAGACGCTGATTTCCGGGATGGGCGAGCTGCATCTAGAAATTATCGTGGACCGCATGATGCGCGAGTTTGGCGTGCAGGCCAATGTGGGCCGGCCGCAGGTGGCGTATCGCGAGACGATTTTGAAGGCGGCGGAAGGTGAAGGGAAGTATATCAAGCAGACCGGCGGGCGCGGGCAATATGGCCACGCGGTGCTGACCGTCCATCCTCTGGCGAATTCGAATCACGAAGACATGCACGAGATGTCTACCGACGAAATCGACGAGTTGGCCAAGCAAGTGTCCGGCGGCAAGGGCGGCAAGTGGCATTTCGACAAAGAACATCGCCTGTTATTTGTGGATAAGGTTGTGGGCGGAGCGATTCCGAAGGAATTTATCGCGCCGATCGAAGCGGGTGTGCGCGAAGCGATGGAAACGGGCGTTCTAGCGGGATACGAGATGGTGGATGCCGCGGTGGTGTTGACCGATGGCAGCTACCACGACGTGGACAGCTCGGAAATGGCGTTCAAGATCGCGGGGTCCATGGCTTTCAAGGACGCTTGCAAGCGAGCCAATCCGAAATTGCTCGAGCCCATCATGCGCGTGGAAGTGGTAGTTCCGGAAGATTACATGGGAACGGTGATCGCAGATTTGAATTCGCGCCGCGGACAGATGCAGGGACGCGAATCGCGCGGTGGAACCGAGATAATTAATGTGCGCGTGCCGCTCGCCGCAATGTTCGGTTATGCAACGGAAATTCGTAGCCGCACGCAGGGGCGCGGCAGCTTTACCATGCACTTTTCCCATTATGAGCAGGTTCCGGGAAATATCGCGGACGATATTATTGGCGGGGCCAACGGCGACAAGCCAAAGAAGTAATTACGACCGGGAATGAAGCAACGAGATTAGTTCTATTTGAGGAGCAGAGAGAGAAATGGCGAAAGAGAAATTCGAGCGGAATAAGCCGCATGTGAATATCGGGACGATCGGCCACATTGACCACGGCAAGACGACTTCGACGGCAGCGATTACCAAGGTGTTGTCGAAGAACAATCCGAAAGTGGCGTTCCGGG
>DATEVZ010000327.1:0-5753 GCA_035258265.1 Candidatus Acidiferrales bacterium
CCGATCGTTTACCGGGTTACGCACACATTACCGAAGCATCCAACCGCGAGCGCTTCGGAAAAATTTGGGGTGGCGTCGACCTGCCCACTGCGCCTGGTTTCAGCGCACGCCAAATGGTGGAAGCTGCGGCAACGGGCAAACTAAAGGCTCTGTACGTCATTGGCGCCAATCCCGTAAAGAGTTTTGGCCTTGCGCAACCTGACAAGGTCGCAGGGCTCGAACTACTCGTGGTCCACGAAATGTTCCTTACGGAGACTGCGCAGCGTGCCGACGTGGTTCTGCCTGCTGCATCTTCCTACGAGAAAGATGGGACGCTGACCAACACGGCAGGTGAAGTGCAGATGACCCACCGCTCGATCGATCCGCAGGGGCCGCGCAGCGATTTCGATCTGATCCGCATCCTTTCACATCAACTAAGCATGTTGGGGGTCGGTTCGCCCATTCGCTTGCGCACGCCTGAGGCTGCCTTCGACGAAATTCGCCAGAACGTGCCGGGTTACGATCTATCCGTAGCCAATCTGCTTGCGGGCCGCGCCTTGGTTTCGTCCGCAACGTCTCGTTCGCAAGAACCAGCGTACGATGTGCCGGTCGGAAATATTTTTTCGTCCAACGATTTTCTCTTTACCAGCGGTTCCCTGGGACGTTACTGTTCCAAACTCACTTCTACCAAAGAGGCAAAAGATACGCCGTGGATTTCGTCGCCCAGCATCCAGTCCTGGTGGTATCGCTAGTAAAGATCGTCATTTTGCTGTTTTTGATTTTGACGACGCTGGCATACCTGACCTGGTTTGAGCGAAAGGTCGTCGCGCACATTCAATCGCGATGGGGCCCGTACTACGTTGGCGCTCACGGACTGCTCCAGCCTCTCGCGGACGGCCTGAAATTCCTTTTCAAGGAAGATCTGACGCCGCCGGGAGCGGATAAGTTCGTCTACATTCTCGCTCCGTTTCTGGCGCTTTCGCTCGCGCTGACTACGCTTGCGTTGATTCCCTTCGGACCGCCCGGCGTTCAAGTGCTGGGCCAGTCCACGCTGATCGTCGCAAATGTGGACATCGGGCTGATGTTCGTCTTCGCCATCACCTCAATGGGCGTATACGGCGTGGCTTTGGCGGGTTGGTCTTCTAACAGCAAGTATCCGCTGCTGGGTGGCCTGCGCAGCTCTGCGCAAATGATCAGCTACGAAGTTTCGCTTACACTCTCGGTTGTCGGCGTCGTGCTGCTTGCGGGGACCTTGAATTTCAACGAAATGATCGAAGGACAGCGTGGCTACTACTGGCGTCTCATTCCGCGCTGGCACATCATTCCACAGATTATCGGCTTTCTGTGTTACTTCACCGCCGCGATTGCGGAAACGAATCGCGTGCCGTTCGATTTGCCCGAAGCCGAAACCGAATTGGTCGCCGGGTTCCACACCGAATATTCCAGCTTCAAATTCGCCATGTTTTTCATGGCCGAGTACGCGAACATGCTCACGGTCGCGTGCCTCGCCACGATTCTCTTCCTCGGCGGCTGGCTCTCACCTTTCCCGGACAGCTGGACGTTCCTGCAATACCTGCCCGCAGTCGGCCTGCTTGGGCTCGCGATCTATCTTTGGTATGACACCGTGATGCTAGCGCGAGGAATTGCGCGCGTACAACTCGTCGTCATCTCCACCGGCGCAACGGTGATTGGCCTCGCGTGCTTGCATCCCGTGGTGATGTCCGTCATTCAAGGGCCATTCTGGTTTTTGCTCAAGGTCGGACTCATCATGTTTTTCTACGTGTGGACGCGCGGCACGCTGCCGCGCTTCCGCTATGACCAATTGATGTCTTTTGGCTGGAAATTCTTGCTGCCAGTCTCGCTTGCCAACCTGGTGGTGACGGCGCTCGTGAAGGTTTGGCCCCTGCTGGTGAATCACGGATGAGTCTTCCCTTCATCGTGTTTTTCATCTGCGCGCTCGTGGCTGTGGGAGGCGCGCTAATGCTGATTCTGGCGCGCGAGCCGATTCATAGCGCGCTTTCGCTTGTCCTGGTGATGATCTCGCTGGCGGTGCTTTACCTGCTGCTAGGCGCGGAGTTCATCGCGGCCGTGCAGATCATCGTATACGCTGGCGCCATTATGGTTCTGTTCGTCTTTGTAATCATGTTGCTCAACGCGGGCATCGAGGAACGCACGGATTACAGCAAGCTGGCAAAATATGCCGGCCTGCCGCTGGGAATGTTCTTGTTGCTGGAACTTGCGCACTGGATGGCACACTCCGTTGTCGGCGCGACGATCGCCAATGGCTCGGAGGCAGCGAATACTGCGGCCTCCACGCGCGAGCTTTCCACGCAACTTTTCCAGAAGTACTTGTTCCCGTTTGAAGCGACGTCAATTCTCATTTTGATCGCCATTCTCGGCGCGCTGGTTCTGGCAAAGAAGGACGAATGAACGTAGTTCCCATTTCTTACTATCTAGTGCTGAGCGCGATACTCTTCGGATTGGGCATCGTCGCGTTTGTGTTCAAGCGCAACATCATCACGATCTTCATGGCCATCGAGCTGATGCTCAACGCCGTGAATCTCGCGTTCGTAGCCTTCGCGCGCGCACACAATCAGCTCGACGGACTCGTCTTTGTATTCTTCGTGATTGTAGTCGCCGCGGCCGAAGCAGCGGTAGGGCTAGCCATTGTCATCACCGTCTACCAGAACCGGCGCACGCTCAATATTGAGCAGATCAACCTGCTGAAATTCTGATGCTCATACTCGATCATCTGTGGATCATTTTGGCGCTGCCCCTGCTGGGTGCGGCCATCAACGGCCTTTTGGGCAAGAATTTCACGAAGCCGATTGTCAACGCGGTTGGAATCGGCTCGGTTTCGGTTGCGTTTCTTTCCGTCGCCGAACTGGTTCGCGAATTTATGCAGCTTTCGGCAGACCAAATCCCCTGGGTGAAAAGCTATTTCACATGGATTACCGCCGGTCAGTTCAAAGTAGACTTCGCCCTGCAGGTTGACCAACTCACGATTGTGATGTTGTTCGTCGTCACTTTCGTCAGCCTGTTGGTACACATCTATTCCACGGGCTACATGGCTCACGAAGAGGGCTACTACCGCTTTTTCTCCTACCTGAACCTTTTCGTCTTTTTCATGCTCACGCTGGTGCTGGCTGCGAATGTGGTTCTGATGTTCGTCGGCTGGGAGGGCGTCGGGCTTTGCAGTTATTTGCTGATTGGATTCTGGTTCTTGAAACAATCTGCGATCAGCGCCGGGAAGAAAGCGTTCATCACTACGCGCATCGGCGACCTCGGATTCACCGTAGGTATTTTGCTGCTCTTCTGGACCTTCCAGTCGGTGGACTTCCGCACTATTTTTGCGCAGACCCTCAACATGCAGCCTGAGGCCTTCGCGCCCGCCGGCGTGCTGACCGTCATCTGCCTGCTGCTCTTTACTGGCGCTATCGGCAAATCGGCGCAATTGCCGCTTTACGTTTGGCTCCCGGATGCCATGGAAGGTCCCACGCCCGTCAGCGCGCTGATTCACGCGGCGACGATGGTGACTGCGGGCGTGTACATGGTCGCGCGGATGAATCCGTTATTTTCGCGAGCGCCGTTCGCGATGTTCATCGTCGCCCTAGTCGGCGCGCTCACCGCGTTCTACGCCGCGACGATTGGGCTGGTGCAAACTGACATCAAAAAAGTGCTCGCGTACTCTACTGTCTCGCAGCTTGGCTATATGTTTCTTGGGTTGGGTGTCGGGTCCTACGCCGCGGGCGTCTTTCACTTGATGACCCACGCATTCTTCAAGGGCCTGCTGTTTCTCGCGGCCGGCAGCGTGATTCACGCCATGGGCGGCGATCAGGAAATGCCGCACATGGGCGGCCTGCGTAACAAGATCCCAATTACGTTTTGGACCATGTTGATTGCCACGCTCGCGATAGCCGGCATACCGGGATTCGCCGGCTTCTTCAGCAAAGACGAAATCCTGGAGGCCGCGCATTCTGCGCCTCACGCGAGTATTTTGCTCTGGCTGCTTGGCCTTGTCGGCGCGGGACTCACTTCGTTCTACATGTTCCGGCTGGTCTTCCTCACGTTCTTCGGCAAGCCGCGCTACGACGAGCACGAAGTTCACGTCCACGAATCGCCGAAGAGCATGACCGTGCCGCTGATTCTCCTGGCCATCCTTTCGACGGTTGGTGGATGGGTCGCCGCGCCGCACCTAGTTAACGGCCCCGACTATTTTTCGAATTTCCTGAGTCCGGTGTTCACCGCCTATCCAGCGGCCAGCGCAATCGTCAACGAGGGTGCAGCCCCGGAGAGCGCCAGCATGGTGCTGCTGCACGCGCTGACCGGATGGCCGGTAATCAATGCGCTGCTCGGCCTTTTGGTGGCGTGGTGGTTCTACATCAAGAGCCCGGAGACGCCGAAAAAATTGACGCAGAGCTTGCGCGGTCCCTACACACTGATTCTGCACAAGTATTATGCGGATGAGCTGTATAACGCCGCAATCGTCCAACCGCTGCTGTGGATTTCAACCAACGTGCTATGGCACGTGGTGGATGAGGGCCTGATTGACGGCACGGTGAACGGCGTGGCACGTGTGGCGCGGGAATCCGGCGCGGAGTTGCGCGAAATTCAATCGGGCAACGCGCGCAGCTACGCAAGTTGGGTGGTGATTGGCGCGGTGGGCGTCACCTTGCTGATGCTCGGACTCTGGGGAATGGGGCGCTAGCGTGGAAATGCAATCTCACTTGCTGTCGGTGATCACATTCCTACCGCTGCTGGGAGTGCCCGCGCTGCTCCTGCTGCGTTCCGAGGATCACATCTGGATTCGGCGTATTGCGCTTGCAGTGTCGCTTGCAGAATTTGCGATATCGCTGCTGTTGCTGCCGGGCTTCGATTCAGCAAGTGCCGGATTTCAGTTCGTCGAAAATCACCCCTGGGTCGGCCAAGCCATTCAGTACCACATCGGTGTGGACGGCATCAGCCTGTTCCTGGTGTTGCTGACCACTTTTCTGACGCCACTGGCGATTCTGTGCTCCTGGCAATCCATTCACGAATACTTAAAGGGATTTTTCATCGCTTTGTTGGTCATCGAGACGGCGATGATCGGCGTGTTCGTCTCTCTCGATCTGTTTCTGTTCTTCCTCTTTTGGGAATTAACGCTGATTCCTATGTATTTCCTTATCGGCATCTGGGGACATGACCGGCGAATTTACGCCGCGGTGAAATTTATTCTGTACACCATGTTCGGATCGATCTTGATGCTGGTGGCGATCCTGTGGCTGTACAACGTCAGCGGAAGCGCGAATCTGATCCGCACGTTCGATTTGCCGGAACTGACGGCGCGAATTCAAACCGGCTATATTCATTTGCCACCGCATACCGAGCTGTGGCTGTTTGCGGCGTTCTTCCTGGCTTTTGCGATTAAGGTCCCGCTTTTCCCATTGCACACTTGGCTGCCCGACGCGCATACCGAAGCGCCAACGGCGGGTTCCGTAATTCTGGCCGGCGTAATGTTGAAACTCGGCTGCTACGGCATGTTGCGTTTTTGCCTGCCGCTGTTTCCGGGTGCTGCGCATCGCATGGCGCCGTTCATCGGAGTGCTGGCAATCATCGGAATTGTTTACGGTGCGCTGGTAGCCACGATCCAGCCGAATTTCAAGCGCCTGATTGCGTACACATCCGTAAGCCACCTTGGATTTGTCGTACTAGGAATTTTCTCCTTCACGACGATTTCGATTCAGGGCGCGATCTACCAGATGGTGAATCACGGCATTTCCACCGGCGCGCTATTT